>CAVCIY010000102.1:0-10056 GCA_963602445.1 Lachnospiraceae bacterium | reverse complement strand
CCACCAGCTTCAACACGCGCTCCGTTTCGCCCCTGTCTCGGATGCCCTTCATCTGCCGATAGTATTCCAGATTTTCTTTGGCGGTCAGATAGTCGAAAAAGTTTTTTCCGATGAAGAAACCTATCTTCTTTCTGCTGCCCCCCAAGTCGGCTTTTGTGCTTTTCCCTGCGATGGAAAGGCGACCGTTTTCAAAATCAGTCAGACCGAGAATGATCTTGAAAATCGTGGTCTTGCCTGCGCCGTTTTTTCCAATCAGTCCGTAAATCTCTCCCTGCCGGACGGTCAGATCGACATTCTCCAGAACCTGATGAGACCCGTAGCTCTTTTGAATGCCACGTAGTGAAATCATATCCATTATTCTATGCTCCTTTCCCTTGATTACACCGTATATTATACTGAAAATGCCCAGTTGCCTCCACCAACTATCGCGTATATTCTGCTTTACATCTCGGTTTACACCGCTATTTATAGCTTTTTGAGGCATTTCGTATCAAGCATAAAGGTGATAGAGGGAAGCGCGTTTCGGTATATCCCCTATCGTCAGATAGATTGAAAAGGTGTCGCGTTTCACGACATCCTTTGTAGTTTCAACCTAAATCAAGTTACATGAGATGTAGCCAATTTGTAGCCGGCAAAAAAGTAAAATCCCGAAAAGCGCTATATTATCAACGCTTTTCGGGATTCAGATAACATTAATTGTTTACTCCCACTCAATCGTCCCTGTAGGCTTTGGTGTGAAGTCGTAGAGAACCCTGTTTATGCCCGCTACCTCGTGAGTGATGCGCTCTGTGAGATGTGTCATAAGCTCAAACGGAATGTCTTCTACAGTTGCTGTCATAGCATCCTTTGTATTTATCGCACGGATAACGCAAGCCCACTCGAAAGAACGCTTGCCGTCCTTTATGCCTGTGGACTTGAAGTCGGGAACGACTGTAAAATACTGCCATACCTTGCCTGCAAGGCCGTTCTTTGCGAATTCCTCTCTGAGGATGGCGTCTGATTCGCGAACTGCTTCGAGTCTGTCTCTTGTAATAGCGCCCGGGCAGCGCACGCCAAGGCCCGGGCCCGGGAACGGCTGACGATAAACCATGCCGTCAGGAAGGCCGAGCTGCTTTCCCACAAGGCGGACTTCGTCCTTAAAGAGAATCTTGACCGGCTCAACGAGCTCAAATTGCAGGTCTTCAGGAAGGCCGCCGGCATTGTGGTGAGCCTTGATTCCTTCTTCACTTTCAAGAATGTCAGGCCAGATAGTGCCCTGCGCGAGGAATTCTATTCCGTCGAGCTTGCGCGCTTCTTCAGCAAATACTTCGATAAATTCATTGCCGATTATCTTTCTCTTTTCTTCCGGTTCATATACACCAGCAAGCTTATCAAGAAAACGGTCTGTGGCATCCACATAGATGAGGCTTGCGTTCATCTGATTTCTAAATACTTCGATTACCTGCTCAGGCTCGCCCTTACGAAGCAGACCGTGATTGACGTGCACGCATGTAAGCTGCTTTCCGATTGCCTTAATCAAAAGAGCTGCGACTACCGAACTGTCAACTCCGCCCGAAAGTGCAAGAAGTACCTTCTTGTCCCCTACCTGTTCCTGTACAAGCTTGATCTGCTCTTCGATAAACTTATCGGCAAGCTCGGAAGTGGTGATTCTGACCATATCGTCCGGACGTCTGATTTCTGCCATATTGTTTTGTGACATATTGTTTCCCTCCATGTTCTTGTTCATCCTTATGAATTTTTCTTATTCATTCTTATGCATTTTTTATCATTCTTTACAATATTACTATATAATTTCCCGACACATTATACTGTAACACAAAACCCTAGCATATTTCAATGCCGTCCGTTTCTCCGCTAAGCCGCGGACATACGAGCTGAAGCACTCAATGGATAAGACTTGATTTGCGTTTCTCCGGCAAGCCGCGGACACACAAGCTGAAGCACGCCATGGATAAGGCCTGATTTGTGTTTCTCCGCTAAGCCGCGGACACTTGTTAAAAAGCCGATTGTGAAATGCATTTATAATTTATTATCTTCATTTTTGCTATGAAATATGATATATTTTTTGTAGTGTGTCTGCGGAAGTCCGCCGGCAGGCTGATTAAAGCAGTCCGAGGTCAGCGACCCGGTGTCCGGGCAGCTCAAAGTCCGGAATATCCACGGTCAGCGACCAAAAGTTCGGTCGCAAGGTCGGCAACCCGTGATTCAGGCAATCCGAGGCACGGGCGCAAATTCAGCGACCTGAGGTCCGGGCTGCTCAAGGTTCGGGCAGCTCAAAGTCCGGAATATCCACGGTCAGCGACCAAAAGTTCGGTCGCAAGGTCGGCAACCCAAGGTTCGGGCTTGACGGTTGGCAAAGCTGACAGACTGCATGTTGGAGCGATTATTATTCGCTGATTCGACCATTATTTGCCGATACGGTTGTCATTTGCTGATGCGATATACTGTTTGTCGGTGCAATCATTGTTTGCCGATACGATTGTCATTTGCTGATGCGATATACTGTTTGTCGGTGCGATCGTTGCTCGATGATGCGAATATTAAATATTTATGTTATGCGATTGTTCATTGTTGGATATGTACGGAAAATTGATAAAGTACAGGACATTGATAAGGGGTGAAAAACGTTATGAACAAGTACAGAGATTTCGACAATTATCTTAAGGAATATCCGTCTGCTGACGGTTATTTCGGAAAATACGGCGGAAATTATCTTGATGATCCAGAACTCATCAAGGCTTTCAACGAATATGCCGAGGCTTATCAGACTATAGCGCAGTCGGCTCAATTTATCTCTGAGCTGCGCAGAATCAGGCGCGATTTCCAGGGGCGCCCGACTCCTGTTTACCATTGCCAAAGCCTTTCAAATTATTTCGGCCGCACTCAGATTTACCTCAAGCGTGAGGATCTGAACCATACCGGAGCTCACAAGCTCAACCACTGCATGGGCGAAGGTCTGCTTGCGAAATATATGGGAAAGAAAAAGCTTATCGCTGAGACGGGCGCAGGTCAGCACGGTGTGGCACTCGCCACTGCCGCTGCTTACTTTGGTCTCGAATGCGACATATATATGGGCGAAGTAGATATCGCAAAACAGGCTCCAAACGTAACGCGCATGAAGATGCTCGGCGCAAATGTCATTCCTGTTTCATTTGGGCTGAAGACTTTAAAAGAAGCTGTCGATGCTGCTTTCATGGCTTATGCAAGGGAATATAAAGACGCGGTTTATTGCATCGGAACTGCTGCCGGTCCACATCCTTTCCCTCTCATGGTCCGCGATTTCCAGTTCTGCATCGGTGAAGAGGCAAGAGAACAATTCAAGGCACAGACAGGTCACCTGCCTGACAAGGTTGTCGCTTGCGTAGGCGGCGGCTCAAATGCCATCGGTATGTTTACTCCGTTCCTCGCAGATCCTGTGGAACTCGTTGGAGTTGAACCTCTCGGAAGAGGACCTAAGCTTGGCGACCACGCCGCATCTATCAGCTTCGGGTCTGAGGGCGTAATGCACGGCTTCAACAGCATCATGCTTGCTGACGAAAATGGCGATCCTGCTCCCGTATATTCAAATGCGAGCGGTCTCGACTATCCTGCCGCAGGCCCGGAACATGCTATGCTTCATGATATGAATCGCATAAGTTATACGACGATCAGTGATGAAGAAGCCATCGAAGCGCTCTTCCTTCTCTGCAGACATGAAGGAATCATTCCTGCTATCGAAAGTTCACATGCTCTCGCATATGCTATCAAGGTCGCAAGAACAGGCGCTACAGGCTCGATACTCGTCAATCTCTCAGGAAGAGGCGACAAGGATCTCGACTTCGTAGTAGAGCATTACGGTTACGGTCCGGAATTCCTCGAAATGATGGAAAAAAAGCGTGCCGAAAAATAAAACAAAAGCAGACATAAGATCGACATAAGGTCATCGCATAAGATTGGCATTTTATATGTCAGAGCATAATAAGCATATACGATGCGAACACCTGCAGCTGCGGCATTTCGGCTTCAGTGGAATATCGGTTAAACTGATCGTCAATTAAGCCAGGTTGAGTTGAGTTTGATTGAACTAATTTTCAATTAAATATAATTTAAACAAATATTAAGGAGAAAACAAATGAGAACAATTGGTACAGTTGTACGAGGCGTAAGAGCCCCTATCATCCGCGAAGGAGACGATATCGCGGCAATCACTGCCGAATCTGTTATGGCAGCATGGAAGGAAGCCGGTATTGCTCCTCAGGATCGCGACGTAGTTGCCATTACAGAATCTGTAGTTGCAAGAGCGCAGGGCAATTATGCATCAGTTGACCAGATTGCCAAGGATGTCACTTTGAAGACAGGTGGCGGCACAGTCGGCGTAGCATTTCCAATCCTTAGCCGCAACCGTTTCTCTATCTTACTGAAGAGTATGGCAAGAGGCTGCAAGAAGATTGTACTTCTTCTCTCTTATCCGGCTGATGAAGTCGGAAATCACCTTGTCGACATCGACCTTGTCGACGAAGCGGGCGTAAATCCTTACACTGATACTCTTACTGTGGCGGAATTTCGTGAAAAATTCGGTCATATCCTTCACCCGTTCACGGGTATAGATTATATTGATTTCTATGCCAAGCTCATCGAAGGCGAAGGTGCTGAGGCTGAGATTCTTCTCGGCAACAGAATTCAGGTTCTCGCTGATTATACAGATACCGTTATCACTTGCGATATCCACACTCGCGCTCGTTCTAAGCGCCAGCTTAAGGCTGCCGGCATAAAGAACGTTTTGGGTATGGATGATATTCTCAGCTCTCCTGTAGACGGAAGCGGATTCAATGCTGAATACGGTCTTCTCGGCTCAAACAAAGCTACCGAAGAATCGGTAAAGCTGTTTCCGAGAGACTGCACACAAGTAGCCGAAAGAATCAGTGAAATCCTGACTAAGCAGTCAGGCAAACAGATTGAGGCTATGGTTTACGGCGACGGCGCTTTCAAGGATCCTGTGGGAAAGATCTGGGAACTCGCCGACCCTGTCGTTTCACCGGGTTATACGAAGGGACTTGTCGGCACTCCAAACGAGCTCAAGCTAAAGTATCTTGCGGACAATGATTTCAGCGACCTTTCAGGTGACGCCCTCAGAGCCGCTATCGAAGAACGTATTCGCGAAAAGACAAGCGACAGCTTAGTCGGAAATATGGTATCCGAAGGCACTACTCCTCGCCGCCTCACAGACCTCATCGGATCGCTTTGCGACCTGACTTCAGGCTCCGGCGACAAAGGCACCCCTATCGTTTACATCCAAGGCTATTTTGACAATTATACAAACGACTAGCAATTTTAGTCCGCACAGTGTCGGCTGCTGCCGCTGTCGACCGTGGATGACTATTGCCGCTGCCGCTCGGTATTAACTGTTGCTGCTGCCGCTGTCGACCGTGGATGACTGTTGCCGCTGTCGATCGCGTGCTGTCTATTGCCGCTCGGTATCGGCTGCTGCCGCCGTCGACCTCAGACGAATAACGACCGAGTGATTGTATCGGGAAGCTTCAGATAAAAATATTACAGGCATCGCATTTACGAGAAATGCGATGCCTGTTTTTACTTTTTACTCTTTTCTTTTTGCTGTTTTGATAATCGCCCATTCGTCCGTCAGCTGTTATTCGCCTCTCAGCTGTTGTTCGTCAGCCGCCTGCGGTCCATCGCCTGCTATCCGTTGCCTGGCTGCTGTTCGTCAGCCGCCTGCCGGCTACCTGATAAGCCTTGATACAGCCAGTCGATATTCCTGCACACTACGCGATTTCTTCAATTCTTTCATCTCTTTATTTCTTCCCGGAAAACTTGTCGCGGCGTAATACCAAAATTCCTTCATCTTAAAGAGTGCGTTATTTTCTCCGCCCATCTCAATGATATAATTTTCAAGAAGGTCCTCGTGAAATTCCGAAAAGCGCTTCAAGTCCCTGATATGACAGTCTTCGCCGGCTTCCCCGTCGCAGCTTTTCGTGTCGCCGATTTCCCTGCCGCGAACTGCCATGCCGCCGGCTCTCGTGTCGCCGGCTCCGTCATCTATCGCGCCGGCGTTGCGCTGAACTTTCCTTATCTCTTCCGCAAGCTCCGGATTTCTTATGATTCCTCTTCCGATCATTACTGCGCTTATACCTTCAAAAGATTTCACAATTCCGGCAAAATCCTTTGCGGTGCAAATATCACCATTGTATACAACCGGATATATAAGATTGATCGCACTGCTCAGCGCTCCGCTTGGTGCGTCACCCGCTGTGTTCCCCGCAACGCCCGCAGCCGCGAGTTTTTCCTTCTGCCGCGTCTTTCTCACCGGCTCTTTGCCACGCATGTTGTCAGACACATCGACACGGGCATTCTCAAGTGCATTTGAAAACCATTCTGTCCTCACTGGAAGCTTGTACATATCTGCCCTGACGCGCGGATGCACTATAAGCTCGGCAATTGGAAATTTGTTGTAGATTTCCTGAATCTTGGTCCATTCTTCGGGATCATTCATGCCGAGACGCGTCTTGATAGAAATCTTAAGCGGGCATTTTTCGTATATTTCTGTGAGAAATGATTCCAGATATTCCGAATCCGACAGCATGCCGGCGCCGCGTTTTTTCTTGATCACGGTGCCCGACGGGCATCCAAGATTAAGATTTACCTCACTATAGCCAAGATCGCCCAAAATCTTTGCTATGCTCAGAAAGTCGGACGCTCTGCCTGCTAAAATCTGCGGCACGAGATTCATTCCTTTGTTGTTTTCAGGATAAACATCACGTATTTCTCTTCCGCTAAGTCTTGGGTGAGATATGAACGGAGAAAAGTACCTGTCCATTTTTCCGTAATGCCTATGATAAGCTCCCCTAAAGACGTATCCTGTCACGCCCTCCATCGGGGCAAGATACAGCTTCATTTAGAAAAAACCCTTGTCACACGCTCGTCCGAATCATGCCTGCCCAAGAAGAGCGGAACATATTCGATTACGGCATTTGAAGTCTCAAGCCCGTACCATTTGAACGGAGTCCCGACTCTGCGGCGTATGCTGTACTTCAGCTTGAGCAGGAAGAGATCCATAGAAGAAAGATCCTTGTGATGACGAATTGTCTTTCGCAGCATGCAGAACTTGAAGTTTCCTATCTCAGAAGAATTATAAATTGTATACTTTGTCTTCTGCGACGGCAGCTCCCCGCTTTTTCTCAGGTCATTTACAACCTGTCTGAGATAAACATTTATGGTTTGATTTATCTTATATCCAAGGTTAAATTTTACTGAAAATACATAATCAGTGCCAAATGTATCAACCTCATAATTCATCGCAGTCGGATCGTCCACAGTATTTACCGAAATAAACCAATAAGCCTCCGCCCTCTTCGGACCCTTGTCCAAGATAGAATAAAGGATATCACGGTCAATCTCTTCCTTCTCGATGTTATTTGATATATATACGACATTATTTCCGAAAAGCGGAATGCTGTCATCATTTTTAAGAGCTTCTATAGTTGCGAGATGATCGCTCATCCTGAGCTTTGTACTTTGCTTGCTCTCAATCTGAGTTCCTCTGAACCAGCTGAGCATGACGAGGAAAAGCAGCGCCGAAATGATCACGGCTACGTAGCCGCCCTTTGCGAACTTTCCGAGACTCGAAACGAAGAATACAGCCTCCAGCGCTCCGAAAATAATGGCAAACAGTGCCGCCGCAATCCTCTTCTTGTGAAGTACCCCAATATATACGGTAAACAAGACAGTCATCATCAGCATGCTGATCGTAATAGCGAGTCCGTAAGCATTTTCCATGCGTGCTCCGCTTCTGAAATAGAGCACTATGAGGATGCAGCCCGCCCAGAGGATATTATTTACCAAGGAAATATAGATCTGGCCCTTTGTGTCCGACGGATATTGCACCTGAAGGTGCGGCATAAGGTCGAGACTTGCCGCCTCATGAACGAGAGTGTAGCTTCCGGTGATAAGAGCCTGGCTCGCGATAATAGCCGCAAGTGCGCTGAGTACAACCGCGAACGGTCTCAGTGCCTCAGGAAGCATCATGTAAAAAGGATTCAGGCTTTCAATCGATGTAATGTCAGGATTTGTGCGGTTCTGCAGAATCCATACGGTCTGACCCATATAATTCAATATCAAGCAAATCTTTACGAAAGGCCAGCTAAAATAGATACTGTTTTTCCCCACATGTCCCATATCTGTGTAAAGAGCCTCCGCACCGGTAGTACACAGAAAAACGCTGCCCAGGATCATAAATCCTGCTTTGTTATTTTCGCTAAAGAGGACCTTCACTGCATATAAAGGATTGAATGCCCTTATAACAGACAAGTCTCCCCATGCCAGATAAATTCCCATGACTCCGAGAAACATAAACCAGACCATCATAACAGGTCCGAAAATCTTTCCTATCTGCGTCGTCCCGCTCTTCTGTATAAAGAAGAGAGCCGATATGATAATTATAGTTACAACGATAACCACAGCCTGCCCGTCTCCGAGCAATCTATCCATGGCCGGGATACTCCTAAGACCCTCCACTGCAGTCGTGACTGTTACAGCCGGAGTCAAAACGCCATCCGCAAGCATGGTACATCCGCCTATCATAGTCGGAATAATGAGCCATTTTCCGCACTTCCTGACAAGGCTGAACAGCGCAAATATTCCGCCCTCACCGTGATTGTCAGCCCTCATCGCTATAAGCACATGCTTGATAGTAGTAAGTAATGTGATCGTCCATATCGTAAGCGACAGCGCCCCGATAATAAAATCCTCCGTCACATTCGCAATTCCGCCGTTTCCCTCAAGGATCGACTTCATAACATACATCGGCGACGTTCCTATATCTCCGTAAACTATACCAATGGCGACAAGAATCATCCCTGCGCTGAATTTTTTCCTGCTTGTAGTAATATCGCTATTTCCCATTTCGATTTCCCTCTATCATTATTTAACTTTTTAACATCAGCATTTGACCATTCGCATTTCACGGCTCGCATTTCGCAGACCTAACTTTGCTCTTTTCAAACTTCGCACAATTCGCAATCTTCAAGCTTCACATGCTCCGTGTGCTTCGCAGTCCCGTGTTTCGCATCCCGAGCGCAAAATACTTCGTCAAATCACAATCAAGCACATTATACTCCTATCGATTTGATTGAACAAGTCAAATTTTCGATTTGGCAAAAGCACTCACGCACCTGACGCACTCCATCCCGCTGTATTTCGGCTGCTATTAAAAAAGCGTCCCGAAGGAAAGCTTGTATCGCATCACCTCCGGGGCGCTTGTTTATTTTTTCTCGCTTAGATAATGTCTGCCGCATTAGTCATCAATGCTGCCTCATATCATTACCCATCAGTCCTACTTCACACCAAGAAGAACTTCAACGTAGTTCATCATGATAGTAGCTACCTGAGCGCGTGTAGCTGTACCGCGAGGATTCAGTGTGCCGTCTGTGTTGCCGTTCACAATTCCGCATCCTGCAGCCCACTTCACAGCGTCAGCCGCCCAGCTGTCTACAGACGCGCTGTCACTGAACTTATCAAGGCTTACGTTTCCTGTAATATCATAACCCATAGCCTTTGTGAAGTTATACATGATAGCAGCCATCTGCTCACGGGTCACTTCGTCATTTGGCCCGAATTTTCCGTCGCCATAGCCGTTTACTATGCCCTTAGAAGCTGCCCATGCAACTCCCGAAGCATACCATGCGTCCGACGAAACGTCTGTGAACTCAGCTTCGCCGCTGAAATCCTCTTCTCCTGCAAGTCTCGCAAGTACAGTTACGAACATACCGCGTGTCATAGACTTGCCCGGAGCAAATTCTTCATCAGAAACACCATTAAACAGCTCGTGTGACACTGCGAATCCAACAGCCTTTCTGTACCAGGAACCGTCTGCAACATCGCTGAATATCTTGCCGTTGGCTGCTATAGTTACTGTGCTTCCTACAGCCGCATCCATCACAACACTGCCGTCAGCATTGTAAAATCCTGCAGCACTTACAACTGTGCTGTTCTGAACTTTATCAATTGTACCTGCATTGTATCCTGCTGCAGCTCCGACATAATCGCTGCTGCTTCCTGATACAT
>CAVCIY010000101.1:0-10209 GCA_963602445.1 Lachnospiraceae bacterium | reverse complement strand
ACCGTGCTGAGCCTTTGACGAAGCGCAGCGGGACTGGGCTTTTGACGAAGCGCGACCGAACCGCGGCATGGCTTCGGATGAATTATTTATACCAAACAATAAACAAAACTGTCTGCGGATTTATCGTCCACAGACAGTTTATTTTCATAATCGTATTTTCTATAATTATTTTGCTGCCCTTTTTATTTTCTGAGCGCAACCGTACCGGTCTTGATAAGGGAAATAATTCCGTAAGGCTCAAATGTCTCAACAATTGAAGAAGTGACCTCGTCCTCTGCGGTGGCCTCGATTATAATAGAATCCGGCTTGATATCAACTATACGCGCACCGAATGCGTCAGCAAGCTGTATGATGTCCATTCTAGTATCGTGCCTTGCGCTTATCTTCATAAGAAGAAGCTGTCTTCTTACGGCCTTCATGTCTGACACGTTGACAACTTCCATGATTTCCTGAAGCTTCTCAAGCTGCCTGATTACCTGGTCAATAATCTGCTCATCACCGTCAACAACGATAGTCATACTGGTGACTTCTTCCTTCTCAGTGGCACTTGCTACGATTGAGTCTATATTATATCCGCGTCTTCCGAGAAGTCCGGAGATGCGTCTCAAAACACCGGGTTTATTTTCCATCAATGCGTACAATACATGCTTCATATTTCATATCCCCCTCGTACAATGTCTTTCAGATACAAAAATGCATCCTAAATTCTTTACAAAAGCATATTCTTTTTATCAAATCTCATCCTTTAAAACAGCAATCACTTGCCATTTGCGTACTATTATACCACGCGCGAACAGATTCATCTATCAGAAAATTTAAATTATAAAAAATTATAATTTTTAATTATTTGACGCAACCCATTAGCCACTCGCTTCATACCGATCAATCTGCGCCGCCGGTTTCGTTGCCGGTTTCGCCACTGGTTGCTCCTCACCTGCTCGGCGGCACTGATTTTTCTCGCGCGACTGCGCCGGCGGCTCTGAACCGATAAATATACGGTTATGCAGTATTAAATTTTACTGCCATTTGTTATAATATATGTATAATGATGAAACAGTAATCACGGGCTTACAATGGCCCGGTTGTGAGTGCTTGCAAAGCTCCATGCCAATCGGCATCGTGCGGGCGCTGCTGCAAGATAAATAAGGAGGATATTATGCGCGTATTAGGAATAATCTCATCGCCGAGAAAGCCAGGAAATTCCGAGCTGGCAGCTAAAGAAATTCTAAAACAATTCCCCGATTCGTGGGAAAAAATGATGTTTAATCTAAACGATCTCGATATAAATTCTTGCTGTGCATGCTACGCATGCGTCCCTTACGGCTCGAAGTGCCGCATCAAGGACGATTTCGAATTTGTAGTCAGAATGATAAAGCACGCCGACAAAGTTGTCATCGCAGCACCGACATATATGCTCGGCGGTCACACAGGCATAAAGCGTGTCCTCGACAGGCTTATTTCACTGACAAGCGACTCCAAACGCTTCAGGCATTCCGACTGCGTGCTTGCGATTTCTTACGGTTATCGCGACTGGTACGGACTTTCCAAGGAAGATCTTATTCTTTTCGCACGCAAGTTCCATCTAAATGTAATAGGAACCGCAATGCTCAAGGCAACTCTTCCCGGTGACAGTGTGAAGGGTGAAAATCTCGAAAAGCTCCATAAGCTTGCGGATATCCTTCAGCACGGCATCGACTCTCTTCCGGAGCCTTCCGGTAAGGAACTCGAATGTCCTTTATGTTCGGGAACAGCTTTGCAAATTATGCCGAGTGCGCGATACAGATGTGCAGTCTGCGGCGGAACCGGAAGCCTTGAATTTAAAGACGGAGGCGTCAGTCTCTTGCCTGACGAGGATTGCTATTTCAGATTTTCTGACGAAGCCTTGAACGATCATCTTGATTTTCTTGAAGAAAAGAAGCAGCTTTTCCTTGACACACGCAGTGAAATTAAAAAGCTGCAGGAAGATTATAATTCTTTGAATTGGTGGGTAACCCCGGCGGATCTTGATTAGACGGGTAACTCCGGCAGATCTTGATTAAACGAATAAAGCCGGCGAATTGATAAACATGGAGGTTTTGGCTTGGAAAAATATATTATTGCTCTCGACCAGGGAACGACGAGCTCAAGAACTATTATTTTCGATGAAAAGGCAAATATTTGCTCGAAATCCCAATATACATTTTCGCAAATTTATCCGCAGCCGGGCTGGGTGGAGCACGATGCGGAGGAAATATGGAAAACGCAGCTAAAGTCACTTGACGACGCGATTTCAAAGCTTGCAAACGACGAATTTTCAAAGCTTGCAAACGACGAATTACCAAAGCTTACAAACAACGAAATACCAAAACTTGCGAACGACGAAACCGGTGATATCGGCAAACTGCTTGAAAAAATTGCCGGCATAGGTATTACAAATCAGCGTGAAACAACGGTTGTCTGGAACAGGCATACCGGAAAGCCAGTCTATAATGCGATTGTGTGGCAATGCAGACGAACTGCCGAAGAATGCGACAAGCTTCGTGAGACAGGCATTGAACCATATATAAAAGAAACTACAGGTCTTTTAATCGATGCATATTTTTCCGCAACGAAAATAAAATGGATCCTCGACAATGTCGAGGGGGTGCGCGCTCAGGCAGAAAACGGCGACCTGCTTTTCGGCACGATTGACACATGGCTTATCTGGAATCTGACGGGCGGCAGCGTACATGTCACAGATTATTCAAATGCCTCAAGAACAATGCTTTTTGACATTCACAATCTCGAATGGGACGAGCATCTTTGCGATGTCCTCGGCATTCCGATGTCGATGCTTCCAAAAGCCGTTCCAAATTCAATGATTTACGGAAAGACAGATCTCAAGCTTCCGTCAGGGATTGATTTTAGCGGCATTCCTGTTTGCGGTTCGGCAGGCGATCAGCAGGCAGCACTTTTCGGGCAGGCATGTTTCAAGCCCGGAGATGTGAAAAATACTTACGGAACAGGATGCTTTACACTAATGAATATCGGAAATGTTCCGGTAATGTCAGAAAACGGGCTTGTCACTTCCGTGGCATGGTCACTCTCTCCCGACAAGCCTCCTGTATATGCGCTTGAAGGCAGCATTTTCAACGGCGGTTCGACTATTCAGTGGATTCGTGATGAGCTTAAGATCATTTCTACATCACACGAGTGCGACATTCTCGCTGCCGAGGTTCCTGACACAGGCGGCGTTTATATAGTTCCCGCATTTACCGGGCTTGGCGCGCCTTATTGGGATATGTACGCACGCGGCACGATAACAGGTCTGACCCGCGGCACCGACAGGCGGCACATTGCGCGCGCCGTGCTCGAATGCATCTCCTATCAGGTTTCAGATCTTATTTCGGCAATGGCTGATGATTCTGGAAGAGCACTTACTGTCCTTAGAGTTGACGGCGGTGCAAGCGTCAGCGACATAATGATGCAATTTCAGGCAGATATTCTGGACATCGCTGTTGACAGACCCGAATGCGTTGAAACGACAGCTCTTGGCGCGGCATTTCTCGCCGGGCTGGCAGTAGGAGTCTGGACAAACACCGACGAAATCGCCTCACTGAGAAAATGTGAAAAGCTTTTTTCTGCCGATTGCGACGCAAGCAGGCGCCGTAAGCTTCTTGACGGCTGGCACAATGCGGTTAAAAGAACACTCAGCGATTATTGATAGGCGACTGGCGGCTCGGCGGTGCGGCTTGCAACAGGCGACCGCTTGCGAAGGTTGGCTGACGAGGGTTTGCGGCTCGGCGGTGCGGCGGCGAGGCGGTGCGATGGTTGGTCGCTTACGAAGGTTGGCGACTAAAAAATATAAAACATTTTACGGAGGAATATAAATATGAAAACAGTGATACAACGTGTATCCGGTGCAAGTGTAACAATTGACGGAAATATTGTCGGTGAAATCGAACAGGGACTTCTCGTACTCGTTGGAGTCGGACCTGACGATACGAAGGAAACGGCCGACTATATTGCGGGGAAAATAGTAAATATGAGAATTTTCGAAGACGAAAATGAAAAAATGAACTTTTCTGTCAAAGATATCGGCGGGAAAATTCTCGTGGTTTCTCAATTTACGCTTTATGCTGATTGCCGCAAGGGAAACCGTCCCGGATTCGGCGGTGCCGCAGCTCCGGCGATGGCAAACGAGCTCTACGAATATTTCAAGGCTAAGATTGAGGAGCTCGGAGTGCCGACTCAGTGCGGCCAATTCGGCGCAGATATGAAGGTTTCTCTTGTGAATGACGGCCCGGTGACGATTATTCTCGAGAAGTAATTTAGAAAGGGTTCGGTGAACGGCGAGTCTCGCCGCAGGCTTGCGACTGGCGGCTCGGCGGTGCGAAGGTTTGGGTCGCTTGCGAAGGTTGGCGGTGCGGCGGCGAGTCTCGCCGCGGGCTTGTGATTTTGGATTATGCGGAGGTAATATGATGAAGAAGTTGTTTAGAGGAGCCCCGATGGGGATTTCAAGCAGGATTATAATATGCGCACTTGTAGGGGCGATTTGCGTGCCTGCAAGCGCAGTTTTCGCCGGGGTCGGTGCACATAATACAAGCGCAGTTTTCGCCGATGAGGTCAGTGCTTATGGCGGAGCCGGTGCTTATGGCGGAGCCGGTGCTTATGACGAGGCCGGTGCTTTTGGTGTGGCCGGCGAAATCTGCAGCCTTACAGCGGCAACGGGCGGCGAGGCCGGTGAAATCTGCGAAGTTGGCACTTTTGAAGAGCTGCAGTCTGCGATTACCGGCGCGGTGCAGTCTGCAGCGGGGGCGGAGAATGCGGCCGGCACAAATATTACTGTCCGTCTCGCAAATGATATCACCTACTCCGACACCTCGTCTTCGAAAAGCTCGTCCTCAGGCAGTTCGTCTGCGGACAATGCATCTTCCGGCAGCTCGTCCTCAGGCAAATCCGGAGTCGATGCTGTCAGCAGCGCCACAACTTCCACACACAATGATTCATCATCCGAGTCTCAAGTCGGCGCTTCCTCATTTAGCTCGTTTGATATGGAAATGCCAAAAGGAAGCAGCAGCATGTGCGCGGTGACAATTGACCTTTGCGGACACACATTATCCGTTTCCGCAGCTTCCGCAGAAAACAGCCTGTTTTACATCGGCAGCGGCTGCAGTCTGACTATAAATGACAGCGTCGGAGGAGGATCCGTTATTTCTGCTCTCACCTGCTCCACAACAGCAAGCCTATTCACCATTCTGAAAGGCGGCACGCTAACAATAAACAACGGAACATTCAAGGCAGAACGTGTAACAACATCATCATGTGCGATTCTCAATCAGGGCGGAACGGCAATCATAAACGGCGGAACCTTCAAAGCTTCCTATTATGCGCTCAGCCAGGAGCGAGGCAACCTCAGCTTAAGCGGCGGCACGTTCTCCGTAAGTGATACGGCAAGAGGCGTTGACATCTGCATTTCAAGCAACAGCGGTAACTTCACAATAAACGCATGCACATTCTCCACGTTTCACATCGACGGATATGGAGCATCATCAAGCATTTATATAGCAGACCACCTCTCCGAAAATGCCTCCGTAATCAAAAATGGAAATCCGTACGCGATTGCGTCAGATGTCTCACAGCTCGGCACTTCAAAAGATTTATTTGTAATAACTTCAACTTCCGTCCCTGACGACGGCACTTCATCCAAAGACAACTCCACATCCAAGGACGACACTTCATCCAAAGACAATGCCTCATCCAAAGACGACACTTCCTCAAAAGACAATTTGACATTTTCCGATGTTCCCAAAGGGGCATGGTATGCCGACAGTCTCCGGGAAAATATCTCTTCCGGACTTCTTTCCGGTTATCCCGACGGTACATTTAAGCCGAATCTCGAAATAAAATGGTGTACGCTGGCACAGATTCTTTATAACTTTACAGACGGATATACGCTAAGCAATTCCGATAATTCCGGCAGTGCAGCCTGGTACAGACCCGTAATGAGCTTTGCGCAAGGCCATAATCTCATCCCTGCTTCGGACGATTCAAATTTTGCCGAAAAAAGTCCGACAAGATATCAGACGATTCAAAGCTTCTACAAGCTCGGCATCCTAATCGGCGCAATCAAAGGCTCAGATATTGACACATCAGACTCCGGCAAAGACTCCTTAAACTGGGCGACGGAAAATAAAATCCTTATCGGAAACCAAAATGGCGAGCTCATGCTCGACAAAAAAATCACTCGCGCCGAAATGTCAGAAATCATCCAGCGCGTAAGTAAACAATTTGATATGAATTGATGCAGACTGACAGTCACAGGCTCCGGTTTGTATCCGCCGGTCTCGATTGATATTGATAAAATAATTAAATAGTTGTCGACAAATTTGTTTCGAGGGCAATTTGCCACTGTTCTGCAAACTATTTAGGGGGAAAACCTATGAAGCACAAAACAAAGACAAGCTCACTCATTTTTCTGTTAATTAGCACTCTGCTTTTATGGCCGTTGTCTGCACTCCCGTCAATGGCATCCGACTCTTCGTCGACCTTGGCATCTGACACTGCGTCGACTTTGGCTTCGACCTCGGCATCGACCCTAGCCTCGAACTCAGCATCGACCCTAGCCTCGACTTCAGCATTGACCTTGGCTTCGAACTCTACCTCGGCATCACCTCTCGTTATGCAGTTTCCTATGAGCGGTTTCCACCGTGTATACTCTGAGGGTCGATATTACAACTGGGCCGGCATCTCCAGTGCCTCACAGTTTATCGACGAAAAAGGTCGTTTCTGCTTCGCGGAAGACAATGACAGCTATGTTACCGTGTACCGCACGGAGCATGGCGTGCTTACAGACACCATGTCCATCCAAAATCCATATGACAGCTTTGGCGGCGCGATATGCGACAGCAGCGGAAACCTCTATCTGGTCTGGGGCAAGAACAACGAAACAGACGATACCTCGCTATCTACCGTTTATGTTTGTAAATACACATCCGACGGCACGCTTGTCACCTCAGTTAGCGGAAACGGCAGCGAAGGACTTCCATATTATTACAATGAAAGCTTCTGGACTAAAACGCCTTTTCACAGCGGAAATTGTGACATTGCCATCAACGGAAATCTGCTTGTGGTAAACTATGCCCGGCTTATGTACAGCGGTCACCAATCCAATACTGTATTTACGGTGGATCTTCGAACTATGACGGTTGCCGAAGGAATCACCTCCTACAACTCCCATTCCTTTGACCAGCGTGTTTCGCCATATGGAAAGAACGGCTTTTTGTTGGAAACACAAAGCGATGCTTATCCAAGAGCCTTTTCCGCATCTGTAACGAACGAATCCTCAACCTTGAACAGCATGGATACATTCCATTTCTGGGTTGAGGAAGGTACATATGACCGCTATGACATGTATCAGCTGAACTCCACACGCTCCCGTCTTGGCAATATTCTCGAGACATCCTCCGGTGCGGCATTAGTCGCTGCCTCTGCACGATCTCTTTCAGAAAGCTCAAGGTCGGAGCCTTATGACGTGCTCGTACAGGTCTTCGACCCTATGGGAAGCGCTTCAAATTCTGCGGATTATGTTACTTCCGGAGTCCGCAGCGGTATTTCGGGCATTAACGGCGATCAGAAGGCAACCGATTACGGTGTTGCCTGGCTGACCGATTTTGCCGGAACCGAAAAATCCGCAGAGGTTGTGCAGGCCGTTTCCATAGACCCGGACACGGTTGTCGTGCTGTATGAGCAGTATCTGGACGGCTTTTATGATTCCACTTGGTATATGCTGCTGAACGGAGACGGCTCTGTCCGGCAGGAAGCCGTGAACATTGGAAAAGTGCGGCTGAATGCAGACGAGGATCCAATCTACGCTCAAGGTGCTGTTCAGTGGGTTTCCAACCCATCAGGATTGGGCGTGCTGCAGCTGAATACACTGTTCACGGCAGATCGCTCTGAAATGTCGGATTCAGACTTTCTCCGCTGGACCGCAAACGGCATCCAAGACATCTCAGAGAATGACTTCTATTTTACTGCCGTTGCATGGGCGCTTCAAAACGGCGTGACAACAGGCACCGGCACTACCACGTTCAGTCCGAACGAAAATTGTACCCGTGCCCAGATCATGACATTTCTCTGGCGTGCCGCCGGCTGTCCGTCAGCTAATGGCAGCAGCCCGTTCACCGATGTACAAAACGGCAGCTATTACTACGACGCTGTGCTTTGGGCGGTTGAACAGGGCATCACATTCGGCACCGGTGACAAAACCTTTAGTCCAAATGCTGTCGTGACTCGCGGACAGACTGTGGCTTTTCTCTATCGCGCAAACGGTTCCCCTGAGGTCAGCCCTAAAGTCAACCATGACGTCAACAGCGAATTCAGCACCAAAGTCAACAGCAAAGTCAGTCCTGAAGCCGGCGGCAACAGCTACGCAGATATATTTGCAGACGTATCCGCAGATGCCTACTACGCAAACGCTGTTGCATGGGCATTGGCAGAGGGAATAACCACCGGAACCGGCGACACTGCATTCAGTCCTGATGCCGGCTGCACCCGTGCACAGATTGTTACCTTCCTTTATCGCAATGCTAAGTAATTCGATCATTTCAATAAGGCAAGAGTGCATTTTTAATGCTTTTACCATTTTGGACACCATTATGCAGCTTTATTATTTTTCGATTATTTTACAAAACCCGCGCCAAAAAAAGCGCGGGTTTTCTTTATAGTTAAGATTTTCTTTATAGCTATAGGCTTCTATTCTTTGCCTACAGCCGTATTTATGACATCCGCAAGTGAAGTGTCCTCGAAGAATGTATCGGCGTTGTAAAGGAACAGAAAATCCGAAACTTCTTCCGTCTTTATCAGCTGAGAAATGTCATCATAATAATATCTCGAGTCAACCATGATAATTTCCGAATAATACGGAAGCAAAAATGGCACAAAGCAATTCGCATACGAATCCTTAAAAATCATCAGCGTTCCCTTGTCCGAAGATGAACCGCCCGAAGATGAATTACTCTTTGAGCTTTCATCTTCGGCATCGCCGGTCGACTCATTTTCACTCTCAGAACTTTTACTTTCACTTTTAGAGCTCTTATTATTACTGTCCGAATTGTCGACAATCGTAATTTTTATCAAAGGATAATTTCCGCCAAGGAAAACAGCATATTTGTCCGAGGATTCCAGCTTCTCCGAATTGTACAGGCTAAATGTCTGCATTCCTTCGTTGACATATTCGACCATATATTGAATCTGCGGTTCAAAATTATTTTCTTCTTTATCCGCATTTTCAAATGCCTCTGCGTCTTCGTCGGAAAGCCACAATTCTATCGTATCCTTATGCTTTGGAGTAAATCCGCTCTTAGACGCAAGCGTACCCGCAAAGTCGTCACATACAGCATATCTGTTATATTTCCGATCACTCGCGTCATCGATTCCAAGAGTCTTTGCTGCCTGGCAGAACGCATAATACGCACCCTTGGTTGTCCAGTGATGATCGGTATAATAATAAATATATTCCGATTTGTGCTCTTTAAGAGTATCCCTCACATCTACAAAACTGACATCAGACGAGAGACTCTTTATAATTTTGTCCAAATCCGCATTCTGGTCCTCCATTGAAACAAGCGGAGGAAGATAATCCGACAAAACATTCGCAGCAGTCGGTGCAATCAGCACGGATACATTATTTCCCTCGACAGCCGAAAGAGCATTTATGGCTTCAATATTATTCTTTAGATGCTTCTCATCCGGCTTTTTCAGCTCCTCAAAGAGATATCCGCGTGAGCCCTTGTATATTCCGTTTGACTCGGTATATCCCGCAAGAGATCTTACCTTGGACCTAAACGAAATCCATTTGTCACGCAGCATAAATTGGTCAGACAGATATGATTCAACATCACTCATAAAGCGACCATCCGTCAGAGAGGCAAGCGAAATGTCCGGCTTTTGCGAGAGCACCCTGTTTTCCTTCTCTGAAAATTCTCTGTCAGGTGTAATAATATTTACCGCAGTCACAACAACAATAATCAAAACAACAGCTAAACCGGCTATCATTTCAGACTTGACAATACTCCGACGTTTTTTCCTATTATTTCCCAATCTGACTGCATTGCGTCCCGTATGTCCTGACACTTTACCGCCACGCCTTGCAGTTCTTTTCCCGACTCCGGAAGCACTTCCGCCTCGACCGTATGAGCTCTTCCCGTATTCTGACGCACTGGTGCCACGGTCATTCGAACTGCGTACGTA
>CAVCIY010000100.1:0-11026 GCA_963602445.1 Lachnospiraceae bacterium | reverse complement strand
ATGCATTATTATATCATGCATCTTAATTATACATCTTAATACATCCGAATCTTATACATCCGAATCGCCGAGCGCTTCATCTATAAGCCCGATCGGATCTTCCGGAGCATTTGCTTCTTCGAGCATGCCGAGAGCTTCGTCAAGATCGCTTTTCAATTTGAGATTTTCCATCTGTATATCGTAGAAGCTGCTCTCAAGCTCTTTATATTTGTTTATATTTTCATTTTTGTCCGCTGCCGCAGCCGCATTCTTTTTCTCTGCGGCGGCAAGCCGGTTTTTCAATTTTTCGAGTTGGCTTTGAAGCTTCGAATTCTCACGCTTTAGATTTTCGCTTTCGGCGGCCTGTTTTTTCGATTCCTTGCGAAGTGCAGTCAGATCAGCGCTCTTTTTGTTGAATATATCTTTTAGATGGCTTATTTTCTCTGCATTTTCCTCAGAATCTTTTCTGTGCTGTCTGAAAGCTTCTTTGGCATTTTCCCACATCGTGCGATATTCATCGACTTTTTCTTCCAGGTTTGACACATTTTCCACAAGAGAATCCGCGCGCTGTCTTTCGCTAAGATAATCATTGCTGATATTTACCGCAGCAAGAAGTGCGAGAGTATATGTGGAAAATTGCGGTTTTGCTGCCTTCATCTCCCCTATCATCGAATCGACCTTTTCTGCCGCTTGCTGAATCTGTTCTTCAGAACTCGTTCCGGCAATAGTATATTCTTTGTTGCATATTGAAACTTGAACCTTGTTCATTTCCACCGAGCACTCCTCCCTTCAAGCCTTCAAATCTTTTCCGGCTAAATGCGTGATATCCTGCGTCTGTGCAAGCACCGCTCCGCAGATATTACATTTCTCTTTGAACTGCATTCAGCTTTTCTCTGAGCGCTTCGACAATCCTTGCGTGCACAGGATTTACTTCATCGTCTGTAAGCGTCTTATCCGGCGATCTGTAAGAAAGATTGAATGCTACGCTCTTCATACCTTCGCCCACCTGCTTTCCGCGATATACGTCAAATAATACTGCGTCTTCGAGAATATCTCCGCCGTTTTCACGGATAACATCCTCAATATCGCCTACAGTGACTTCATTTGCTACCAGAAGTGAAATATCTCTCGTGACTGCCGGATACTTCGGAAGCGGCTTATAGAGAATTTCTTTCACTGCATGAAGTATAATAATGGAGAAGAGAATCTCGCACGTATATACTCTCTCTGTGATTCCGTAACGTTCTGCGACATCAGGGTGCATCTCACCCATAGTGCCCAGAAGCTCGCCGTTGTATATAATATTTGCGCATCTTCCCGGATGATACATAGGAAGGTTCTTTTCTGCCTCATAAACAAGCTCACCCTTAAGACCCATACGGTCGGCAAGTTCGTTTATAATTCCCTTCAGCAAGAAGAAATCAGCGTCCCCGCCGTACATACCTATGCACAGGCCTTCTGCTTCAGCAGGCTGACCGTCGCAATTGATCGGTACATTGTTGAAGATTCTTCCTATCTCAAAGAGTGCCGCACTTTTGTTTCCCTTTGCATAATTCTTTGAGAGGACATCCATCATATTTGGTGTCAGAAGCGTTCTCATGACACTGCTGTCGTCGCCAAGCGGATTGATGATCTTTACGAAATTTCTCTTTGCGATATCTGTCTTGGAGATTCCTGCCTTGTCAACACTCGAAGGGCTTACAAACGAATATGTGAGAATCTCGTCAAGTCCGAGACCTGTGAGGATATCTCTTGCTCTCGTTCTGGCATCCTCCTGCTTGGTGAGTCCCGCAACCTCGCTGCCCTTAGGGATCGATGTAGGAAGAAGATCATATCCGTACATACGCGCAACCTCTTCTACGTAATCAATCTCTGCTTCAAGATCCATTCTTACTGTAGGAGGTGTGACAGTCATGACATCGCTGTTCACTTCCACCTTCATCTCGAGGCTCTCAAAGATCTTAACCATATCCTCGCCCGGGATGTCTGTTCCGAGCACATGATTTACTCTTGAAACTCTCACATCCACCGGTTCGGCATTTTTCTTGTGAGGGTAAATATCTATCAAACCGTCCGCAACCTTGCCGCAGCCAAGCTCCTCGATGAGATGGCATACTCTTGCTGCAGCAGCTTCGCACAGATTTGCGTCAAGACCCTTCTCATATCTTCCTGAAGCCTCTGTCCTGAGACCCAGCTTCTTTGAAGAGCTTCTTATAGAGTCGCCGTCAAAATTTGCTACCTCAAGAATTACTTTCTTTGTATTTTCTGTAATTTCGGAATTCAGTCCGCCCATGATGCCTGCGATGCCTATAGGCTTGCTCGCGTCATTTATCATAATAACTCCTTCGGGAAGCTTTCTTTCAGTTCCGTCAAGAGTAACAAAAACATCGCCTTCCTTTGAAGTGTCGATGATAATCTTTTCGCCCTCAACAGCAGAAGCGTCGAAAGCGTGGATAGGCTGACCGTATTCCATCATTACGAAGTTTGTAATGTCTACGATGTTGTTTATAGGGCGCATTCCGGCATGCATAAGTCTCTTTTGCATCCACCAAGGTGACTGCTCGATCTTAATATCGGTAATAACATGCGCAGTATATCTCGGGCAAAGCTCAGGAGCCTTCACTTCTACCGAAATATGCTCATTTACGTCACCGCCGCCTGCCGCAACTTCCGTGGAAGGATATTTAAGCTCGGTTCCGAAAACAGCAGCCGCTTCTCTTGCCATGCCTATCATAGACAGGCAATCAGGGCGATTTGGCGTAATTTCAAAATCTACGACGCTGTCCCTGAGTCCGAGTGCGTCGGCAATATCTGTGCCCGGCACAAGACTATCATCAAGAATCCATATGCCATCCTTGATAAGAGTGCTTATAACCTTGTCCTCATAACCCATTTCGGCTGCCGAACAAAGCATGCCTTCAGAAAGTACGCCGCGAAGCTTGCCCTTCTTGATTACAGTGCCGTCAGGAAGCTTTCCGCCGTGCTTGATAAGAGGAACTGTAGCTCCCTCAAATACATTCTTTGCTCCCGTGACGATCTGAAGCGGCTGTTCGTCTCCCGCATCGACGGTGCATACCACGAGTTTGTCAGCATCGGGGTGCTTTTCAATCTTTAAGATTTTCCCTACTACGATATTTGTAAACTTTGTGCCAAAAGGCTCTACTGTCTCTATATTTGAACCCGAAAGAATCATCCTGTCGCAGAATTCATCTACAGGAACATCTACATTTGCATAATCTTTAAGCCAATTTATTGAAACTAACATTGATTCTACCTCTCTGTATTCTTAATCTTCAGAATCTTTTTCCTCTGTCCCGTTTTCCGCCGGCATACCGAGCCTTGCGCCTTAACCCCAGACCTTACTCTTGTGTCCGAAGCCTTGCACTTGATCACGAGCTTTACTGCACGCACTTACGACTTTCACATGCATCCCGTTTTTCCGCCGACATCGTGTGCTTTGCACTTACTCCGAAGCCTTCCGCCGGCATACCGAGCCTTGCGCCTGCATCCGGGATTTTACTTGAACTGCTTAAGGAAACGATCATCATTTTCATAGAAAAGTCTGATGTCGTCAACCTCATACTTCAGCATTGCGATTCTCTCTACGCCGATGCCAAAAGCAAATCCTGTATATTTTTCTGTGTCGATTCCGCCGACTTTAAGAACATTCGGATGAACCATGCCGCAGCCGAGTATTTCTATCCAGCCGCTGCCTTTGCAGACATTGCAGCCCTTGCCGCCGCACTTGAAGCATGATACGTCAACCTCCGCACTCGGTTCCGTAAATGGGAAATGATGAGGTCTGAACTTCGTCTTTGTATCAGGGCCAAACATCTGCCTTGCAAATTCGCTGAGCACACCCTTGAGATCCGCCATTGTAATGCCTTCTCCTACCACAAGACCTTCTACCTGATGGAATACAGGTGAATGAGTGGCATCAGGAGTATCGCATCTGTATACTCTGCCCGGTGAAATGACGCGAAGAGGAGGCTCCTTTGTCAGCAAAGTCCTTGCCTGTACAGGTGAAGTCTGAGTTCTGAGCAAAGTCTTGTCTGTGATATAAAATGTATCTGTCATATCTCTTGACGGATGATTCGGACCGGCATTTAATGCGTCAAAATTCATAAATACTGTTTCGACTTCAGGTCCTTCAACGACCTCAAATCCCATATTCATGAAAATCTTTGACATCTCGTCGATAGTCTGAGTGATAGGATGTCTCACGCCAAGCTGCTTAACCTTTCCCGGCTCCGTGACATCTATAACCTCCGCAGCAAGCTTTGCATTCTTCTTTGCTTCTTTAAGCTCATTCTTCTTGCTCTCAAGAATTGCTTCGATTTCGGCTCTGACTTCATTTGCCTTCTTGCCGGTCTCTTTTCTTTCTTCAGCACCGAGCTTTCCCATAGAACGCAATATCTCAGTGAGTTTTCCCTTCTTGCCGAGAACCTTTACTCTAATCTCCTCAGCCTTCTCAAGAGTGACTGCTTCACCAAGCTGAGCCTTGACTTCCTCAAGGATTTCTGCTAACTGCTTTTGCATTTATACCTTTCCTCCATTGTCTTGTAGTCTTATATATTACATTTAATGCCATATATATGACATTTTATAATCCTTTTATATCGTTCCTGTCGTCTTATGTACGGCACTTGCATCTTGAATTCATCTCATCTGCAGCCTATACCGACCGCTGTCTGACTGATTCATACATGATAATCGATGCTGCCGCCGCTGCGTTCAGTGACTCGATACTTCCCTCCATCGGTATAAGTATCCTTATGTCCGAGCCTTGCATAAACTCATCACATGCGCCATTTGCTTCATTTCCTATAATAAGAGCCGTGTCATGCGCTATATCCTCTTCAAAATAAGCCTTCTTTGCGGACGGCGATGTGCATACTGTCTTTTTGCCGAGTGATTTCAGAAGCCGCAATGCTTCATTCGGATCTGATTCAAAGCTGAATCTCACTCTGTAAAGAGAACCGGCTGCGGCTCTGACCGTTTTTGGTGAAAAAATGTCCGCAGTCCCTTTCATTACAAGAATATCTCTGAATCCTGCCGCATCTGCCGTGCGAATGACAGTTCCTATATTGCCGGGATCCTGCAGCCTGTCAAGGACAAGTACATTTGTGCTTACACAATGCGTAAATCGTTTGTCCTCGCTGCGTAACGTATGCGGCTTGTCTTCACTGCATATTGCCGCCGGCGCATCATTGCCGCCTGAGACCGGTTGCCTGTCATCGCCGCAAGAAGCCGATTTCATATCGCAGCACGCGGATAACTTCCCACCGCCGCAAGAGGCTGCTTTCACATCGTCGCAGACATTCAAAAAACCTGTCGCGGGAATCGACGCCGTTGCGGCGATTCCCTGTGGAGTCTCTGTATCAACCGCCCTGTCAAACGCACCCGCGGAAACATAATAAATATCTGCTCCGCCTGATTTCAGAGCAGATATGATATTTTGTCCCTCATCAGTTTTTTCGAAACCTTCCCTGACGAATACCTCATCGGGAATTTGTCCGTTTATCAAAGCTTCCTTTATAAGGTGAACTCCCTCTATAACATACTTTTTCTCTCGTTCACGATATTTTCTTCGATAAAGCTTTGAAAGATTTTTCAACTTTTCATTTTTCGAAGAGTTCAACATCTGATCCATAAGATTTCCTCATCTGATTTATCAACAAAAAGCCGGCTCATCACCGGCTTTTCTCCTTGGAATCTTAAAGCTTTCTGTTTACGGCGTTCATAGCACCCTTAAGGAAGTCCGGAACTTCGATGCTCTCTTCTTTTCTCGCCGGTGCCTGCTGTTCAGAAACATAAGCAGGTGAGCTTGCCGGCTGCTGTCCCGCAGGAGCAGACTGTGGCGAAGGCTGCTGTGCATATACATCCTGGGAATTCTGAGGATTTGGTGCCGGAGCTGCTGTATCTTCATCACTGTCAAATCCTGTAGCGATGAGTGTGATCCTGATCTCGTCATTGAGACTTTCGTCAATCGCAGTACCGAATATGATATTTGCATTTTCGGCAGCTGATTTTTCGATAAGGTCTGAAGCTTCATATACTTCAAGCATACCGAGGTCGTATCCGCCTGTAATATTGAGGAGGATTGAGTGAGCGCCGTCGATAGAAGTCTCGAGAAGCGGGCTTCCGATAGCTTCCGCAACTGCATCTTCAACTCTCTTTTCGCCGCTTGCAACACCGATACCCATATGTGCGATACCCTTGTCGCTCATAACTGTCTTTACATCCGCAAAGTCAAGATTGATGACGCCTGACTTCGTGATGAGGTCTGTAATGCCCTGAACACCCTGTCTGAGAATGTCATCAGCCATGCCGAATGCTTCATTTACAGTTGTCTTCTTGTCTGAAATCTGCAGCAGCTTGTCATTTGGAACTACTACAAGTGAATCTACATACTTCTTTAGATATTCTATACCAAGCTCTGCGTGATCCTTACGTCTCTTTCCTTCAAAGCTGAAAGGCTTCGTAACTACTCCGACAGTAAGAATCCCTCTCTCTTTCGCTGCCTTTGCTATAACAGGAGCCGCACCTGTACCTGTGCCGCCGCCCATGCCTGCAGTAAGAAATACCATATCCACTCCGTCGAAGTGCTGCTTGATATCTTCAAGATTTTCTTCGGCAGCTTTCATGCCTATTTCAGGATTTGCACCTGCGCCAAGTCCTCTTGTGAGCTTTTCACCTATCTGTACCTTTACATCAGCCGAAGCACTGTCTAATGCCTGCTTGTCTGTATTCACTACCACATAAGAAACACCCTGGAGGCCTGATTCTATCATGCGATTTACGGCATTTCCACCGCCGCCGCCTACGCCTATTACTTTTATCTGAGCATTGTTTGCAACATTCATTTCTAAGTCTAACATTGTCTGTGATCCTCCCGTTACCTTTATCGATTCAATTCTAACATATCAATATTTCAATCGCAACATTTAGATAAAAAAAGCAGATTACAATTTTGTTTTACTTTTTTCTGATTTCGGCTCTGAATTGCACACGCTGCCGCATCGAGCCTCATCACACCGCACACCGTACCGCACACCGTGATACATCTCGATTTTTGCGATCATTCCGGGTTAAACGACGCATATCCGGCATCGCTTATATATATCTCGCCGCTGTCATACCCTTTTTGATTGATATCATAAAGGGCGCTCTTGAGTTCCTTCGCATATAGAGAGATATTTTCATAAGTTCCCTGGCACGTGAGCGTGTCTGTTATATTTCCTTTTATAGTGTCCGAGTCAACAATCTCAACCTGTTTGAAGTAAAGATCCTCTGCATTGAGGACATTTATCATAGAGAGAAGCTTATTCAGATTCGATATGCCCTTAAGCTTCGGCTCCGATCCGATCTTGTACTTTTTTACGGTGACACCGTTTAAAAGCGTGGCTGTCATGGTGCTGTCCGTGCAATCTATGACCTTTCCTTCAGAATCAAGTATGATATATTTTTCATCACTGTACTTAACAGCTATTGACGGAGTAATCTCTTCTATCTTGATAACATACGTATCAGGTATCTTTCTGTCAATATTTACGCTGCTGATATAAGGATTGTCTTTAAGCTTCGACTTAGCTTTGTGCGCATTCTTGCCAAACATATTTTGTCCCTTGGCAACTCCGGAAGTATCAAGAATCTCCTGATCGGAGAGAATATAATTCCCGTCTATCTGAATATATTCTATGGTAAATACCGGGGATTTGAGAAAGAGAATAAATGCAATGAGCACCACGGCCGTAATAAGAATGGCAGGAAGGTAATTTCTGCTTCTTTTTGTTCTTCGTTTCTTTTTTTCTCCCGGAATAACGGGCTTTACCAGCCCGGTCTTTTCGGCGGTCTTCTCGTCTTCGCCTCTTGATGCGAGACCTTGATTGTACTCCGTGTCTCCGCCTCCGAAAATATCTACAGAGGTGTGAAAGCTGCTGCCGTTTCTTTGATTATCCATTTATATTTTCACCCTCTTCTCAGATGCCTATAGTGTCGCAGATAACCTTGGCAGCATCTATTCTTCCCGCCTTAGCCGCATTTTCACTCATACTCGCAGTTGTGCTTCTGTCATCCGCCATTCGTTCGATAACATCCGCAACAGTTCCCTCTGCCAGATTCTTTTCCTCAATCAGAATCGCCGCATTTTTATCGGCGACGGATTTCGCATTGTAATATTGGTGGTTTGCAGTCACATTTGGTGAAGGAATCATAATTGACGCTCTGCCGCATGCCATTATCTCTGATACCGTAAGGGCACCGGCTCTTGTGACAGCCAGGTCACAAGCGGCAAGATAGATTGGCATATCATCAATATATCTCATATATGTGACGTTTTGAGGTATATTTTCTGCAGAACCTGTGATTCTGTCATAATATCTCTTTCCGGTGGCGAAAATAATTCTGATTCCGTCTTTTCCTGCGAATCTTCTTACTGCATCCTGCATCTGGTCGTTGATAGTCTGTGCGCCGAGACTTCCGCCGAAGCTGAGCACGACAAATTCGTCCTCCGAAAGACCGAGAGCTTTCCTTGCTTCATCTCTGCTTGTCTTGGCAAATGCACTTCTGACAGGGTTTCCGACTGTGATCACAGGCTTCTTCGTCTTGAAATACGGCACGGCTTCCTCGAAAGCCGTAAAAACAGTCTCAACTTTCTTGCTGAGAAGCTTATTTGTGAGTCCCGGAAATGCATTTTGCTCATGAATAAACGAACGTATTCCGGTCTGTGCGGCTGCTCTGACAACAGGACCGCACACATATC
Organism: Lachnospiraceae bacterium; assembly: GCA_963602445.1. GTDB lineage: Bacteria > Bacillota > Clostridia > Peptostreptococcales > Anaerovoracaceae > Alangreenwoodia. The sequence goes on along the minus strand of CAVCIY010000100.1, from coordinate 2,283 downwards.
CTCCCGTGCCGATGACAACATCAGGCTTAAATTCCTTCATAAGCTTCTTTGACTCAGCCATCCCCTTCATCAAATCCTTAGCGGTTTTGAAATTTTTGAGAGGATTTCTTCTGTCCAGTCCGCTGACCGTTATGTACCTGAGTTCGTATCCGTTTGCCGGAACAATGTCCTTTTCCATACCGTGTGTGGTTCCGGCAAAGATTATCTCAGCATCCGGATGTCTTTTTTTGATTTCTTCAGCTATAGCTATTGCGGGATATATATGGCCGCCTGTGCCGCCGCCTGTCATTATTACTCTCATATCGTACTCCTAACGGGAATTTTTATAATGTGGATTTTCCTAACGGGAATTTTTCCTGAATAAACGCTTCTTTTTCTTGCCCTTCCTTAGTTCGCCTTCGTCTATCTTACTTGAAATATTCAGCATGATTCCCATCGATGCCATGAATATCAAAAGTGAATTTGCGCCCCAGCTCACAAAAGGAAGCGCTACACCTGTCGGCGGCATCATTGACGTTGCGATCATTACGTTCATTGCGACTTGTGAAGCAAGCATAATGGTAATGCCTGCAGACACAAGCGTGCTGTACTTGTCAGGTGCCTTAATTACGATTCTTACACATCTCCAGATCAAAAGGAGATATACGAGAAGAAGAACAATAAGTCCGACAAGTCCAAGCTCTTCTCCGATAATTGCGATGATGAAGTCGTTTTGCGGGTCAGGCAGATATAATGTTTTCTGAATACTCTTTCCGAGACCCACACCTGTTATCCCGCCCGAACCAAGCGCAAGAAGCGACTGAACTACCTGATATCCCGATCCCTGGCTGTCAGCAAACGGATTCAGGAAGCTGACGATTCTCTGCAGCTTATATCCTCCGTCCTTTATGATATACACGCCAAGACCGAGTGCTCCGACTCCGCCTAAGGCTGCGAAAATTTTCATGCTCATTCCGTCAACGTACATCATCCCGATACATATCACGGCAAGCGTCATGGCAGTAGTGGTACTCGGCTGTATTATTATGAGCAGTAACGGAATACCCATCATCAAAAGCGACGGCAATACCCCGTGTTTCATCGATCTCGCATTGTGCTGCGGTTCGCTCAAAAATTTTGCAATCGCAAATATGCATCCCATCTTCGCAAGCTCGCCGGGCATGATACTTATAGGCCCGATATAAATCCATCGCGCCGCATTGTTGATCGATGTACCCGCAAACAAAACGACTATAAGCAAAACAACGCAAGCACCATAGGTGAAATAGGAGATATTTTTCACTATACGATAATCCGTAACAGCCAAAATCGCCATTACGACCGTGCCAAGCGCCGCATATATTGCGTCTCTTATAAGATAATAATATGGCGTTCCTTCTTTGTTCAGTGCCGTATAATAGCTGGCACTAAAAACCATTATTACGCCAAAAATAACAAGCCCTAGCACAAGTGCGGTCAAAAGGAAGTCAGCGGAGCCCGCTTTCCTTTTTTTCTTTCTTCGGGCTGCCGTATCCATAACCCCGTTTGACATAACTTCGCCACCTATGTGCGAATCTGCTATTAATCTGCGTTTCATCTGATTATTTCAGCTCCTTTACACAGTTTTTGAAATCTTCGCCCCTTAACTCATAATTTTTATACATATCCCAGCTTGCACATGCTGGAGAAAGAAGAACCGTGTCACCCTGCTTAGCTATCTCATATGCTTTCGCAACTGCCTCTCTCATGTCAGAGACAATATCTACCGCGCTAAATCCCGCAGACAACGCCGCGGACTTTATCTTCTCCGCCGTGTTCCCAAGCAGGATCAGCGCTTTCACATGTCCTTCGAAACTATTTACAAATTCTGTATATTCGGCATTTTTGTCATAGCCGCCTGCTATCAGAATCACATTTATATATGACGATACAGCTTTTATTGCTGCATCCGGATTTGTCCCCTTAGAATCATTTACAAAAGTCACGCCGTTTTTTACGCCGCACTTTTCCATCCTGTGCTCTACACCGGCAAATGTCCTAAGCGTCGATGCTATAGTGCCTGCATCGATGCCAAAGCACACCGATATCGCACATGCCGCAAGAGCATTTTCAAGATTGTGAACACCCGCGATCTGAAGCTCGTCGGCGCCGCATATCTCCACCTCTGCGCCATCTTCATTCTCTGCGACGCCGGCACACTCTGCGCCATCTTCATTCTCTGCGACACCGACACACTCTGCGTTGTCCGGCTTTGCTGAGCTGTCTGCATTTGCTGCATTGTCTGCCTTCGCTGCGTCGCCGGCA
>CAVCIY010000099.1:0-11294 GCA_963602445.1 Lachnospiraceae bacterium | reverse complement strand
GAATTGCAATAAAAGCAAAAATGGAATTGCAATAAAGGCAAAAATAGAATTGCGATAATATACTTGCGATAATGTAATTGTGAAACATGATTGCAATTTATATTGCAATTTATGAAAATACAATTACAAGGATTATAATTATAGAGATTCATGAGGCAAAATATGACATCAAACAGCAGCAAAAAAAAATATGAAAAAAATGAAGAGGAGAATATAAAAAAGTCGAGCATATTTTCTTTGTTTGCATCCGGTAAATATACGAAGATATCCATGCTGCAATTTTTCAAGCTTATATATAGAAGCGTGATGCTTATTGTAACGGTGATTATATATATCACAGAAAAAATAAAGCATGACATTACGGTACCCGGATTTATCAAAGCTAATCCTGCTATCGCGATCATTATATGGTGCATATTCATGTTGGAAATGATATGCAGATTTTTCCCGTCAAATGTTGAAAGCTCGGGATCTCAAAAGCAATTCAAGAAGAATTTCATACCTACGGGAGAAACCAAACCTGTGCTCCACGACAACAATTCCGCTGTGCTTGTGCTTCTGGCTTGGATTGCAATGAATCTTGTTATCGGCGCACTGCATATGACAGGAATATTTGATGACGGGATAATGTACATCATATGCTTGATATATTCAGTATGCGACATGATATGTATCTTGTTCTTTTGCCCGTTTCAAAGCTGGTTTTTAAAGAACAAGTGCTGCGGCTCGTGCAGAATTTACAATTGGGATTATGCGATGATGTTTACGCCGCTATTCTTTGTGCGCAGCCTGTACACATGGTCGCTTTTGGCTGCGGCGATAATTTTGACGCTTCGCTGGGAGATACTTATTTATAAGTATCCCGAACGTTTTTCAGAAAAGACAAACGAATATCTGAGCTGCGCAAATTGCAAAGAAAAGCTCTGCTCCCACAAGAAGCAGCTCGCAAAGCTTTGGGTGAAGATCAATTTGGCCGAAATGGCCAGAGAAGCGCGCATCAAGCTTTTACATAAAAACAGACTTTTGACGCAAAAAAAATCTTACAATGAAAATATGCAAGGCTCGCAAAGCAGACAGAACATGCAAAACAGGAAAAGCTCGCAAGGCAGACAGAACTTGCAGAACAGACAAAACGATCAAAACATGCAGAATAGCCAAAACCGGCAGAACTTGCAGAATAAGCGTGTTTAAATCTAATATTTACCTTACGACTTCGGAAACGAATAATATTGATTAATCTTACGGAAACGATTAGTATCAGCTAATATTACGAAAACGATTAGTATTGACTAATCTTACGAAAATGATTAGTGTTGATTAATCTTGCGAAACAATCGATATCGGCTAATCTTGTGAAACAATCGGTATCGGCTAATCTTGTGAAACGATCGGTATTGACTAATCTTGCGAAACAATCGGTATCGGCTAATCTTACGGAAACTATTAGTGTTGATTAATCTTACGGAATTGATTATATGAAGAAAAAAAAGAAAAGTATTTTTAAGCGCATTATCGTAATAATAATCATAATTTTCATCGCTAAGGGTGTTCTGAATCAGATCGGTGATGATTTTACGACTTCGAACGACAACGGGATGATTACGCAGGACAATTCTTCAGAAGATCAGGACGCTGCAAGCGGCTCAAGTCAAGAAGAAAGTGCCGAAGAAAAGACAGTTTATTATTATTACAACATACTTACTGAGGATTACCGAAAAAAGTATATTGAAATTTATAACGGAATAATGAACTTTGATAAAAAAATTATGATAGGCAGCATATCAAATGACGATTTGACGAAGCTCGTTGATATGATACTAAGTGATCACCCTGAGATCTTCTGGTTGGAAGGTTCTTATTCATATACAAATCTTGCAGTAGCGGCATTTATCGCTCCAAATTATACGTACGACTCGCAAAGTGCTTCGTCAAAGCAGGCAGATATTGAAAATGCTGAGTCAGAGGCTTTGGCGGCAATCAATGACTACATTGCGGAAAGTAGGGAAGAATATGCCGGAAACCCTGCGGCGACGGACGATTTCATTACAGTAAAGGCTGTCTATGATTATGTGATAAATAATACCGAATATCAAAAGGACGTGCCGGATGACCAAAATCTTTACAGTGCTCTTGTAGGCGGTCAGACAGTATGTGCCGGATATGCCAAGGAGACACAATATTTGCTGCAAAAGCTCGGGATCCAGGCGGTCTATGTTTCCGGAAATGTGACCGAAAGCGGACCTCATGCATGGAATGTAGTAAAGTGCGGAGATTATTATTATAATGTCGACACAACTTATGGTGACAGAAATTTCAGCAATGTCGAAAATTCAGAGTCTATGCCCGAAATTTTGAAGCCCGACTACTTATATCTTTGCTGCACCGACAGCTTCCTGTACAGTGACAGGACGTCTGATGACAAAGAAAATCTGCCGGAATGCAGCATGGTAGATCTCGATTATTATCGTATATCAGGACTCTATTTTCAGATTTATGACGATACGGTCATCGATTATATGGTTGCTGCCATTAAATCGGGACAGCATTATTGGCAATGCCGATTCTCAGATGCTGAGCCCTACAATACTATGATGAATCGCATGAAAAATGACAATCTCTATGCAGACATGATTTTGCGTTACAGTCCCGATGGCATTAGAAAAGTAAGTACATGCTATTTCGGCGACGAAAAAGGACTTACGATAACGATGTGGTACTAGCGGCTTATTATAGCGATGTGATACCGATAAATGTAAAACTTTTTAGCAGGTGACTTTATGTTGGAATTAAAAAATATTACAAAAGTATATGAAACAGTAGGAGAGACTGTCAATGCTCTTAAGGGGATTGATGTAACATTCAGAGAAAGCGAATTTGTCTCTGTTCTCGGGCCGTCAGGCTGCGGAAAAACCACACTCCTAAATATAATGGGCGGTCTTGACAAATACAGCAGCGGAGATCTCATTATAAACGGTATATCCACAAAGGATTATACAGACCGTGATTGGGACACTTACAGAAATCACTCTGTAGGCTTTGTATTTCAAAATTACAATCTTATACCGCATCAGACAGTTCTTCAAAATGTTGAGCTGGCTCTGACGCTATCCGGCATTTCAAAGTCGGAAAGGCAAGAGCGCGCAAAGATTGCGCTTGAAAGGGTGGGCCTTGGTTCGCAGCTTAAAAAGAAGCCGGCGGAGATGTCGGGTGGACAGATGCAAAGAGTTGCCATAGCGCGCGCGATAGTCAACGACCCGGAGATTATCCTTGCAGACGAGCCTACCGGTGCGCTCGACAGCGAGACAAGTATCCAGGTAATGGAAATTCTAAAAGAGATTTCAAATGAGCGCCTTGTAATAATGGTTACTCACAACCCCGAGCTTGCCAAGGAATATTCTACCAGAATCATAAGAATGCTCGACGGAATACTAAGTGACGATTCGAACCCTATAACGGCAGACGAGACAGTCGAGTCCTTAGCGGCAAATGACACTAAAAAAGAAGCTAAGACAAACGTAAAAACGAAAAATAAAACCAAAAAAACGAGAACAAAATCAGGAAAATCCTCGATGTCACTTAAGACTTCATTTGGACTTTCGTTAAAGAATCTTTTTACGAAAAAAGGCCGGACCGCGCTTGTTTCGTTTGCCGGCAGCATCGGCATCATCGGAATCGCACTCATATATGCGGTTTCACAGGGTGCGACTGCTTATATCAATTCCGTTCAGGAGGATACATTATCTTCATATCCGCTGACCATAGAGGCGCAGCATGTCGATCTGACCTCGCTTCTTGAGACCTTTATGGGGAAAGCCAAGTCGGTATATGAGCACGGAGACGATGCTGTCTACCAGAAAGCAATGATGTATGATCTTGTAAATTCAATGAATTCTCTTGAAGAAAAGAAAAATGATCTTAAGTCTTTCAAGAAGTATATAGAAGAGAAGCGTGCCGATAAGGAAAGTGAATCCGGACTTGCCGATTCGATAAATGGTGTTCAATATTCTTATGACTTAGACCTTCAGATTTATACACAAAATGTTGATGGTGACATAATAGTTTCAGACACGCAGTCACTTATGCAGGAATTGATGCTCGAATATCTGAATATAGATTTCTCTTCGATGCTTCAGATGCAAAGTCAGTCAATATTCGGAAGCACGGCCTCCGCAATGCAGTCCAGCACAAGCCTCTGGCAGGAAATGCTTAAGGGCGATGACGACGAAGTGATAAGCCCGGTTTTAAAGCAGCAATATGATGTCGTTTACGGCACATGGCCCAAAGAATATAACGAAGTTATGCTCTTTGTAGATGAAAATAATGAAATAGACGATCTGACACTTTACGCACTTGGACTCACATCAAAAGAAGAAATCGACAATCTCATGAAATCCGCTGTCGACAGGACGAAGCTTGATTATGAGGAAAAGGAATGGTCATATGAGGAGATTTGCGGCACGGAATTCAGAACCGTCTTAAATTCCAATTGTTATTCATATGATGAACAGACAGGAAATTATATAGATTTAAGAGACACGTCGGCAGGGCTTAAATATCTTTATGACAATGGCATAAAGCTTAAAGTCACAGGTGTCGCAAGGCCTTCCGAGGATTCTGTTTCCACAATGATAACAGGTTCTATTGGATATACGACACTTCTGACCGAAAAGGTTATCGAAGAATCATCTAAGTCTGAGGCCGTTTCAAGTCAAAAGGAAAATCCTGAAAAAGACATCTTTACGGGACTGCCTTTTAAGGATACCAACAATGAAATGAGCTCTGCGGACAAGGCACAATATTTCAGAACATATATCGATTCTCTTGACACTACCGGCAAGGCAGAGGCTTATGTAAAAATAATGAGCATTCCGTCTGATGACGAAACAAATGCAGCAGTCAGCAATATGCTGAATTCAATGACAAGAGAAGATATGGAAGCTGCCATCTCGGACGGTCTTACGTCGCAATCAAGTCTGAACACTTCTGAAATCGCGGATTATGTCAAAGACATGAGTGATGATGAACTAAAAAATATGTTTTCCGAGACAATGGCAGAGCAATATAAGACGCAATATTCCGAACAGGTAGCCTCGTCACTTCAAGGCCTGTCAGATGAAGAAAAAGCGGGAGCACTTACGATCGCCATGCAAAATTATACAGATGAAAATCTTGCACAATTTTATGACAATGTACTTGAGTTTTCGGAATCAACCTATGAGGATAATCTGAAAGAGCTAGGATGTATCGACCTTGACAGCCCTTCGGCTATCAATCTTTATGCTGCTACCTTTGCAGACAAAGATGTTATAGAGGATGCAATCGAAGAATACAACAGCAAGGTTGATGATATGTCTGAGATAACATATACAGATTACGTCGGCTTAATCATGTCGTCTGTAAATACAATTATTAATGCGATTACATATGTTCTCATCGCATTCGTGGCAGTTTCGCTTATCGTTTCTTCCATAATGATAGGCGTAATCACGCTGATTTCAGTACAGGAGCGCACTAAGGAAATCGGCATACTAAGAGCGATCGGAGCGTCAAAGAAAAATATCTCAAGCATGTTCAATGCCGAGACGGTTTTGATAGGATTGGCGTCCGGTATAATAGGCGTGGCAGTCACTTATCTGCTATGCATACCGATAAATGCGATTCTGCATCATCTAACCGGCATAAATAATATAAACGCATTCCTGCCGGTTCCGGTAGCCTGCATTTTAATAATCATAAGCATGATCCTTACGCTCATAGCAGGCATAATTCCGTCGCGCAGCGCTTCTAAAAAGGATCCTGTCGTTGCTCTTAGAACAGAATAACAGATTATAAGGAAGTCGAGGACAGATTGAGAGCACACTGAGAGAATATTGCGGGCAGAGTATGCAAGACCGAAGATGAAAATTACGAGAATAAGAAGAAGACGGTCTGCAGAGATAATGATGGCTCCTTGTGAGAATAAGAATAAGACTGCTTGCACAGGCACGATAATGGCAGATTGCGTGTGCAAGTGTCGGGGATAATAGATTTCAATCAGGCACTTGCGTGAAAAAAAGGGGTATTATAAGAAAAAGAGGAAAGATCTATGGGAAAGAGAGAAATTAAAAGCAAAACAGGCACCGCTGTTGCTCTTATATTATTTCAAAGTATGCTTTACGGCTTTGGTGATGCGATCTCAAAGGCAGCCTTTGAGATTATGCCGGTATATTCACTTATTACGGCACGATATGCAATCGCATTTGTACTGCTTATTTTGATTTATCACAAGACATTGCTGAAAGAAATAAAAGCAGTTTCCTGGAAGGTTTGGATACTGCCAAGCCTGTGCATTTCGCTAGGCATGATATTCAACAATATCGCGATCAACTGCACTGCGGCAACTACAGCAGCATTCCTGAGATCATTATCTACCATAATGACACCTATTCTCGCATTTTTAATCTACAAGAAAAGATTGAAAAAAAGTGAGTGTATAGTTTACGTCATTGCCGTAGCAGGACTTTATCTTCTTTGCGGAAGAGGAGGTCTTTCGTCATTTGGGTGGGGAGAAGTATTTTCACTTCTCTCAGCTCTTCTGTGCGCGGGTTCACTCATTTTCGGTGAAGAAAGCCTAAAACAAATGTCTGCCGGTTCACTGACTACAATTCAAGCCGGATTTTCATTGATTTTATCCTTACTTTTCGCATTTTCGCAAGATCATGGCTTATATTTTGCAACAGCAAATACAAATGTATGGCTTATAATTTTTTATATGGCTGTTGCCTGTACACTGGTCGGAGTTCTTCTTCAAAATATTGCCATGGAATTTGCGTCGGCAAAGCTTATCGCACTCCTTCAATGCGCATGTCCGGTACTTACGGCATTATTCGCATTTGTTATCCTAGGCGAAAAGCTTTCATTTGCTGGAATCATCGGAGCAGCACTTATAATATTGAGTCTGGTGATTGAGATTATTTTTGAATAATTCGTCGAGAGACATCGAAAAAAAAAAAAATCTATCTAAATAGGACAAAAGCCAAAAATGAAAAGCGAGAAAACAATAAAAAAATCAAGCGAAAATACTGACAAGTCAATTAAAGACAAATCAATTGAAATAATTGATTTCGGCTGGACTGAAGCAGAAATTTTGAGGGATAGCAGGAGAAAGAAAATACGGATTGAAATTGACAGCAATCTAAACGTGACCATGAAGGTTCCGAAGAATCTGAAAAAGAATACAATTATAAAAATAGCAGAAAATAACAAAGACTGGATTGTCAGAACAAAGGAAGACAAACGGAAAAATCAAAAAAAACAGCCCGAAATCAAGCCTCTCGCGCCGGAAGAAATCGAAAAGCTAAGATGTATGGCGCGAGATGTCTTTGATATGAAAGTTAGACATTTTGCAAATATCATAGGTGTGGATTACGGAAAAATAACAATCAGAAAGCAAAAGACAAGGTGGGGGAGCTGCACATCAAACGGAAATCTAAACTTTAATCTTCTTCTTATGCTTGCGCCGGACGAAGTCGTTGACTATGTTGTAATTCACGAACTGTGCCACAGACTTGAAATGAATCACTCAAAAGCTTTTTGGAATAATGTTTCACATGTGATGCCGGATTACAAGAATCATATAAAGTGGCTGAAGATTCACGGAAATGAGCTTATGCAAAAGGGAAATCATTATTAATATTATTAATATTATTAATATTATTAACATTATAAACGTTATAAAAAACTGTATTCGAAAATCTTTGGCGGCATAATAATATAAGACAGAAAAATAACCTAAGCAGTATATGATAAGTGGTATATGGGAATTTGGGAAAAAGATCTTAATTATATATGACATATGCAAAGATATGCGACATAAAATCATTGTGATGAAAAAACAGAAACAAAAGAAGATGCAATAGTAGTAGAAGTAGTAGTAATAGTAAAGAAATAGGGGTCGTTAATTAAAACCTAAAGACTAAGAAGGATATACGCAACTATTCCTAAAATATGAATTTTCGGAAAACTTTTATAAATTTTTTTATAATTCAATGCATACTCAAGTTATATTCAAGCTAAAAAGCATATAACCGATAAATTCTTACCATTAATCTCTATTGTGGATACCCGAGTCTTTTTAGACATATTTTTACCCGACCCGTTGATCTGCGCTCATTAAAAAAATCGCTTATATCGGCGATTTTCAGAAGTTCCCTGATGCAATCTTTGTGCCTTTTTTTTAGAGATTATATAATCTAAAATCACGCCGATTGTAAAATGAAGTTGGACAATTAAATAAGGCTCATAAAGCATTTCTTTGATAGAATGTTAAAAGAAAAACATTATAAAGGAAAAAGGATTGATCAATTCTCTGCCCATGCTATTGCTGATGTAGAAATCTGGTGCAACTGCTTACCTCGAAAGATTCTTGGATATTCAACACATGATGAATTATTTGAGGCCGAACTAGATAAAATCTATCAACAAGATGCTGCATGACGAGCGTCCAACTTATTATTGCAATTCGCCATATAAATTAATATAAATGTGAAATTATTTTACGAACAGAAAAGTCAATATATTTAGTGAACAGTTCTGACAAATATAAAATATATATGATTTATATCTATATTTATATGGCGAATATACGAATATATCACGCATATACGAATATATCACGCATTATTTAGTGAACATATATATCAATTTATGTATGCTGGAACTTTAATGATGTCGCCTGTCTTTATGCTGTCCATATGAATGTCATTTATGCTGCATATGAGAGAAACAACTTTTCTGGTATCTTCTCCCTGCGGACCGTATTCTTTTGCAAGCTTCCAGAGGGTGTCTCCCGATTCGATTGTGATATCACGGCAGACGTATGAGTTTATGCGTGATTCATCTATGGCATTTGATATAATTGCTCCGAAAAAATTGGCTGCAATAAAGCAAATAACAAATGCGGCGAGAAGTTTGAAAAAAATTTTTATACTTGATGCAGTCATGAAAGTCACCTCTTCTTTATTGGTTTTGAAATATATTCTCTTAATATCAAACAAATAACATCTAGCAGTCCAATAAACATTCGTTCGATATTTAAATATTATCAGAACATTTTTTCGATGTCAAGCGTAATTTCAAATATTTGTTCATTTAATTGATTTTTTAAAAAATATGTTCACAATATTTTTCTTATTTCTTATTTGGATTCTCTCCTACTGCATTTTTTCGCAATTTTTTCGTTATTTTGTCCGAATCACATCATTTCCTCATTTCTTTCACATTTTGTCATCATATTTGTCTGATGGTTAGAAAAGCTTTTTTTCGAATTAATAAAAAAGAGGGACCGTACCCTAACAGCTAATTTCCGTTAACTCTACAGCCCCGTTAAATATTTCAACTTACATTTCCATTATTTTTCTTGTCTTTAGGTTCACGATTCGTGTAATATCTTTATTCCTTTGTTTATCCCAACCCGTTACTTTAAGCAAATAACCTTTTTCTGCAAAATAAATATTTTGAACTGATGTGTATATCTGATCTAATTCCCGTTCTAAATTATACATGCCACCATCATTATAAACAACTGTAAGAATAGATGTTTGTCCTCTTGTACTGCTTTGATAACCTTGAAGCACTGTGCAAAAATCATTTTTCAAAACATTTGTTTCATGGTAAAAATCTTTAGAGCGCACCTGTGTTATCAATTCGTCAGGAGAATACGGACACAAAGATTTTCCGTTATGCCCGCGGCTAATAGGTGCAAAACGATATAAACGCATAAAAGTAGCAATGCACTGCTCTCGCGTATAATAACCGTCCGGTCTAAATATATCATTACTGACACCTTTCATAACATCCCATTCAGAAAGTAAAGCAACGGAACCATTTGCCCAGTTTTTTATCTGTGCAAAATCTTTATACTTAAGCTTAAGCAAATCTGATGTACTTTCCGATGTCGTTTTTTTTCCTTCATCATTATATGATTCGCCCGTATAAGAAAGATATGCATTTTCCAGCATTACGGCGCTTTCCTGCCTAGTAATATCTCGATTAGGATGAAAAAGATTCATCGGAAATAGTTGAAATAGTCCCAGTATATAAATTTTTTACCGACATGCTAACATTTCTCATAGAATATGTAAAAGTTAAATCTACATCTTTTAAAATAAATTTGCAAGTAAAAGAATATATATTCCCTATTTACGGTATCGTTACATTTACAAAAAAGAATAATTGCATCCGAAGTTTTATTTATATTCTAAATATATCATATAACTATGATGAAAACAAATATTTATATGTGTTTTGTGTGTTGATCGAAACTTTTAGTTATATTAAAAAAGCTTACAGTTTGCATGCTGCTACATCTTCTTTTCTACAATAAAAAACGTAAGCCCCATGTCTGAGCTTACGTTTAAATGCTTTTATTTTAAGCTGTACCAATCAGTGCCGGTATTTACTTCTGCCACAAGAGGAACGCTCAGATCCGCAGCACCTGTCATCGATTCTTCAAGAATCTTTGAAACCTCGTCTTTTGATTCGGATCGACATTCTATTATAAGTTCATCGTGGACCTGAAGAACTATTTTCGCATCAGGAACTTTGGCATTTAGTCTGCGATACGTCTCAATCATGGCAAGCTTCATGATATCTGCAGCTGTTCCCTGGACAGGCGTGTTTGCGGCAAGCCGTTCACCAAGCTGTCTCGTCACACGGTTTGAAGCTGTGATTTCGTTGATATTCCTTCTTCTGCCATGCATCGTCACTACATATCCGGTGGATTTGCAATATTCTGCTATATCATTCATAAATTGTTTTACAAAAGGATGCTTTGAAAAATAATCGTCTATGTAAGTTGCGGCTTCCTTTCTGGAAATCTTGAGATCTTTAGAAAGTCCGAATGCGCTTATTCCGTAGATTACGCCGAAATTGACAGCCTTTGCTCGTCTTCTCTGAAGAGATGAAACTTCATCAAGAGGAACTCCGAATACTCGTGATGCCGTGCTTGTATGAATGTCAAGATTATTTATGAATGCATCCTTGAGTGACGGATCGTCGGAAAGGTGAGCCATTACTCTTAGTTCGATTTGAGAATAATCCGCACCTGTGAGCAGATGGCTGTCATCAGATGCACAGAAAACCTTTCTTATAAGCCTTCCTAGCTCCTGCCTTACAGGAATATTTTGAAGATTTGGCTCAGTGCAGCTGAGTCGGCCTGTCGCAGTAACGGTTTGTTGGAAGTGAGCATGAATCCTGCCTGATGCATCTATAAGCGGAAGCATTCCGTCAACATATGTGCCGTTTAGCTTTGTGAG
>CAVCIY010000098.1:0-11952 GCA_963602445.1 Lachnospiraceae bacterium | reverse complement strand
AACAGTAGGTTCAGGCGTTGTAACTGAAATCATCGAATAATTTTCGGGATTTTGAAATAAAATACAGACGTTGCTAATCAGCGCCCCCGGGGAAATCTTCCCCGGGGGCGCTTAAAAGTCAACCTTTTTCCTGAAATTACTTGACATTAGAGCCTCACAATGATAAGATAACAAGGCGATTTCGGTACATCGTACTGTTTTTGTGTGCAAAAAATTATATATCCTGTGTCAGTGGATATTATAATTAAGCGCCAGATGTTTCTTATTTAAACCCATGTTTAAACCCATGCTGGCGCCACCCGCAAGCGTGCGCGCGCTGACCGATCCGTCTTGTCAGAGGCTCGCTTCGCTTTAAAATTCATCTGAAGGAGGTGCGAACATGAGAGTTAAGGTAATTATGGCATGCCAGGAATGCAAGCAGAGAAATTATACTACTATGAAGAACAAGAAGAATAATTCCGAACGTATTGAATTAAACAAGTACTGCCCATTCTGTAAGAAGCACACACCTCATAAGGAAACTAAATAATCATCACACATTATAAAAGAGGAAGTGAAACCATATGGCAAACGATAAAAAACAGAAGAAACCTTCTTTGAAGGAACGTCTTCGTGACATTAAAATTGAATTAAAGAAAGTTATATGGCCTACAAAAGGAGAGCTTGTTACTTATACATGCATCGTAGTCGGCGTATGCGCAGTATTCGCGCTTGCGTTCTGGGCTATTGACTGCGGATGTGCATTAGCTATTCAGAAGCTTCTCGGTATTGAACTGAGCGTGTAACTTATACTTGCATTGAAGTTCATGTGCGAAAAGACGATTGTACATACTCACGAAATTGAGTTTGTGTGAGAAAATTGCGCAGGCTCACGGAATTGAGTTTGTGTGAGAAAAGACAATTTAAACTTAAGAATGTGCGAAAAACAATTGCAAAAGGTTCATTAAAATTGAGAATGGACAAAGTTCAACTGACAAAAGAGAAGAAACGCAAAAGGCTTCTCACTGAATATTGCAAGATTAGGTATCATGGCTTAAAGATGGCCGGAAAGGAATGAAAAATGGCAAAATTCGACAAGAATGAAAAAAATGAATTCCTGAACGATGCTGAGCTTTATGATGACTATCTTGACGACGATTATGAGTACGATCAGGACGGTTACGGTGAGACAGCAGAGGATGCGGATTACGATGATGTTGAGGGAATCGAAGGAGCATATGATGAGTCGGAATTCTTTGATGAAGATCTGCCTTTAGAATATGCTGATTCAGAAGGATCGGAAGAAACCGGTGCGTCTTCTGAGTATGCGGAAGATGACTATGACGGAAACAGAAGGGTTTCTTCGAGACCGCATTGGTATGTGATTCATACTTATTCAGGACATGAAAACAAAGTTAAGACAAATATTGAAAAGATTGTCGAAAACAAAGGAATGCAAGACCTGATCCAGGCCGTGTCCATACCTACCGAGACGGTAGTGGACATCAAGAACGGCAGGAGAAAAGAAAGAACACATAAATTATATCCGGGATATGTCATCGTAAAGATGATCGTGACAAATGAAAGCTGGTATCTGGTTAGAAATACCCAGGGTGTCACAGGCTTTGTAGGTCACGGTACAGACCCTGTTCCGCTTACGGATGAGGAAGTCAGCCGCATGGGTATCGACAATATGGTTTATAATGTCGATATTGAAGTTGGCGATCGGGTGGTGCTTAGGAGCGGCCCGTTTGACGGATATTCGGGAACAGTAGAAGAAATTTCCCCTGAGAGACAGACTATCAGCGTAAATGTTTCTATGTTCGGAAGAGAAACTCCTGTAAGAATCGATTTCGGACAGGTCGAAAAAATTCAGTAAGCAATTTTTTAAATAGATTGCATTCTGCCGAAAAGGCATGATGAAGGAGGTGAAATCATGGCAAAGAAGGTAGAGGGACTCATTAAGCTGCAGATTCCTGCAGGCGGCGCAACTCCTGCTCCACCGGTAGGTCCTGCACTCGGTCAGAAGGGTGTCAATATCATGGATTTCTGCAAGCAGTTCAATGCAAAGACTGCAGATCAGCCTGGTATGATCATTCCTGTAGTTATTACAGTATATTCTGACAGATCGTTCACTTTTATCACAAAGACTCCGCCTGCTGCAGTACTTCTTAAGAAGGCTGCCGGTATAGAGACTGCGTCACCTACTCCAAACAAGACAAAAGTCGCTACACTGACTGAAGAACAGGTAAGAGAAATCGCACAGACAAAGATGCCTGACCTCAATGCAGCTGATTTAGATGCAGCAACATCTATGATCAAGGGTACTGCAAGAAGTATGGGTATTGTAGTCGAAGGCTAATCAGTGGGAGGCTTTCGGGCCGTTAGAACCACAAGGAGGTAAAAATGCCAAAGAGAGGCAAAACTTACAAAGAAGCAGTGGCTTCTTATGACAAGCAGACTTACTATGATGTAGCAGAAGCATTTGCCATCTTAGATAAGTTTCCAAAGGCAAAGTTTGATGAGACTGTAGAAGTTTCAATCAAACTCGGCGTTGACTCAAGACATGCTGATCAGCAGGTTAGAGGCGCTATCGTGCTTCCGCACGGAACAGGCAAGACAAAGAAAGTTCTCGTTTTCGCTAAGGGCGACAAGGCAAAGGAAGCAGAAGAGGCCGGTGCTGATTATGTAGGAGCTGATGAGCTCGCAAAGAAGATTCAGACTGAAAACTGGTTTGACTTCGATGTAGTAGTTGCTACTCCGGATATGATGGGCGTTGTAGGTCGACTCGGTAAGATTCTCGGTCCTAAGGGCCTCATGCCAAATCCAAAGTCCGGTACAGTAACTATGAATGTTACACAGGCACTCAGCGAAATCAAAGCCGGTAAGGTTGAGTACAGACTTGATAAGACAAATATCATTCATACTCCGATCGGCAGAGTTTCATTCGGTCCTGAAAAGCTGAAGGAAAACTTCGATGCTCTTCTCGAAGCAGTTGTTAAGGCTAAGCCTGCAGCAGCAAAGGGTCAGTATCTCAGAAGTGTTACTGTATCAGCAACTATGAGCCCGGGCGTAAAGATTAACGCAACAAAGATCGGCTAATCGCAAGATTAACGGACGGGTTATTAAAAAATTCATAAAATTGAATATTACAGCCGTAGACAGCAGGTGCGCAAGCTTAATTTCCTGCCGAGGTCTTATATTATAGATTTAAGAGCCTTTTCTGTCTGCGGGAAAGGCTTCTTTTTATGAAATCACAGGAAGCCTTGACCCTGCTCGCAGCATCGCTGCGAGATAAGATAAGACATGCGTGTCATGTCGGAAAGGAGAAAAAATGTCAGTAGAAAGTTTACAGGCAAAGCAGGCTGTCATTGATGAAATCAAAGACAAATTTGAAAGAGCAAAGTCTGCTGTTGTCATTGATTATATGGGCATAACTGTTGAAGAAGCAGATGCTATGAGAAAGCAGTTCCGTGAAGCCGGTGTAGATTATACCGTTTATAAGAACACTCTTGTAGCTCGTGCTATCCAGGGTACTGAAAACGAACCTATCGCACAGGTACTCAGCGGTCCGAGTGCTTTTGCATTCCATTATGAAGATGCAACTGCACCTGCAAGAGAAATCAACAACGTTATCAAGAAGATAAACAAGATGTCCTTCAAGGCAGGTATGGTAGAAGGAGAATTCTACGATCAGGAAGGCATTACGGCAATTGCAAAGTTACCTTCAAGAGACGAACTCATCGCAAAGTTCATGGGAAGCATCAAGTCTCCTATTTCAAACTTCGCATATCTGTTACAGGCTATTGCAGATCAGAAAGCAGAAGGCGGCCCTGCGCCTGCAGAAGAGGCAGCAGCACCTGCAGAAGAAGCTGCAGCTGAAGCACCTGCTCAGGAAGAAGCAGCTGAAGCAGCACCTGCAGAGGAAGCTCCTGAAGCAGCACCTGCAGAATAAGCCGCAAAGCGATACTTGCAGAGCAAGCTAAAAGGCAGTGTTTGAAGAGCAAACTCATAAAGCAGCACTTGCAGAATAAGCGCAGAACAATAGTCAGCGCAAAATGCAGAATAATAATACAGAATAAAACCCAAGATATATATTTCACACCAGCCTGTCGAAGAGACAAGGCAGAAGGAGGAACATAATGGATAAGGATCAAATCATTGAAGCGATAAAAGCGATGTCAGTATTAGAGCTTAACGAATTAGTTAAGGCTTGTGAAGAAGAATTCGGCGTATCTGCAGCAGCTCCTGTAGCTGTAGTAGCAGGCGGCGACGCAGCAGGCGGCGGCGATGTTCAGACTGAATTCACAGTAGTTCTTAAGGAAATCGGCGCAGAAAAGATTAAGGTTATCAAGGCTGTAAGAGAAATCACAGGTCTTGGTCTTAAGGAAGCAAAGGCTCTCGTAGACGGCGCTCCTGCAAACGTTAAGGAAAACGTTGAAAAGGCTGAAGCTGACGAAATCAAGGCTAAGCTCGAAGAAGTAGGCGCAGTTGTAGAATTCAAGTAGTTCTCTGACGCAGACATATAATTCAAGAATTTGAATCGGTTCACCCCCTGTTTTATAAAATGCCCGGCTGCTGCAGCCGGATGCATGCGAAACAGGGGGTGGTTTGTTTTAAAAATGAATTTTTGATGAAGCTTTTGAAATGCAATAAAATTGTTCTTGACTTATTTGACAAAGTATGATATCATAGCATACTGCTATGTCGAGACGATTTTTTCATTTGTTTGCATACAAGGAGTGATGAGAATATGCCACAGAAGGTAAAAATTGGTAAGAGAACTAGAAAGAGTTACGCTAAGATTAAAGAAGTAGCTCAGATGCCGCATCTTCTTGATATCCAGAATGAATCATACAGATGGTTCCGCGAAGAAGGCCTCAAGGAGATTTTTGAGGACATTTCGCCGATTAAAAGCAACGGCGGGAACCTCGTGCTTGATTTTTTTGATCCTTACTTGGATGAAGAGCACAGGAAAGCGAACAATACAGAAGAAGCGTGCAAAAAGAGAGAAACTACATACTCTGCTCCTTTAAAGGTGACCGCTCGCCTTACAAATACTGACACAGGTGAAGTAAAGCAATCTGAAGTATTTATGGGCGATTTTCCTCTTATGACAGATAAGGGTACATTTATTTATAACGGTGCCGAGAGAGTTATCGTTACACAGCTCGTGAGGTCGCCGGGCCCTTATTATTCGATGGAAACCGACAAGTCAAACAACAAATTATTCTCGACGCAAATCATTCCAAACAGAGGTGCATGGCTGGAGTATGAGACTGACTCAAACGAAATCATTTCCGTACGTATAGATCGTACAGGAAAGAAACCGATCACTGCATTTCTCAGAGCATTAGGTTATGGCTCAAACGAAGAAATTATCAACCTCCTCGGACCTGACGAGAGGCTTCTCAAGACTCTCGAAAAGGATACCACCCACAATGAAGAAGAAGGCCTGAAGGAGATTTACAAGAAATTACGTCCCGGCGAACGTCCTACAGTAGACAGCGCACGCTCTCTGCTCGAATCTTTGTTTTTTGACGCAAAGAGATATGACCTGGCAAAGGTCGGACGTTTTAAGTACAACAAGAAGCTCTGCCTGTCCGCAAGAATCGCGGGATGCATAGCGGCAGAGGATGTCATAGATGACGAGACAGGTGAGATCCTTGCCGAAGAAGGCACGCTGATTTCGGAAAAATTGGCTTTGGAGATTGAAACATCAGGCAAGGAATATATCTATGTCCACGACAAGCATGAGACAGGAAAGATAGTAAAGGTAATCGGAAATCACTTTGTTGACAGAGATGCCTTCTTTGATTTCGACCTTTCGGATATGCGTTTATCCGAGAAGGTTTATTATCCTGTACTCAAAGAAATTCTCGATGAAAATGAAGGCGCTGACGAGGAAACTCTCAGAAGAGTCATTCGCGCAAGGCGTTATGAGCTCTCGCCAAGACATATTATAAAAGAAGATATCATTGCTTCCATCAGCTATATTATCAACTTAAATTACGGCGTGGGAAGCGTAGATGATATCGACCATCTCGGAAACAGAAGACTCAAGACTGTAGGGGAACTTCTCCAAAATCAGTTCAGAGCAGGTCTCGCGAGAATGGAAAGAGGCGTGAAGGAAAAGATGCTGACTCAGGATGCTGAGACGGCTACTCCTCAGGCACTCGTAAATATCCGTCCCGTAACTGCGGCTATCAAGGAATTCTTCGGAAGTTCGCAGCTGTCACAGTTCATGGACCAGAACAACCCACTCAGTGAACTCACTCACAAGAGAAGACTTTCGGCACTCGGACCGGGCGGTCTTTCAAGAGAGAGAGCAGGATTCGAAGTAAGAGACGTTCACCATTCTCATTACGGAAGAATGTGTCCTATCGAGACTCCTGAAGGCCCAAATATCGGACTTATCGGTTCACTGACCACATACGGAAAGGTAAACGAATACGGATTTATCGAAACTCCGTATCGTCTTGTAGATAAGGAAACAGGAATCGTTACGGACGAGATTCATTATCTGACTGCAGACGAAGAAGAACCTATGATCGTTGCACAGGCAAACGAACCACTCGACGAAAATCACAGATTTGTAAACGAAAAGGTTGCTTCAAGAGGCGTCGGCGGAGAAATCGACCTCGTTCCGAGAAACAAGATCGACTATATGGACGTTTCTCCTAAGCAGGTAGTTTCACTCGCTACAGCGCTTATCCCATTCCTCGAGCACGATGACGCAAACCGTGCTCTGATGGGTGCAAACATGCAAAGACAGGCAGTGCCGCTCCTCATTTCCGATGCTCCTATTATCGGTACAGGCATGGAAGCTGTCGCTGCACATGACTCGCGCGTCGTAGTGATTGCAAAGGCTTCTGGTGTTGTTACCTTTGTTGACGCTACAACTATCAAGGTTGAGAGAGATGACGGTCAGGGAGTTGACACTTACAATCTCATTAAGTTTAAGCGCTCGAACCAGGGTACATGTGTAAATCAGAATCCAATAGTTGACAAGGGCATGCATGTCGAGGAAGGCGAAATCATAGCAGACGGTCCGTCGACAGACCAGGGCGACCTGGCACTCGGTCGAAATATGCTGGTAGGTTTCATGACATGGGAAGGCTACAACTACGAAGATGCCATTATCCTCAACGAAAGACTTTTGATGGATGACGCACTCACTTCTATACATATAGAAAAGTACGAGCTTGAAGCAAGAGATACCAAGCTCGGACCTGAAGAAATCACAAGAGATATCCCGAATGTCGGAGAAGATGCGCTGAAATATCTCGACGAAAACGGTATCATAGCCATCGGTTCTGAAGTAAACGCTTCAGATATTCTCGTCGGCAAGGTTACACCTAAGGGCGAGACTGAGCTCACTGCTGAGGAAAGACTTCTCAGAGCGATTTTCGGAGAAAAGGTAAGAGAAGTAAGAGATACTTCACTCAAGCTTCCGCACGGTGAGACCGGCATAGTTATCGGCGTTGACGAATTCTCAAGGAAGAACGGCGACGAGCTTTCGCCGGGCGTAAATAATGTAGTAAGAGTTTATGTTGCTACAAAGAGAAAGATAAATGTAGGCGACAAGATGGCAGGCCGCCACGGAAACAAGGGCGTAATCTCACGCATACTTCCGCAGGAAGATATGCCATTTACAGACGACGGCACAACTCTTGAAGTCATGCTCAATCCTCTGGGCGTACCTTCACGAATGAACGTAGGACAGGTACTCGAGACACATCTGGGACTTGCTGCGAGACGTATGTCAGAAAAGCTTCCGGGCAACGAAAAGTTCTATATTGCCACACCTGTATTTGACGGCGCCATGGAAGAGGACGTGCAGGAAATGTTCAAGGAAACGGGCATTCCTCCTACAGGCAAGCTTCGCATGAGAGACGGCCGCACAGGCGAATATTTCGACAATCCTATTACTGTAGGTGTCATGTACATGCTCAAATTGCACCATCTGGTAGATGACAAGATTCATGCCAGAAGTACGGGACCGTATTCTCTCGTAACTCAGCAGCCGCTCGGCGGCAAGGCTCAATTCGGCGGTCAGAGATTCGGAGAAATGGAAGTATGGGCGCTCGAAGCATACGGCGCAGCATATACACTTCAGGAGATCCTCACAGTAAAGTCGGATGACGTGGTAGGACGTGTAAAGACTTACGATGCCATCGTAAACGGCCAAAATATGCCTGAGCCGGGAATTCCTGAATCATTCAAGGTTCTCATTAAGGAAATGCAGTCGCTTGCACTTGATGTTAAGGTGCTCGACGAGCACGGCGAAGAAGTTAAGCTCAAGGAATCTTACGATACGGGTTCGGAGCTTGTAAACAGCTTCATGAGCGGACAGAAGAGAAATCTCGCGGCAAACGAAGAATATCTGAGCGAAGGATCAGGCTTCACGGAAGAAAATTCTGATTCGAAGGAACAGAGCGAATTTACTGACGGATTTGCCAACGCATTTTCCGAAAGCGGCGATGAAGTCGATGCAGAGCCTGATATCATGGATTTCACTATATTTGAAGATATGGAAAGCTCAGACGACTCGGATTATGATGAAGTGATTCCTGAGGATTTCGACATTACAGAATAGAAAAGTGTTTTATAGATTTTGACACAGATATATTAGTCATATGCACTGCTCGCAAGGCAGGAGCGGTGCATATGGATTTTGATAGTTTTCATTGCTGATAACAACGAGAAGGGGGAGTGGCTCCTTGAAAGAACAGAACAATTTTGACGCATTACAGATCAGCCTCGCATCTACGGAAAAGATTCTCAGCTGGTCTTACGGTGAAGTTACAAAGCCAGAAACTATTAATTACAGAACATTGAAGCCGGAAAAAGACGGCCTTTTCTGCGAAAGAATTTTCGGACCTACAAAGGACTGGGAATGTCATTGCGGAAAGTATAAGAGAATAAAATGGAAGGATACTGTTTGCGAACGCTGCGGAGTAACAGTTACAAAGGCTAAGGTAAGAAGAGAAAGAATGGGTCACATTCAGCTTGCTGCACCTGTATCTCACATCTGGTACTTCAAGGGTATTCCGAGCAGAATGGGACTTGTTCTTGACATCTCGCCAAAGAGCCTCGAAAGAGTTCTTTATTTTGCGGCATATATTGTGACAGACCCAGGCGATACAGGTCTTGTATACAAGCAGATTCTTTCAGAGACAGAATATAGAGAAGCAAGAGACGAATACGGCGACAGATTTAAAGCCGGCATGGGTGCCGAAGCTGTTCGCGAGCTCCTCGTGCAGATAGACTTAGAAGAGCTTTCTACGGAGCTTAGAGAGGTTCTTCAGACTGCCACCGGTCAGAAGAAAAACAGAGTCGTAAGACGTCTTGAGGTTATAGAAGCACTCGCTCAGTCAGGAAACAGACCGGAATGGATGATTCTTGAAGTAGTTCCTGTTATCCCTCCTGATCTCAGACCTATGGTTCAGCTCGACGGCGGCAGGTTTGCGACTTCAGATCTCAACGACCTTTACAGAAGAGTTATAAACAGAAACAACAGATTAAAGAAGCTTATAGAAATAGGAGCTCCTGATATTATCGTAAGAAACGAAAAGCGTATGCTTCAGGAAGCTGTTGACGCACTCATCGACAACGGCAGAAGAGGCAGAGCTGTTTCGGGTCCGGGCGGCAGAGCTCTCAAGTCACTCTCCGATATGCTCAAGGGTAAGCAGGGCAGATTCAGACAGAACCTGCTCGGCAAGAGAGTAGACTTCTCGGGACGTTCGGTAATCGTAGTAGGTCCTGAGCTCAAATTTTACCAGTGCGGCCTCCCTAAGAAGATGGCTCTTGAGCTGTTTAAGCCGTTCATTATGAAGGAACTCGTCAAGAGAGATCCGAAGAATGTTCCGAATATCAAGGCAGCAAAGAAGATGGTAGAAAAGGTTAAGAATGATGTATGGGATGTACTCGATGAGATCATCAAAGAGCATCCTGTTCTCCTCAACCGTGCCCCGACGCTGCACAGACTGGGCATCCAGGCATTTGAGCCGGTACTTGTAGAGGGCAAGGCTATCAAGCTGCATCCGCTCGTATGTACCGCATATAATGCCGACTTCGACGGCGACCAGATGGCTGTACACCTTCCGCTCTCAGTGGAAGCTCAGGCAGAAGCAAGATATTTGATGCTCTCCGTAAACAACATCCTGGCACCTAAGGACGGTTCACCTATTACCACACCTACACAGGATATGATTCTCGGAAGCTATTATCTGACTCATCCGGGCTCAGACAACAGAGATACATATGCAGAAGTAGGCGACGGCAGCATATTTGCCGACTTTGACGAGATGATGATGGCATACAGCACGGGCAGTGTAGGTATCCACGCAAATGTCAAGGTAAGGATGAAGAAGAGCCCTTCAGACAGAGGTCAGCTTGTGGCTTCAACTGTCGGAAGATTTATCTTCAACCAGCAGATTCCGCAGGATCTGGGATTCGTAGACAGAGAAAAAGACCCATACGGTCTTGAGATAGATTTTCTTTGCGACAAGAAAGCACTCGGAAAAATTATCGACAAGTGCTATAAGGCGCATGGCAATACAGGCGCAGTAGAGATGCTTGACTATATCAAGGCTACCGGTTATCATTATTCGACTATCGGTGCCGTTACAATCAGTATCTCAGACATGATGATTCCTGAATCAAAGCCTGCGATCATCGCAGAGGCAAATGAAGTTGTAGATAAGTATCAAACTGCATACAGACACGGCCTTATGTCAGACAGAGAAAGACATGAAAAGGTAATCGCTACATGGAATGCAACTACAGACAGAATCGCTGACGAACTTATGGACTCCCTCGGAAGCCTGAACAACTTATTTATCATGGCAAATTCCGGAGCGAGAGGAAGTAAGAACCAGATCAAGCAGGTAGGCGGCATGAGAGGTCTGATGGCGAATGCGGCAGGTGAAACTATCGAAATTCCTATTACGGTAAACTTCCGTGAAGGACTGTCTGTACTCGATTACTTTATTTCATCAAACGGTGCGCGTAAGGGTCTGTCAGATACAGCACTGCGTACGGCCGACTCCGGTTATCTTACCAGACGTCTCGTAGATGTCAGCCACAACGTAATCGTAAGAGAGCTTGATTGCGGTACAGAAGACAGCATAGAGGTTTCCGCATTTACAGAAGGTCCGGAAGTAATCGAAGAACTCCGCCTCAGAATCGACGGAAGAACTTCGGCTGAAGATATATATTATCCGGGACACGAAGGCGATGAGGATTATCTCATTATCCGTAAAAATGAAGAATTTACAACCGCACAGGCTACAGCAGTAGAGGATGCCGGAATCAAGACAGTAAAGATAAGATCGGTTCTCACATGCAAGAGCAGCACAGGCGTATGCACCAAGTGCTACGGAAGATGCCTCGCCACAGGTGAGACTGTAAATATCGGCGAAGCTGTAGGTATTACGGCGGCGCAGTCAATCGGCGAACCGGGTACTCAGCTCACAATGCGTACATTCCATACAGGCGGTGTAGCCGGCGGCGATATCACTCAGGGTCTTCCGAGAGTAGAGGAATTGTTTGAGGCAAGAAAGCCAAAGGGACTTGCAGAGATCTGCGAAGAGACGGGCAAGGTTGTGGCTATCGACTCAAGAGAAGACAGTAAGACAGACGTTGTGATCAGAAGTCTCGACGGAAATGAAGACAGGACGTATGTAATTCCTTACGGCGGAAGAATCAAGTGTCACGAGGGTGATATTGTAGAGGCCGGTACAGGCATCACTCAGGGTCCTCTGAATCCTCACGACATACTGAGGATAAAGGGTGTCGCAGGCGTATATGATTATATCATCAAGGAAGTACAGCGCGTATATAAGAGCCAGGGTGTAGATATCAATGACAAGCATATCGAGGTTATCGTAAGCAAGATGCTTGGCAAGGTAAAGGTAGAAGAAGTCGGAGATACAAAATTCCTGCCTGACAACCTTTACAGTCAGAAAG
>CAVCIY010000097.1:0-12237 GCA_963602445.1 Lachnospiraceae bacterium | reverse complement strand
AATGCAGCAGGACGAATCACAGTGGAACGGAATGCAGCAGGACGAATCACAGTGGGGCGGAATGCAGCAGAGCGGTGCACAGTGGAGTGAATCGCAGTGGAGTCAAGCGCAGCCAAGACAGGGAATGTGGCAAGAGAAACCAAAAAAACAGAAATCAGGAAAGAAGTCTAAAAAGCTTGTTGTCTTATTGATAGCTGTGTTTCTGGTGGTGGCGGCGGCAGTCGCTTACAGTACCGTTGGTCTTGCGATGGAAAAAGACAACTTAGTGTCCGAAATTGAGGCGGCAGATATCGGCGAGTACGAAGATCAGACAGAGACATTAAAAGAACGCTGGGAAACCTTAGGCATCACGGATCTGTCAGAAAAAAGGCGTATCATCAAAGAACTGAAGACTGAAAAAGAAGAGATGTTTGCGGCGAATGACGCATATGTCAAAGAAAAACTGGAATTTTATGAGTCCCTCGACTTGCAGGATGCGGATGAAAGTGTCAAAAAAAATTATGAGACAAAGATGAAGTCCATCAAAAAATTGGAGAAAGACGATTACAAGGCATATCAGAAGGCTTTCCAAAAAATGAATGAGATTGTCTATATGTACATAGATCCGGAAAATATATTAGATATCTCTGTGCAGCAGGTGGATGCTTCAGAATTTCCGAAGATTAAATTATATCTGAGCGTTAAGGATGATGCGACCGGAGATGTCCCGGACGATCTGGACAAGACCTTGTTCTATATCAATAAAAAAGACGCCAATGCCAAGTATATAAAGCAAGTCATTTCAAGTGTCAATCAGTTAAATGAGAAAGAAGCACTGAAAATAGACATGGTGGCGGATGTGAGCGGAAGTATGGACGGAAGTCCGATACGGGAAGCAAAAGAGGTCATGTCGAATTTTATCGACAGTGTGCAGTTTGATGCAGGTGATATGGTAGAATTGACATCCTTCGCAACTGGTGTGCGCCTCGAAGAGGAATTTACGGATGACGAGAGTCTGCTGAAACAGGATGTTTACGGATTGACCATAGGGGATATGACAAGCCTGTATGATGCTCTTTATACGGCGGTAGAGCGTGCAGCGTCCCAGACCGGGGCAAGATGTGTAATTGCTTTTACAGACGGACAAGACAACTACAGCAATTGCACGGTGGACGATGTCATCAGCATAGCACAGCGCTATCACATACCGGTGTTCATTATAGGCATTGGAGATATTGATTACTCAGACGTGTCGAGAATCGCAGCGCAGACCGGAGGCTCCTATTATAATATCAATGAAATTTATTCCTTAGAGGATATTTACGACGAGATTTATCGCATGGAAAAGGAACTTTATCTGGTAGAATATGAGGACTCAACCGGTGCAGCTGTGACGGATGCGGCGGATATACAAGTGGGATACCGAAGCCCAAAATACGGCGGAGAATGTGAATACACTTATACACCAAATACCCTTCTCAGTGTAGATGCAGCGACACTGTATAAAGACGGTCCGGAATCCGTTGTAGAACAGTATATCAAACATTTCGATGATGCCATGACAAATCAGGACTATTCCTATATTTCAAAATATCTGTTGTCAGGAAGCTCAATCGCGAAAGAACAGCAGGCCTATGTAAAACGAGGTTATACAGAACAGCTGGATTCATATGAAATCGTAAGTACATCCTACAGTGACTCAAACAATTGCGTAGTCACGACCAGAGAGACTTATTATGTTCAAAAACAAAATGCACCGCTGCAGCTTATGACACAACAGTGCCAGTATGCGGTTACGAAAAATGGATCCGACTGGAAAATCACAGCCTTTGTAGGAAAAATTCAGGTATTGTCACGAATAAATCAGTGATGAAATATGCGGATCTGTCAGTAGGAATAAAGATGACGGATTTACAAGACCGCCGGCCGGGCAGTTAATCTTCGGATTAACTGCCTTTTCTTTTATCAAAAACAGGAATGGTGTTTTATACGCTGTCGCCTGAGCCATAATTTCATTTCATGATGAATTGTGGTATAATGTACAGGATGATTAAATTTCAATGTGGCGGGGAAATCATGCCGCCAGGAGGGGGAAGATTCACATGAGGAAAAAGTTTTTCGATACATTTCTCGCGTTATGCCTGACGCTTGTGCTCATAGCATCGGCTTTGCCAGCTTCGGCGGCCGAGAAAGTAGTTTACGCAAAAAGTCTGGATGGCAAAACTGAATACACCAGCATAGGAGATGCGTGGAAAGTTGTCAAAAAAGGCGGCACCATCGTCATGCAATGTGACTGGAAATTGTCAGAAAGGCTCGTGCTGGATGATGAAGAAGCGGGCACAGTATACATGAACGGATATAAGATAGACAGGAGCCTGACCAGCAGCAAGCGAGACGGCGAGGTTATTTACCTGGACGAATATTCCAGTCTCACGCTGAAGGGCTGCGATGCAGACGGGGAGAACATAACAGATAAGAAGTTTGACGTCAGCGGTAAGGATTTGAGCGGCGAGACATCCGGCAAGCTTATGGGCGGCGGACTCATCACCGGCGGCTACAGCTCAAATGGAGCTGGAGGCATTCATATGAAGGAACATGCCGAGCTCACGCTGGACAATGTCATTGTTGCTGGCAACAAAGTCAAAAACGATTACGGTGGCGGCGTCAATATGAACAATGTTGGGGATTCACTCACGCTGAAAAACGGCGCTGCAATCGCATATAACGTTGCTAAACTCGGCGGCGGTGTTTATGTTGCCACCCACAACTGCAAGATCAGCCTGTCCGACGGCAGCACGATTGCTTACAACTATGCAACAGAGTCTGGCGGCGGCATATACAGCTATGGCAGCTATACAACCATCGAGCTGACCGAAAGTTCCGCTATTAGCAATAACATAGCGGGAGAAGATGGCGGCGGATTCTATGGATACTATTCATGCAACACGATAGAATCATCAGACAAGACCGGCTCGATGAGTAACAACGTTGCTAAGGATTGCGGCGGAGCAATCTTCCTCGGATCAGTCATTTTGCTTGAAGATAAAAACTCCATATCCGGAATTTGCTTTGATGGAAACACCTGCTCCTCACGCGGTGGAGCTATATATCTGAATCAGGAGTGGAGCACGATTCAGGATTGTATCATCAAAAACAACAGTGCAACTGGTTCATCCGGAGTGGGCGGTGGTGTTTACAATATCAATGACAAAAATACCTTTACCAACTGCACAATTACCGGCAATTATGCAAATGGATACGGCGGCGGCATCTATCAGGGGCTGTACAACAATATTCAGTTGAGAGGGAAGGTCATCATCAAAAACAACACTAGTGAAGATGGCACTTTAGATGACCTGTATTTGGCGGATGCTTGGCTCAGCACGGCATATATTGTCAGCCAGCCTGCCGCTGGTTCTGAGATTGGCATCATGATATACGCCGACGGAAGCGCAAGAAAGATAGGCGAAGATACGCAATTTGATGAGACGGTGTTCTTCTCCGACCTCAAAGGGTATTACATACGTTACGACAGCAATGAAAAAGAGATGTATCTCACACCGAACAGCAACGCATCCTATTCCGTCACTGTAAACGGTAAGCTGCAGGGCTATTACAACGCCAGTGCCAAGGTCACCATTGACGGTACGCCAACAGACAGCAGCAAGGCATTTAAGCAGTGGACGGGCGACGTGGACGCGCTTGACAGTGCGGCGAAGGAAGTTGCAAGCGTTTCTATGAAATCGAAAAAGGACCTCAGCTTCACGTCGGAATATGTGACGAAAGTGTCTGATTTTACTCTGACGGTTGCAAAGCCTGTTGCTGGAAGTGATTTGCCAACATCTGGCACACTCAGCTGGACGGGAGACGATAAAGCCAGCAAGTCGCTATCTGTTCCAGTTTACTGGCTAGTCCAAAATGGAGAAACAACCCAGACCGCCAGCGGCACAGCAGATTACAACACAAATTATTCGGTGGCAGCAATGATAGATGCGGATGTATCCAATGATCTTGCTTTCGCTGATACAGTGAACGGTACAGTTAAATATACTGACACAGATGGTGAGAAGCAGACATATAAGGTGTATGTCGACGACACGCACAGCAAACTATATATGTACGGCGAGCAGATTCAGACCGAAAAAGCCGTCATCGACCATGTTGAGGATGCAACCATAAACATTAAAAAAGATTCCTCCGAAGCGGAACTTAAGGCACTTTTGCCAAAGACTGCGGTCATATATGACGAAGACGGCAATGAATATATCGTAAACACCGACGTCGACAGCGCGGATTTAAAAGCTGTTGTCACAGACGGTATGGTGAATGAGAACGGAGGCAGCGCCGTCATCCCGCTGAAGCTGGACGGCACCGAGAAGGTGGAAAATGGCACAGGTGATGCGGAAAAGAAGCTTAGAGTGACTGTTAAAGTTACGACAGACGGCACATTGGCAGTGCCGACGGCAAGCGTCGTGTCCGGAACATACAAGGATAAGGGTGAGGACGGAAATGTCACGCTGAACATAAAACTTGCTGCCGAAGCTGGTGCATCGATTTACTATAAGGTAAACGATGCTGCGGATTTTGCTGCATATGATTCCGAAGCAGGCATAACCATATCCGCCGCTGAGGGTACCAAAAAATCTTTCAACGTGAAAATCTATGCAGGAGGCAAGCCAGGATATGCCGATTCCTCGGTTGCCGCATACACCTATATACTGGACAATCCCTACACCGTAACCATCACGAAAAAATCCACTGCCTTGCAGGATGGAATTGAGATTGGCGAAAAGTACGCCGCACAATACTATCAGGGTGATACGGTGGTCATTGGCGCACCGGTCGTGGACGGATGCGTATTTGACAGGTGGCAGGCCGAAGACGGCATGACAATAGATGACAGCAATGCGAAAAGTAGTCCGCTTACGGTTGAAAATATCCAAAACAACATCAGACTCACGGCTTTGTATAACCCAATCGTAAAGTCTATGGACATTGAGATTGCCGCACCGGCAGTCGGCGAAAGCCTGACGGACACTGCAGTGGTAAGCGCAGTTATTAAGGACGGCACCTCGTATGATTTGACAAAATATATTGACAGCATTGTCTGGTCACCCGCTCCGAAAGATGGCAAGGCGGCATATGAGACTGCCTATGAGGCAGTGATAACATTCAAGAAGGATACGGATGTGAAGTTCGCGGCGACCGAGCTTGAAAGCTTGACTGTAAATGGCGGGGCAGCAGATGCTGCGGTGACTGTTTCTGAAGAGGAAGGATGCTATGCTGCACATATCCTGTTCCCGACTACTGCGGCAGATCCTGACAAGGCAAAGGACTCCGAGGACGAGAAGGACAGCGGCGGCAGTTCTGGCACGAAGCCGGACACGTCGAAGGACTCCAAGGACGAGACTGACAGCAGCGGCGACAGTTCAAGCACGAAGCCGGACACGGAAAAGCCGACCGAGCCGGATACGGAGAATACGACTGAGCCGGCAAAACCGGATGATTACAAATATTGCGAGAAGGATGACAAATGCCCGATTGCAAAGTTCCATGATGCCAAGCCACAGTTATGGTATCACGACGGTGTGCAGTATTGCCTGGACAACGGCCTTATGAATGGCGTAAGCGATGATGAATTTGCTCCGGACACGAATATGACCCGCGCCCAGCTAGTCACCATTCTGTGGCGTATGAACGGCAAAAAAACTGTAAATTACACGATGACAATGAAAGACATCGCAGCCGGCACCTGGTACACCGAGGCAGTCCGCTGGGCGGCATCCGAGGGTATTGTGAAGGGATATTCAAATGACAAATTCGCACCTGGCGACGCAGTCACGCGCGAGCAGATAGCAGCCATTTTATGTCGGTATGCAGCATATGAGGGAATGGATGTGAGCACCGAGAAAGACACCGGCCTTACACAGTATGCAGACGCCTCAAAGGTAAGCTTCTATGCCGTGTCTGCAGTTAAGTGGGCGGTGAGCGAGCATATTATGAACGGTATCGACGCAGCCACTTTGTCTCCGTTGAGCACGGCTACCCGCGCCCAGGTCGCCGCGATGATTCAGCGCTTCTGCGGAATTGATAGATGAGAAAAAAGCATATTTTCGGAATCGTAAAGGAAGACAGCATGAAAGCAAAAATAGCAAACAGGGCAAACGGAGCAAACAGAGCAATTTCTGTATATCTTTTATTGGTGCTCGGAGTTTGCTATCTACTGGGATTGTTGGAGATTATAACGAACACCGGCAGGTTTTATCAAATTTTGGGAGTAAGCTTTACTTTTATACCTGTAATTGCTGCCATTATTACAAGAAGGATTACAGATGAAAGAGCAAAGTTTCATCTTTCCTTGCGAGTTTGGAAAAACATAAGATACTGGGTTCTGTCGGCTTTTTTGCCGGGGATCCTGATTGCAGCCGGTACGGCAGTTTATTATCTTATATTCCCGGAGCAGTACAGCGGGATTTTTCAAATAGGTGTGAGACTTGGTACGGACATGGAGATCGCAGTGAAGTCTCCTGTGCTGTTTGCGCTTGTCTGCATTATAATCTCAGCAGTGATGATTCCGATGCATCTTTTAGAACTCGGGGAAGAAATCGGATGGAGAGGTTACCTGCTTGGATTTCAGACGGAAAAATACGGCGAAAAAAAAGCTGTTCTCATTAATGGGACAGAATGGGGATTGGCACATCTGCCTCTTATTTATTTCGGATTCAATTACAGCATGGAAAATCCGGGCGCACCGTGGTCAAATATGGGAATGATGATGATAATGTGCATTGTGCTCGGCATTTTTCTCTCATATGTAACCATAAAGACTGAGAACTGTATGTATGCGGCAATTATTCACGGCGCAGTCAATGTCATCGGCGAGCTGCCTGTTTATCTCAGCATAAATCTGAAAAGCGGACTTTTGGGGCCAAATCCCACAGGTATATTGACCATGCTGCCGCTGATCGCAGCTGCGATTCCATGCTTTATGAAATTGCGAGACAAGATCAGGTAAAAATTATGATGTCAGCCGATGTGCCGCAGAGAAAATTTGTCTGTTTGCGGCAGATGGACTGCGGAAGAGATTGCGGCGGCGGATGCGGCGGCGGATGTGGCGGCGGATGCCGCAC
Organism: Lachnospiraceae bacterium; assembly: GCA_963602445.1. Lineage (GTDB taxonomy): Bacteria > Bacillota > Clostridia > Peptostreptococcales > Anaerovoracaceae > Alangreenwoodia. Next base: position 5,128 of record CAVCIY010000097.1, on the reverse strand, counting down.
CCCGAAGAAGTATGACTTTCTTGACGAAGAACAGAGCTAGGTAAGGCAGAGCTAAGGAAGTCAGAGCTAGGGAAGAAGGAGTTTGGATTGCCTGAGTAGGAAGAGTGGGGAAAAAGCAAAATAGCAGTACAGATTATTACTAAAACAATACATTTGTATTGACATAGCAATTTAGAGGTTGTATCCTAAAATCAATAAAAGACTTTAGACTTGATGAGATAGGAGGTCGAATTATGGCAAGCACGATTCAGGTTAGAGTAGATGACGATTTAAAGAGAAAGTCTGATGAATTATTCAAAGATTTAGGAACAGACACAACGACCGCAATCCGTATCTTTTTGACGCAGGCGCTGGCTTCAAACGGGTTTCCTTTTGAAATAAAACGGGCAAAATCAAATCCGTATGAAGCATTAACAGAGCAGCAAATACTGGACAAACTTGAGATTTCCCGCAAACACGCCGAACAGGGTTTATACAGCGATTCTGCTGAAGTTTCTCATAATATGAGGGCTAAGTATGGACTATAAAATTAGAATTACTACAGATGTTCAGGAGGATTTGGATCGATTTATCAGCTATTTATTGATTGAAAAGTAAAGTGAGCAGGCTGCAAGAAATGTTCTCAATGATTTCGATGAAACAATTGATAATTTGAAAAGAGTGGCAGGAAGTTTGGAGCTATGTAAAAATTCGAGGCTGAGAACATTGTGATACTACAAAATCAACTTTTTAAAACATAGATATTTTATGCTATATCGCATAGTGGATGATGTAGTATTTGTTGACAATATCTTTCATGAATTGCAAGATTATGAAAATAAAATAATCATTTTAACAGCAGGTATGAGAGAAATCTTATAGCTGCCATGAAGGTTCGGGACTGGGAAACATGGTGAATGATGTAAAGAAGATGTGCAAGGGTGCGGCTGTAGATACAAACGGCCTTGCCATCAGAGGTTCGCAGGCGAAAAATTCAAAGAGCATGATTGAAAACTGGCTGTAATCGTAAACTTTTTCCGTAAAGTGAATTTTCCGTAAAGCCGGGATTTTGTACAGAGATGGGATGTTTGATCAAATACGGTCTGATTGCAAAAGGAATCGAAATGATGTGCGTGACTAAAACACAATAAATCAGCATGATGAAAATACAATATATGGGTTTAGGGGGGACAAACATGAAAAAATCAAAGACACCTGCAATTTTATGCTTTGTGGCATCGCTGTTGTTTTATATCGCCGCCGCTGTCAGTCATTTTACTTCAAATGATACTTCCATGACTGTCGTGTGGATCTGCCTTGGTGCGGCTTTCTTGTGCCTGGGCGCAGTGCAAAAAACCGCAGAGCAGGAAGATACAGGGGATATTACTCATGTAATATTTGATACCGACATTGGCAACTGTCCTGATGATTTGCTGGCGATGCAGGCATTGTTTGCTTTGCAGGCAGACGGGAAGTGTCAAATCGATGCCGTCATGTCAAGTGCGAAGCATCGGGAAAGCCAACGCTTTTTGGACTGTGCCATGCATTATTACAAGGCGGATGATATACCGCTGGGGTTTGTGAAAGGCAGCCATGATCTGTTTGTTCTCACGCCTTATTACACATTGGCCGACGAAACGAACACGGACGGCACGCCACTGCTGGAAGGCACCGGAACGGACATTTCCGACCGTCCTACGGGGTGCGAGGTGTACAGAAAAACATTGGCGCAGATGCCGGATCACAGCGCAGTGATACTTTGTGTCGGGATGGCAAGCAATATAGGAGAATTGCTTGATTCCGAACCGGATGAAATTTCGCCTCTCACGGGCCGCGAACTGATAGAAAACAAAGTAAAGACGCTGTATATTATGGCGGGCTGCTTCGAAAAAGTGAAGAGGATTGATGTTGAGGGTGAGTATTTATACGCGGAGTATAATGTGCTGGGTGATATTCCACTGGCAAAGAAGGTGCTTGAAAACTGGCCGACTGATCTGGTTTTGCTGCCGCTGGAAGCAGGCATGGACTATCCTTGCATCAGAGAGGATGTATTGACCGATTATGCTGAGCAGCCGTCGTCTCTTCTGTATCTGACATTCAGCAGATGGGATCCGGATAACGTGCCGAGCAATGTGGGAGAACATTGGTGGGATCCGCTGCTGGTTTCCTATGCTCTGGATTCCTCTGCAGGTTCCTGTTTCGCGGAACCGGTATGCGGTGCCGTGACTGTGGAAGAAGACGGAAAGACAACTTTCGAGGAAAAAGAGGACGGAAATACGGTGGTCATAGAGCCTCTCAAGGATTCTCAGGCGGAATTATATCAGATCCTGCGCTCCTATGCCTCATATCAGCCTTAAGATTTCAACGGTAAAAAAATTTTTCCTTGACAGTTTCGAAAAAAAAGAATACTATTGTGAAGTGACGAGACAAATATACGTTACTTGTTATAAATAAAAATATATAAGATTAAAGAAAGTGTGTAGCTTATAAGCGTAAGTCCGACTTATGCGACAGCTGCACGCTTTTTTTATGCGAGTAATGAGTCGGCGGCGCAACTCCTGCGGCGGAAATGATGGCGGAAGTCGGCAGCGCAAATTTTACGGCGGAAATGATGGCAGAAGTCGGCGGCGCAAATCTTACGGCGGAAATGATGGCGGAAGTCGGCAGTGCGAATCCTGCGGCGGAGGCAGGAAAAAGATGAATTAAGGAGGAAATAAAAAGATGGCTGAAGGCAATAATATGAAAGAGACACCAATGCAAGATACGCCAATGAAAGAGGTGCCAATGAAGGATATGCCGGTAAACAAACTTATGATAAAGATGGGTATACCGATGATCTTATCCATGGCGCTGCAGGCGGTTTATAATATCGTGGACAGTGCTTTTGTTGGAAACATGAGCGAGGGAAGCGAGGCCGCCTTGAACGCACTGACGCTCGCGTTTCCGGTGCAGATGCTGATGGTGGCATTTGCAGTTGGAACTGGAGTAGGAACGAACGCTTTGCTGGCATCAACGCTTGGCGCGGAAAAAAGAGAAAAAGCGGCAAAGACAGCGGGAAACGGCTTGTTTCTCGGTGTTGTGATTTACGCACTGTGTCTGTGTTTCGGATGTTTTGGAGTGCCTGTATACATTCGTATGCAGACTGCGGATATGCAGGTGTTTGAGATGGCGACGACGTACTTACGGATATGCTGTATTTTGTCGCCGGGTGTGATTTTCCAGGCATTATTCGAAAAATTGCTGCAATCAACAGGTCGTTCCTTATACTCTACGATAGCTCAGATTGCCGGAGCACTGACAAATATTGTCCTTGACCCGATCATGATCTACGGAATCGGATTCATGCCGAAACTTGGAGTTGCGGGTGCTGCTTATGCGACAGTAATAGGTCAGTTTGTCGCGGCGATCATGGGATATGTCTTTCATAAAAAACTAAATCGTGAATTTGCGCACGGTCTTCGTTTCTTGCGGCCGGATCTGAAAATAATCGGGGAAATTTATTCGATCGGCCTTCCGGCTATTATCGCACAGGCCCTCATGTCGTTCATGGTCTATGCCATGAATTTGATATTGAAATTTGACCAATCGGCTCAGACGGCATACGGCTTGTTTTACAAGGTGCAGCAGTTTGCGTTGTTTATGGCTTTCGGCTTAAGAGACGCGATTACACCGATCGTATCATTTGCCCATGGCATGCGCAGCGAAAAAAGAATCCGTGACGGAATCAAGTTTGGTTTGCTTTATACACTTGCTCTCATGATTCTTGCCGTGGCGATAACGGAAATTTTCCCCGGCGGTTTTGCGGCATTATTTAATGCGGGACAATCAAGAAAGTATTTCACAGCGGCAATGAGAATCATCTCTGTCAGTTTCATCTTTGCGGGAATCAATATAGCTTATCAGGGGATTTTTCAGGCTTTGAACGGAGGAACGGAATCGCTTGTAATCTCACTGATCAGACAATTTGTCATCGTCTTGCCGCTTGCGTACATTTTCTCTATTTTTGTCAGAAACGGGCAAGCTGACATTTCACTCATCTGGTGGGCATTTCCTATAACCGAAGTTTTTGCCTGCCTAGTCGGATATATATTTTTGAGGAGAATATGCAAAAATAAAATGGAAGGTGATATACTTTTAAGGTAGGCAGCGAGGAGGATAAGATAAGAGGATAAGATAAAATGTTTAAAAAGAAATATCGCACAATCTGTTTATTATTATTATTGTTATTATTATTGGCAATTTCCGTATTATTAACCGCCTGCGGCAGTGCTGATGATACATCCGGCAGCGGCTCGTCCGGAAGTGTTTATAATGATTCCGGCGAGAGGGAAGGTTTTTCGATTCACGAAATCTCAGATGATTTATTCGAAAGGATGAAGGCGGGAAATACTTATAAAGATGACTGCATCGTTCCTAGGGAAGACCTCCGTTATCTGCTTGTCCTGCACAAGGATAAGGACGGGAATGTCCATCAGGGAGAAATGGTTGTACATAAGCTGATCGCAGAGGATGTCCTCGAAATTTTCGAGAAGCTTTATGATGCGAATTATCCGATAGAGCGCATGGTGCTTCCGGACAATTATATGGCTGACGATGAAACGATGATGCGTGACAACAATTCATCCTGCTTCAATTTCAGATTTATATCGCACACAACCAAAATCTCAAAGCACGGTCTTGGAATGGCGGTGGATATTAATACATTGTACAATCCGTACCATAAAATCGTAACAAATGATGACGGCACTACGGAAGAGGTAATAGAGCCTGTTACCGGAGAACCTTATCTTGACAGAAATCTGGAATTTGACTACAAAATAGACAAAGATGACCTGTGCTATAAGCTATTTACCGAAAAAGGCTTCGAGTGGGGCGGAGACTGGACAGATCGAAAGGATTATCAGCATTTTGAACTGCCGACAGACATTACGGACAAATATTCCGAGAAGTATAGTAAATAGAACTTCGACTGAGCGTGCGGCGGCGGCAGCGGAAACACTCTCAGAACATCCTATCGGCAAGGCAATAGCTGCTTCATATAAAGAACAGATTTCGGCTGAAATCCCGCAATGCGAAGATTTCAGGATGACCGTCGGAAGGGGTGTGTCTTCTGTAATAAACGGAAGAAAGGTACTTGCCGGAAACATTG
>CAVCIY010000096.1:0-12636 GCA_963602445.1 Lachnospiraceae bacterium | reverse complement strand
CTGCTCGCCGTGCCTGCTCGCCGTGCCTGCTCGCCGTGCCTGCTCGCTCTACTTATCGCCTTGCTTACCGTCCTGCCTGCCGTCTCTCGCACTGGCTGATGTTTTCTTCGCTTCGACATGCGGAGGCAGCTTTTTCTTTGTATTTGCAGGATTGTAGTAGTCAAAAGCCCTCGAGTCTATCCTGATGTCCTTGTCAATCATGTCGTCAATGGAAAACTTATAGATTTCCTTGATCACGGGCATGATCTTTATGCCGGACTCGGCAAGGCGATATTCGGTATGAGTCCTCGCCCCGGGCTCGTCGCTCTCAGAAACGGTAACTCGGCAAATAAGCTTATCCTCCTCAAGCTCTCTTAGATTTTGAGCGAGGACCTTGCTTGAAATCTGCCCCCAAAATTTCAGAAGCGCATTGAAGCGTATGCTCCCGTCAAAATCTATGGCAACCAGAATATAAGGCTTCCATTTGCCGCCTATCATCCTGAAAAAATGACCATATGGGAAATATGTGAGTTGAGTAGCTGCCATGATGCCCCTCCTTACATATTGCAAATATCGAATAATGCAATGCATGTAAATGCGATTATTGAATAGGATGTATTCAAGGATGCGAATGTAGAATACAATCACGACCCTAGATGCGGAAACCGAATAAATTACACAATGTGTAGGCAAACATAATTTGTCTGTTAAACGAAAAACACAAAAAATAATTTTGAGCAGCCATCAAAAAACACCGTAATCCGAAAATATTTCGGATAATATCGCACACATAAGACGTGCACAACAATAATATGTCTAAAAATAATTAGGGCAGTTACTTTGAGGTAACCATCTATTTGTTAAAAAATAGTTGATATTTTCCAACAAAGGTTTTATTATTTAGTTAGCCAACAAAGTATTTTTTCTTTGCAGGCATAGATGGCACTTGGGTTATCGCATTGTGTGCATGGTCGGCGCTGTGTTGTGAGTGAGCAGCGCAAACCGGGCATACAGATAATTATACTACAGAATCGCTTTTCATCAAAGATTTATTGTGTGCAAGCAGGATATATTTTTGCCGAATAATACGATTCTGCGCCATATGTTAAGAGCTAAGATGTAGTGCATTAAAATCACATTTTTAGCTGGCTGTATCTCTCGTCGTTTTGACCTGCGGCGTCAGATATCTGTGTGCATTCTGCTGTGTTACCAGGCAGTATGCACAGGGATGCCGACAAGAATCGGCGTCCTCCTGCATATTTACAGAAAGGAAATATGTAATGGATTACGGTAAAAAAAGATGGATTGTATTAATCATCTCTTGTGTTATTAATATCTTCATCGGAACGGGTTACGCATGGTCAATGTTCGTAGGCCCGCTCAACACACATTTTGAAGCTCTCGGCTTCACAAATGCAATGGCAACGCTCACATGGGCGTTCACTCTGGCAAATTCTATCGGACCTATCCCTATGATCGCAGGCGGTTATATCAACGACACTATCGGACCTAAGTGGTCGGTATTTGTCGGTGGTCTCCTCTTTGGCGGCGGCGTACTCATCGGTGGCTTCGCTACATCTCCTATGATGGTAGTCATCGGATACGGCGTTATCATGGGTCTCGGTATGGGACTTGTTTACGGCTGCACAATCGGCAACTCAATCAAGTTCTTCCCTGACAAGGCAGGTCTGGTAGGCGGCCTTACAACTGCGACTTACGGTCTCGGTTCAGTTATTCTTCCGCTCATTATCAAGAGCATCGTAAACGAAGATACAGTTCTCAATACTTTCAAGGTTCTCGGTATCATCTACATGGTAATTATCTGCGTCGGCGCTTTCCTGATCACAAAGGCTCCTGCAGGTTACAAGCCTGAGGGATGGAATCCGCCTGCTCCTGCAATCGGCGCTAAGGCACCTGAAAGCAAGAACTGGAAGCAGATGCTTGCAGACCCTATTTTCTGGGTTATGATGATCATGATGATGTGTGGCGCATGCATGGGTCTCATGCTGATCTCTAACTGTAAGGGTGTAGTTACGGCAGTTGTATTAGGCGGAGCTACAGATGATGCGGCAGTTTCGATAGCTGCTACGACAGTTACACTTCTTGCATTATTCAATGCTCTCGGTCGTGTAGGCTGCGGCTGGTTATCAGACAAGATCGGCAAGATCAACACAATCTGCATTATGCTTTTCGTAGGCATTATCGGATTTATTTTATTACTCAACACAGGCGCAGATCAGATTGCACTGTTCAGAGTAGGTGTTGCTTGCATCGGTCTCGCATTTGGCGCATTCATGGGCGTTTACCCTGGTTTCTGTGCATCTCAGTTTGGCGCAGCAAACAACGGCGTAAACTACGGCATTATGTTCGTTGGTTTCTCACTTGCAGGAATTATCGGACCGAAGCTCTTGCTCGCATATGAAGCTCCGTATCACACAGCTTACATCGTAGCGATCATCCTCGCTGCAGTAGGCATCGTAATGTCATTCGTATACAGAGCAATGACAAAGGCTAAGAACTAGTCAAATATCAAGCACGAAAGTGTTTAAGGTCATTAACAAAAAATAATAAATGAATGAGTGAGTAGGTCAATTCTTATAAGAAAGTGCATTATTGTTTTTTGGAGGTATTTTTGTATGGATTATGGTAAAAAAAGATGGGTGACCTTGGTCGTTTCCTGTATCATTAATATTATTATCGGTACAGGTTACGCCTGGTCCGTATTTGCCGGCCCGTGGGCCGAAGCTCTTAAAGTTGAAAGTGCCGCGCTGGCATTTTCAGTATGTAATGCGGTAGGTTTCATCACTGTTATCCTGGGCGGAAGAATCAATGACGCCTTGGGTCCTAAGTGGGTAATCTTCGTTGGCGGTATCATGTTTGGCGGCGGAGCCTTAATAGCGGGCTTTTCTCCAAACCTTACATTCCTGATTATTTTCTACGGCGTTGTATTGGGACTGGGTATGGGTCTTGTTTACAGCTGTACGATCGGGAATACAGTAAAATTCTTCCCTGACAAGAAGGGTATGGCAGGCGGGCTTACGACTGCTACATACGGTCTTGGTTCAGTTATTCTCGCACCTGTTGCAAAGGCAATGGTTGACGGCATGGGAGTAATGTCTACATTTAAAGTATTAGGAATTGTTTATCTTATAGTTATCTGTGTAGGCGCCTTCCTTGTTACAAGATGTCCTGAAGGATATACTCCTGAGGGATGGGTTCCGCCGGCTCCTGCTGCAGGTACAAAGAAGGTTGAAGACAAGACTTGGAAGCAGATGCTCGCAGACCCTATTTTCTATGTAATGTTCATAATGATCGTATGCGGCGCATTCCTTGGCCTCATGATGATTTCACAGTGCAGCGCAATAGCTACAAGCATCGGTATCGGTGCTGCCGCTACTGTCGTATCTGTACTTGCATTATGCAACGCACTTGGCCGTGTACTTTGCGGTGTCCTCTCAGACAAGCTGGGCAGCGTAAATACACTTACACTTGCACTTTGCATGGCAGTTATCGGACTCGGACTTGTCTATTTCGCACTCGGCAAATCTGCCGTAGTAATGTTCGTAATAGGCATATGCTTCGTAGGATTCTGCTTCGGTGCTTATATGGGAGTATATCCGGGATTCACATCAAATCAATTTGGCGTGAAGAACTCAGGCGTGAATTACGGTATCATGTTTATCGGCTTCTCGCTTGCCGGAATAATAGGTCCTATGATCATGACTAAGATGTATGCGGCTACAGGTAGCTATCAGCCACCGATTCTGGTTGCTCTTGCTCTTGCCGTACTCGGCATCATTCTGACATTCGTTTATAGAGCTATGTCAAAAGAAAAATAATCAATCTGATCCGGTAAAAATGTATGCGCATCAAAGTGCATATATTGGCGGAGAGACTGAAAGATAAAATAATTGATTTGTTAAAAGTAAGTAAAATATTATAATGCACTATGACCAGAAAACGCAGGCCGCACGGCCTGCGTTTTTTATTTTCCCGCGCCGGAGACTCTGTGCTGAGCCATAGACATTGCGTCAGGGTCAACGTACCAAGACCGCCCAAGAACCGCCCGGAACCGACGATCAGAAGGCCGCACAGGCGCGTGAAGAACTTCAAGACACCAAGACCGCCCGGAACCGACGATCAGAGCCCCACGTAGGCGCGCAAAGAGTTTTGCACACAAAAAATCGTATAAACTAAAAAAACCTCGTATAAAAATACGAGGTTTAAACTTGGAGGCGACACCCAGATTTGAACTGGGGAATAAAGGTTTTGCAGACCTCTGCCTTACCACTTGGCTATGTCGCCATATGTTTTGTGAAATAGATGATTTCCCGAAAGAATCGGGAAATCATCTAACTGGCGGGGGTAGAAGGATTCGAACCTTCGCATGACGGAATCAGAATCCGTTGCCTTACCGCTTGGCGATACCCCTATAAGTAAAAAGTGGGGTGGATGGTGAGATTCGAACTCACGTATACAGGAGCCACAACCCTGGGTCTTAACCACTTGACGACACCCACCATAAAAAATGGCGATCCGGAACGGGCTCGAACCGTCGACCTCCAGCGTGACAGGCTGGCATTCTAACCAACTGAACTACCGGACCGCAAAGTTAAAGTGAATACCATATCCTGTCTAAGCGACAAAATAAAGTGGTGGGCGTAATAGGGCTCGAACCTATGACATCCTGCTTGTAAGGCAGACGCTCTCCCAGCTGAGCTATACGCCCACAATTGGTAGCGGGAATAGGGATCGAACCTACGACCTTCCGGGTATGAACCGGACGCTCTAGCCAGCTGAGCTATCCCGCCATATAAGTGGCAATCACTTAACGCATCGCTTAAGAATATAACATAATCAATTTGAAATGTCAATATCTTTCTGCTATCTCACCTCTGAAAAGCTGTATAAAATCTGTTTTTTCAGAGTTTTTTCGTGAGTACTCGTTTATATTACAATATCTTTCGGACTTTGACAATACCCTTTTTTTAATTTTTCGAAATTTTTCGATTTCACAAATTTTAGGTACGGCGCTTAAATATTACTTTATGTCTGTTTCAGAAAATTAATGACAAAACATGCGTCTGCATTATATAATAAAGGTGTGTGTTTGGCCGCGCGTGCAGAGTTGAGTGCGCGGATGTGCGGCAAAACATGAGGATGAGTATATATAAATTTAATGTGCGTACAAATGCGCATACAAGTGTATATATAAGTGTATAAAGTAATGCGCACAGGTGCCTGCGGCTGTGCACGTGAGAATTTGCGGTTGCTCGCGGTTGTGTGCGAAGGCGCTCGCGGTTGCGTGTGTAGAAGCTCGCGGTTGTGTGCGTAGGTGCTCGCAGTTGTGTGCGAAGGCGCCCGTACTCGTGCGCGCAGGCGCTTGCGGTTGTGTGCGAAGGCGCCCGTACTCGTGTGCGCAGGCGCTTGCGGTTGTGTGCGAAGGCGCCCGTACTCGTGCGCGCAGGCGCTTGCGGTTGTGTGTAAGTACTTGCGGTTGTGCATAAATTAATAGACGCAAAATTTTTCAGGAGGAAAGTAAGTACATGTTAAATGGATTTAAGGGAAGCTCGGATTATGTCGCATCAGACGATTTGATGAATGCAGTTAATGTCGCTATGGCGCTCAAAAAACCGCTTCTGGTAAAGGGTGAGCCGGGAACTGGAAAGACTAAGCTTGCGGAGGCTATTGCCGAGTCGCTTGATATGGAGCTTATTATCTGGAGCATAAAGTCAACAACTAAGGCTCAGGATGGTCTTTATGTTTATGATACGGTTCAGAGATTATACGATTCACAGTTTGGCGAAGCAAATGTTGGCGACATTTCAAAATATATTAAGCTTGGCAAGATGGGTGAGGCGTTCAAGTCGGAAAAGCAGGTCGTTCTTCTCATAGACGAAATCGACAAGGCTGATTTGGAATTCCCAAATGACCTTCTTTGGGAGCTTGACAAGATGGAATTTTATATAAATGAGACTAAGGAAACTGTAAAGGCTAAGCACAGACCTATCGTCATAATCACTTCAAATGCCGAGAAGGAGCTGCCGGACGCCTTTTTAAGAAGATGTATCTTCCATTATATCGAATTTCCGGATGCTCAGAAGATGCGCGAAATAGTGGATGTTCATTACAGCAATCTTGATGAGAAGCTTATCCAGCAGGCTATGGAAGCATTTTATTGGATTCGCGGCATGGCTGAGATTCAGAAAAAGCCGAGCACGTCAGAGCTGCTTGACTGGCTTCAGGCGCTTACTCTCGGCGGCATCGATCCTGATCTGATCACCCAAAACTTCCCTTTCATCGGCACGCTTCTTAAGAAGAACCAGGATATCGATACATTTGAATCCCGCAGGAGAGGAAGACTCCGCTACAGATAGCTGTCAAAAAGCCGAACACGTCAGAGATGCTGACGGTGAGCTGATGGCGACAGCAGCAGAGAGGCTTTGGTGCACGCTCGAAGGATTGCGGACAGAGAACCGTGGAAGGCGAGCTGATGGCGAAAGCTGCAAAGAGGCTTCGGTGCACGCTCGAAGGATTGCGGATGGAGAGCCACGGACGGCGAGCTGCCGATGAGAAGGTTAGCGAAGTGCGGTGTGTCGGACTGCGAATCGCAGGCCGGCAGGTTTGTAAAGTTCGGCGTGTCGGACGGAGAATCGATGATTGGCAAGCTGCCAATGAAAAGTTTATTAATAGATAATTTACATATACGAAGGTTTTGATAATATGTTTTTAAATTTTTTCTATCTGATGAGGGAGCGAGGGCTGAAAGTTTCGCTGAATGAATGGCTTGCTTTGCTTGAGGCTCTTGAAAAGGGGCTTGCGGGGTCGAGTCTGACATCATTTTATTATCTGTGCCGTGCGGTGCTGATAAAGAGTGAAACCGAATATGACAAGTTTGACTTGGCTTTTGCCGAATTTTTCAAGGGCCTGGAGCATCAGGAGGAAATTCCTGAGGAGGTCTGGGAGTGGCTTGAAAATGAATATCAGATTCCTGCTGAGATGCTTGAGAAGGCGATGCAGCAGATGAATCTGCCTGCATATGATTTTGATGAGCTTCAGAGAATGTTTGAAGAACGCCTAAAGGAGCAGAATGAAGAACATCACGGCGGCGGATATTGGATAGGCACAGGCGGCACCTCGCCGTTTGGCCACGGCGGATACAATCCTGCCGGCATAAGAATAGGCGGCGAGAGCAGACATCGTTCGGCCGTTCAGGTTGCAGGAGAAAGAAATTTCCGTGACTTCCGCGAAGACAATATTCTTGATATCAGAAGTTTCCAGATGGCATTTAGAAAGCTTAGACAGTTTTCTTCAAAGAATGAGGGCCCGAAGACAGAACTGAATATCGACGCTACGATTGACGAGACATGCAATAATGCCGGAAATCTCAAGCTTGTATTTGACAGACCAAGGAAAAATACCGTAAAAGTGCTTCTTTTGTTTGATTCGGACGGTTCCATGAGGCGTTACAGCGATCTTTGCAGCCAGCTGTTTCAGGCGGCTCACAAGTCGAATCATTTCAAGGATCTCAAGGTTTATTATTTTCACAATGCAATATATCAAAGTCTTTTTACGGATCCGACTTGCAACAGACGGCGCAAGATTGATACCATGCGTGTTTTTAATACGATCGACAGCGAGTACAAGGTCATAATAGTCGGGGATGCCGCTATGGCACCGTCTGAGCTGCTCTACGAAGGCGGATGCTCGTCAAAGAATGATTATAATAAGGAAACCGGTCTGGCATGGCTTCAGCGCATAAAGACAAGATTTCCTCATACGGTTTGGCTAAATCCGATTCCGGAGGGCAATTGGCCTTATGCGTGGGGAAGCAGCACGATAGCGCTCGTAAAGCGTGAAATTCCGATGTTTGAGCTTTCATTGCTGGGTCTTGATGCGGCGATAAAGAAGCTTCTTGTGAACAGATAGTTATCGCAAAGCCCTGTTCCGCAGTGAGGCGGTGGCTTTTGCCGGCAGAGGTTTTTGTCAGCAGCGGATGAGAGGAATGATTTCACGGGCAATGAAGTAATGAGAGTTTTTTTACGGGCAATGAAGCTGTGAGAGGTTTTTATTTAAATGAGGTGACGAGATGAACATTGTAGGAATACTTATAGGCGTGGCAATTATAGCAGCGTTGATCTTTGCTATGGCTAAGATGTCAGATGCCGGCGCGAGTGCGAACGGATGCGGCGGAAGCTGCAGCACATGCGGCAGTGCTGATTCGTGCGCCAATGCAATCAGTGAAGAGGAGATAAATGAGCTGATTGAAAAAAGTAAAAATCGGCAAAAACAGTAGGGGCGGTGCGCTCAAAGAACAGACGCTGCTGAAAGTGCGGTTAAAGAACCGTGATTGCGGCAAGTGTGGTTAAAGAACTGGGATTGCGGCAAGTGTGGTTAAAGAACTGGGATTGCGGCAAGTGTGGTTAAAGACTTGACATTGCAGCAAGTGAAGAATATAATCAAAAAGGCTCGGAGGGCGAGTTGTTCAGAGAAACGGCAGCCGGACAAGAGACAGACTGAAATGTCTGCTTTTTGTCCGGCTTTTTTATTTTAAAAGGAGGAATGCAGGATGGATCTTCTGAACGGGAAAATTAAGCCTCTATATATCAAATATCTGTCGGCGGCATTCGGCAGTGCGATAATCACATCGGTTTATTCTATTGTGGACACGGCGATGGTCGGGCAATATCAGGGCCCGGAGGGCACAGCGGCGCTTGCGGTGGTAGCACCGGTCTGGAATATCATTTACAGTCTCGGGCTGCTGATGGGAATTGGCGGCAGTGTTATTTTCAGCACAAAGCGCGGAAGTAAAAAGAGTGATGTAATCGCAAAAAGCGACGAAATCGGGAAAACAGACAGAATTGAGAAAAGTGACGGAATCGAGAATCAATATTTCACGTCGGCGGCTATCGGCGCAGTACTTTTGTCTGTTTTGGCATGGGTCGGAATTATAAGATTTGAACGTCCGATTCTGACTTTCTTTGGTGCGGATGAATCGTTGCTGCCTTTGGCAAGAGAATATCTGCTGCCTGTCAAATATGTCTTTCCGCTATTCCTGTTTAACCAGATGCTGGCGGCATTTCTGCGAAATGACGGAGATCCGGGGCTTGCGACGATCGGTGTGCTGTCCGGCGGCATTTTCAATATATTTGGCGACTATTTCTTTGTATTTTCCTGCGATATGGGTATTTACGGCGCGGGACTCGCAACCGCTATAGGCTCGGGCATTTCGTTTCTCGTTATGATGAGTCATTTTATAAGCCGCAGGAACACACTCCGCCTTGTCAAGCCGGAGAAATTTTCAAGAAAGCTGCGAGAGATCACAGTTACCGGGTTTTCTACATTCTTTATAGATGTGGCAATGGGCATACTGACGGTACTTTTCAACCGTCAGATCATGAAATATCTAGGTGCGGATGCGCTGGCAATTTACGGCCCGATCATTCAGGTCAGCACCTTTGTTCAGTGCTGTGCATACAGCGTCGGGCAAGCTTCTCAGCCGATTGTGTCCGTAAGCTTTGGAGCTGGAAAGGGAGAACGCATCAAAGAAACGCTTCGGATGGCACTTTGGACTACCGCACTTTTCGGCGTATTTTGGACGGCACTCAGTATGGCATGTCCGAATGTTTATATCCGTATTTTCATGGCGCCTACGCCAAAGATACTGGATATGGCTCCGGCTATCGTCCGTACGTATGCTTTGTCGTTCCTGCTGCTGCCGTTTAACATTTTCTCAACGTACTATTTTCAGGCGATCATGAAGCCAAAGGCAGCATTTGTCGTGTCTGTGGCGCGTGGGCTTGTCATCAGCGGCATTTTGATCATGCTTCTTCCGACTCTGGTAAGCGCCGACGCTATCTGGCTTGCAATGCCGATCACGGAGCTGCTTGTTATGATTTATGCGGTTTTGAAGATTAGAAATTACACAAGGGTACTGTGAAGCCCACAAGGAAAAAATCAAGATTAAATTGAAACTTGGTAATATCAAGAATAAAGCAGCATCAAGAAAGAGCAGCCCAGAAAATGGACCGGCAACACTTAAATCAGCTTGTATAATGGCCGAAAAAGAGCATCTTTCAACGGAAATTCCGTGTGAAAGATGCTCTTTTTGAAATGTGATAATCCTGCCGGCTTGCAAATATACTGTCGGCTTGCGATAATCCTGTCGGCTTGTAATAATCCTGCCGGCTTGCGGATATTCTGCCGGCTTGTAATATCTAATTAAAATAACGGAAAACTCCCTTGACGATGCCAAGGATCTTGACATCTCTAACGATAATAGGGCTCATGCTTGAGTTTTCCGGCTGGAGACGAATGTGATCGCCTTCGCGGTAGAATGTCTTGACTGTAGCTTCACTCTCAAAACCGTCAATCATGGCAACTGCCATGTCACCATTTTTGGCAGTATTTTGACTGCGCACCAAAATGAGGTCACCGTCAAAGATACCTGCCTCAATCATACTTTCTCCCTTGACCGTGAGCATAAAGTGATCTGCACCTGAGTTTATATATCTTTCAGGTATAGGGAAAAAGTCTGTGATATTTTCTTTTGCCAAGATAGGCGTGCCTGCCGCAACTTGTCCGACAAGCGGGATCTGCACAACTGACGGTCTGTCATAGATATCATCGATATCTGCATATTTGCCTGCTGGGTCGTCGGTCGACGCATCATATGAATTGACATCTTCATGTGCACCGTGTGCGTCTATAGACGTGTCGGAACTCTGCCGGGATGAAACAGCATACCTCTGCAACGCTGAAAGCCTGTCAAAGCCCATAATTTCAAGAGCTCTCGGCTTTGCCGGGTCTTTTCTTATAAATCCTTTGTCTTCAAGTGATTGCAGGTCTTTGTGAATAGTGGAAGTAGACTTGACATCCATGGCATCACAAAGTTCGCGTACTGTAGGCGGATAACCGCGCTGAAGTACGGCTTCTTTAAGATAGTCGAGAATCTTGTGCTCACGCGATGTGAGATTTAATTCATCAGTAGGTAGTTTTTTTCTTCCCATATATATTTTCCTCCCGATAAGGTGATAATTTGCGATATATGTAAATTTCGTAATGTCTGTCACATCTTTTGTTCGAACAAAGTATATCATAAATCGAACAAAGTGTAAACATTAGTTCTGTAAACTTTTTAAATTTTTTTGCGATTTCTGAGCTGCCAGAATGCCACCGCAGATGCGGCCGCTACATTCAACGAATCGACGTCGTTAAGCATAGGAATCATTATCGTATAATCACTTTCGGATATTGTCCTTTCGGACAGGCCGTTTCCTTCATTTCCGAGAATGACGGCGAGTTTTTCCTCATCTGCCGGACTTTGAGAATCGATGCTGACAGCATTACGGGTCAATGCCATGGCAGCCGTGCAAAATCCAAGCTTGCGGAGATATTTTACATATGAAACGGAACCGCTTGAAACGGAATCATTTGAATCGGAATCGCCTGAAACAGACTCGTTTTGAGCAGAATCGCCTAAAACAGACTCGTTTTGGGCGGAATTACCTGAAATAGAATCATTTCTTCCGGAAATTTCGGGAAGATATGTCCACGGAATCTGAAAAGCAGTCCCCATGCTGACACGCAAGGCACGTCTGTAAAGGGGATCGACGCATCCGGGTGTGAGAAGAACAGCCTCAAATCCAAGACCTGCGGCCGAACGTATAATGGCACCCATATTTGCGGGATTTACTACATCCTCAAGGACAGCAATACGCGTCGCATTGCGGCATATCTCCTCCGGTGCCGGAAGTGCTTTTCGCCTCATTGCGCAAAGCATTCCGCGAGTGAGCTTGAAGCCTGTAATCTGCTGCAATACAGGCGTTTCTGCCGTATAAACGCAAAGGCGTTTGCCGGACTCGTCTGTACTAAAATCGATTCCCAGTTCGAACAGCTCCTTGTCCATACATTTTTTTTCGATCAGAAAAGATATCGGTTCGTATCCTGCCGAAAGCGCAAGCTTTATAACCTTTGGACTTTCGGCGATAAATATTCCGGCGTCAGGTTCAAAAAGATGGAGAAGCTGCGGCTCCCTGAGCCTCGCATATATGTCCAGTTCAGGAACAGAGATATCTGAAATTTCAATAATGTTAAGATTGTAATTCATTTTGTAATCCTTTTGAGTTTATGCGGCCGAAATCCATACGACTGAAGTTTATACGGCTGAAATTTATACGTCCGGAATTCGTACATTCGAAATGAATGCTTTCGCACCGTGTAAGATTGCGATCTGTATCCGTGAGTTTTGCTCTAAGCCTCATGCGAGCTAGCGATCTGCGACCGCAATGCCGCGGTAGTTTGCGTGTGCGGATTGCTCTTGGCGATGTCAGAGCTTGCGATTTGTGCCGGTCGGGCTGCGACATTATTATATCATAAAAAAATAAAAAATGCGGAAACATGGGAAAAATGCAATATAAAAAATGCGGAAACACGGAAAAATGCTATATAAAAAAATGCGGAAACATGGTAAAATGAGAAATAAAAAAATGCGGAAAGGGAGATATGCTGTGTTTAGACGTAAAATATATAGTAAAATGCTAGAGTGGAAAAAAGATTCAAACGGAAAGACAGCCCTTTTAATTGAGGGGGCAAGACGAGTCGGTAAATCGACGGTAGTTGAAGAATTTGCGAAAAATGAATATAAAAGCTATATAT
>CAVCIY010000095.1:0-13146 GCA_963602445.1 Lachnospiraceae bacterium | reverse complement strand
ACGCAGCGTGTAAGTTCGACGCGGCGCGGGCGCACAGGGCATACGATTAAAAATAAAATCAATTCCTGCAGAAAATGAGGTCACAGAATGAGTAAAAAAATAATAGATGAAAAGGGAAGAATCTTTGGAAAAGTCAGCATTATCGATATTATAGTTCTTTTACTGGCGATTGTGGTAGTTTGCGGAGTATTTGTAAAGCATGCGGAAAGCAGCCACACTCAGAGCATTTTGACTGACACGGACAAAATTACATATCAGATAAAGGTTAAATCAGTGCGCTCGGGAACCGTAGACAGCTTCCGTGAAGGCGACAAGATTTTTGACGATGAAAAGGATGTTGAGATCGGAACGATTAAGAAGGTTGAAGTTACCGATTCGACGACATCAAATACAAATTCAGAGGGCATATATGTGGAGAGCAAGATTCCCGAAAAATATGACGTGACGCTTACGGTAGAGGCTGAGGCTCAGGAGTCAAACGGGCGAATCAATGTCGCAAAGACATGTGAGATAGGTGTAAACGGCACAAAGACTTTTTATACAAAATATGCGGCAAGTCAGGGAATTATAACAGATATTCAGACTGGCAAGTAATCGCTTCCGGGCGCAAGTCTGCGGTTGCGGACCTTCGCACAGTATGCGGGCTCGGGGGACGTTGACGCGAAACTGCCGGCTCAATCGGCGTGCGGCGGCGCATCGAAATGGCGATGATGTGAAGCTGCTGACTCAGGGAAGGTGAAGTGAAGATTCAGGCACGGAGGTGCTGATGGAAAATGATAAGATGAAAATAATGATGGTCACGATGGGGCTTGATATAGGCGGCGCCGAGACGCATATCGTGGAGCTGTCAAAGGAGCTTAAACGCCGCGGATATGACATACAGATAGTTTCAAACGGCGGAGTTTACGTCAGTGAGATTGAGGCGGCAGGCATCAGGCACTTCAGCCTGCCGCTAAACAGCCGCTCACTGCCTGCCATGATGAAATCGTATAAAGGACTGAAAAAGCTCATAAAAAGCGAGAATCCGGATGTGGTTCACTCGCATGCGAGAATTCCGGCATTTATACTTGGGCTTGTCAGAAAGACTCTGAAATTCAATTTCATAACTTCCGCACACGGTGTCTTTGACACGACCGGAGGACTTAAGTATCTTACGGATTGGGGACAGAAGACGATAGCTGTGTCGGAGGACATAAAAGAATATCTTGTAGAAAATTACAGGGTGCCGGGTCAAAATATCAAGGTGACCATAAATGGCATAGATACGGAAAAATTTAGTGCGGGCACTGACTGCAGCGATGTGAGAGCCGAGTTTGGAATAGGGGAAGACGAGCCGGTGATCTGTCACGTCAGCAGACTTGACGATGAGACCGTAATGATGGCTGAGCGCATGATAAAGGCGATGCCGTCGATATGTGAGGCTGTTCCCAGGACGCGGCTCGTCATTGCGGGCGGCGGCACGAAGGAGGCCAGTTTGCGAGAGGCGGCCGCCGCAGTAAACGCAGGTCTTGGCAGGGAGGCTGTCGTGATGACAGGCCCGCGAACCGATATAAATAAGATCGTGGCGATGTGTGACGTGTTTGCGGGTGTGTCGCGAACGGCGCTTGAGGCCATGTCCTGCGAGAAGCCTGTTGTTCTTGCGGGAAACCAGGGATATATGGGGCTTTTTACGGCGCCGAAGCTTCGCGAGGCGCGCGCGGACAATTTCTGCTGCAGATCGCGGGGACATCACACGAACGATGACATTGCCGGCGAGCTTATTGCCGCACTCGAAAAGCGCGATACTCCTGAGATGGAGGAGCTCGGAAAATTCTGCCGAGAGGTTATCCTAAATTATTATTCCGTAAAAAGAATGGCAGATGACTGCATAGAGGTTTATAATAAAGCTGTCAAGAAGCCTTACCACATCCTGATGAGCGGGTATTACGGCTTTTTCAATGCAGGAGATGACTCAATCCTGCACTCGATTCACAGAAATCTCCTTACTTATGATGAGAATATTCAGGTGCAGGTTCTTGTTGCAAATCCCAAGGAAGCGGCAAAGCGCTGTGATTACGATATCGTAAACAGATTCAATCCGATAGGGATTTTGAGAGCGTTGAAAAAGTGCGATATGTTGATTTCAGGCGGCGGAAGCCTTCTGCAGGACAGAACGTCGACTAAGTCAATTCTTTATTATATTATGATAATTCGTCTCGCAGAAAAGATGAAAAAGAATGTTGTGCTCTACGCAAACGGAATCGGTCCGGTAATCAAACCGCAAAACCGCAAAAGGGTGAGAAAGGCTGTTCAAAATGCCACTCTCATCACACTCAGAGACACGAATTCTGAAAATGAATTAAAAAGTATGGGCATAGACCGCAATGACATAAGAGTTACGGCAGATCCGGTATTTACGTTTAGGCCTAATCTGTACAATCAATCATCAGCGCGTGAGTTCCTGAAAAATGAGGGTGTTCCCGACGACAAGCCTTTCGTGGCGGTATCGCTCAGAAACTGGATGAATATGTCGGGATTTCAGCAGAAAATGGCTGATCTGTGCGACTCGATTTACGAGAGACATGATGTAAATATCGTATTTATCGGCATGCAGATTCCAAATGACACTGTCATAAGCAAGGAAGTTCGTGCCAGGATGAAAAATCCTTCGTACACGCTTGAAAAGATTTATACCACAGAGCAGATAATGGAAATGCTCAGCTGCGCGGAGATGATCATTTCAATGCGGCTGCACACACTTATTTATGCGGCAGGTGTCGGTGTTCCTGCTCTCGGTATTGTTTATGATCCTAAGGTAAAATATCAGCTTGAGGCTCTTCACATGCCGTCGCTGGGAAAAATCGAAAGCTTTGACACGGGAAGGGCGCTTATTGTCATAGATGAAGTGATCAACAATCTTCCTCATTATCGTGAGATCATTGCCGAGCAGGCGAAAGTATATTATGAGAAGGCGAAGCAAAATGACGTGCTGCTCGAAAAGCTGATTGTTTCAGAGACGGAAAAGTAGAGTCGAGCGGGCTGAGCGGACAAGAACGGAGCGAACTGAGAGGCCGGAACGGTCAGGCCGAAACGAGCCGATTGTAGAGTCGAGCGGGCCGAGCGAAGAATTTGTGCGAGCCTGGCAGAGCAAGAGTGGAGTGAATAGGGCGAGCCTGGCAGAGCAAGAGCGGAGTGAATAGGGCGAGCCGGGCAGAGAAGGCGAGCCGGGAGAATAGAATGCGAAATAGTAAAAGAACAGAGATACTGGGTGTCCCCGTCGATATGGTGAATAAAGACGAGGCGTTTGAGATTTTTGAAGAAAGCTTTGCGCAGCCGGGCGTGACTATGATCGTCACACCGAATTCCGAGATTGTGCAAAATGCCTCAAAGGATGAAGAGCTGAAGAAGCTTATAGGTGAGGCGGATCTGATTATCCCGGACGGGATAGGGCTTGTCTATGCCTCAAAGATTTTGGGATGTCCTCTTAGGGAACGTGTTACAGGCATTGACTTTTTGGAAAGTATAGTAGCCAAGCTTGCTTCAAGCGGCGAGAGTATATATTTCCTCGGAAGCAAGCCGGGTGTGGCTGACGCTGCCGCGGAAAAGATAAAGGAAAAGTATCCGAAGCTTATCGTTGCGGGCACTCACCACGGATATTTCGGTGCGGAAGACGAGGCGGATATTGTCGATGAGATAAACAAAAGCGGCGCGGATTTTTTGTGCGTTGCTCTCGGAGCGCCGAAGCAGGAGAAATTTATTGCGCAGCATCGGGCTGAATTTGAAAAGGTGCGCGGTGCGATAGGTGTCGGCGGAAGTCTTGACGTATGGGCAGGCACGCTGAAGAGGGCGCCCGAATTTTACAGAAAGCATGGGCTTGAGTGGCTTTACAGATTTATCCAGCAGCCGACAAGGTTCAAGCGTATGCTTGCGCTTCCGGCATTTATGCTGCGCGTGATATTTACGGGCAAAAGATCGCATTAATGTCGCATTGAAAAACGGCGGACTTTGAGATGCAGGCAAGGCGCAGCAGAGGCCGGCGAGCCTTGAGATGACGGCAAAGCGCAGCAGAGATCGACGAGCTTTGAAATGACGGCAAAGACCGGCGAAAATCGTTGTGCTGCGAGAACGCAAAGAGTCCTTGATGATGCAAGGCTTTATATATAGGCATGAGAGTATTTTAAGGAGGAATCAGACATCATGGCAATCAATTTAGAAATGTTGCAGGAAAAAGCGAAGGATATCAGAATCGATATTATCAGACAGGTTCATGCAGCCGGTTCGGGTCATCCGGGCGGTTCTCTCTCGGCAGCGGATATTATTACATATCTGTTCTTTGCCGAAATGAATATCGATCCGTCAAATCCGGATATGGCAGGAAGGGACAGATTTGTCCTCTCCAAGGGTCACGCGGCTCCGGCTCTTTATGCCGCTCTTGCGGAGAGAGGATATTTTCCTAAGGAAAAGCTCCTTACGCTGAGAAAGCTCGGAAGCATTCTTCAGGGACATCCTGACAAGAAAAAGGTTCCCGGAGTTGACATGTCTACAGGCTCACTCGGGCAGGGCATTTCCGCGGCAGTGGGAATGGCTCTTGCTGATAAGATAGATGCGACCGGCGCGAGAGTTTATGCTATTCTGGGTGACGGCGAGCTTCAGGAGGGCATGGTATGGGAAGCCGCGATGGCGGCAGCTCATTACGGACTCGGCGGTCTTACTGCTTTTGTCGACAACAACGGCCTTCAGATTGACGGAAAAAATGATGATGTAATGAATATTTCTCCTGTTGCCGACAAGTTTGCGAGTTTCGGCTGGCACGTTTTGACGATTGACGGCCACGATTTCGAGCAGATCGCTGACGCTCTCAAGGAAGCGAGAAAAGTCACGGACAAGCCGTCTGCCATTATCGCAAAGACGATAAAGGGCAAGGGCGTTTCGTTTATGGAAGACCAAGCCGGCTGGCATGGCAAGGCACCAAACGACGATCAGGCAAAGCAGGCAGTAGAAGAACTTGGAGGAGAATGGTAATGGCAGACAAGATTTCAACACGTCAGGCATATGGCGACGCTCTCGTTGAGCTCGGAAAAAAGAATGAAAATATTATTGTAATGGATGCTGACCTTTCAAAGTCGACTATGACGGCAGGCTTCAAGGAAGCCTTCCCTGAAAGATTTTTCAATGCCGGAATTGCTGAATGCAACATGATGGGTATGGCTGCCGGTCTCGCACTTTCGGGAAAGACTGTATTTGCAAGCTCTTTCGCTATGTTTGCTGTCGGTCGTGCGTATGAGGTTATCAGAAATTCCATCGCATATCCTAGGGCAAATGTAAAGATATGCGCTACTCACGCAGGAATCACCGTAGGTGAGGACGGAGCGAGCCACCAATGCATAGAAGATATCGCTCTTATGAGAGTTATTCCGGGAATGACTGTCGTTCATCCGGCTGATGCCGTATCTGCGGCGAAGCTTATCGGTCAGGTTGCCGAAGCGGAGGGCCCGACTTATGTAAGGCTCGGAAGACTGAGCGTTCCTGTTATTTACGGGGACGACGTGAATATTGAGCTCGGAAAAGGTATCACAGCAAGAGAAGGCAGCGATGTAACCGTCATCGCGTGCGGAATAATGGTAAGTGAAGCTCTTGCGGCTGCCGAAGAGCTTGCGGGCGAGGGCATCAGCGTGCGTGTCATCGACATGCATACCATAAAGCCTATAGATGAGGATATCATCGTAAAGGCAGCTACGGAAACCAAAGCAATTATAACTGCAGAAGAACACTCTGTCATAGGAGGCCTCGGCGCTGCCGTTGCAGAGGTCACTGCGAGGAAGGCGCCTGTAAAGATGGCTATGGTCGGTGTATCGGATAGATTCGGCCAGTCCGGAAAGCCTGATGTTCTCAAGGAAGAATACGGACTCACCGCTGCTGATATAGCAAAGGCTGTGAAGAATGTTTTGAAATAAAAGTTTTGAAATAAAAATAAAATATAAAATAAAATATGAAGTATGAAAAATCCCCAGGTGCGGGCGGAGGAGACCGCAAAATGAAAAGCTGAAACCAAGAAGCTCAGCTGAAGTTGTTATTGTGAGGTGTCAAGAGCAATTATTATTGTGATGTGTCAGGAGCAGTAGTGAGGAAGGAGGGAGATCGTGCATAAGAGTTTAGCACAGACGGTGCGTGAATATATCATGAATCATCTGCGTCAGAAGCGCTGGCGTCGTGTCGTGACGGCGCTGGCTTGTGCTGTGGCGCTCTGTACTTTCTATGCACTGATTTTGCCCGCTATCACTTTGACTAATGAGACAGGAGACGCACCGGACCTCGCCGAATATCTTACCGATGTTGACATCATGGTAGATGGAGAAGCATATGAGGAGGGAGACACCATTTCGCCGACCAAAGAGTTCGCGATAAAGCTCCAATTTTCAGGCATCAGCGGCAGAAACGGAAAGACGACATATACTTACACCTTACCTGAAAATATAGGGGTTCAAAATAATATTACAGATGGTATATTGAAAGACTCAGACGGTGTTCAGCAGGGAACGTACACTGTAATAAAGGATGAGGAAAGCGGTCTGACGACTGTCGGGATCACATTCTATGAAGATTATGTAAATTCCAACGATTATATGAATCTCGGACTTGAAATATCCGCAAAATGGGACGGTGGCAGTGACGGTGAGTACAGTATCGATTTCGGAAATAATCATGTAAAAAAGATCATCGTTGACAGCGTCTCGAAGATGAGCATAGAAAAAACGCATAAGGCAGCCGATGACAGAAATGCCGAATACAGTATCATCGTAACTGCCGATACGGCGCAGAGCGACGTCCGGTTGAGCGACAGCATTTCATTTGGTGAGATTTATTATACTGACTCAGACGGCGTTCAGCATACGGAAAGCCTCGGTGCTCAGCTTAAAACAGGCGGAACGATAACTGCTGTCATAAAAGACAAGAGCGGAACTGAGACTACGCTGGCAACTGCGGAAGTACAAGATCAGGAATCACTAAATACATTTTTAACTGATCTTAGCAGCAATCTCGATATGGATGCCGGTGACACGCTGACAGTAAGCTACCCTATGGAATATCCGCTGACGTCTACGTTTAAAGCCGACGTATACGGCTGTACGCTAAACACGACAAACACCGCAAGCGTGTACTCCGATGAGATACCGGATCAATTGACAGCCACCGAAAAATGGAGCTATTACGGCAGCAAGAATCATATCATACAAAAAGAAGCGGCCATGCAGGACGATCATATAAAATGGGATCTGACGATCAATGACGGCGGCAACATTCCTATGGCTGGAACCGAGATTTTTGACGCACTTCAGTCTGAAGCTTTGTCATATGACTTGACAAAGTCCTTTGTCATAAATGTTTATGAAAGCAACGGAACTTTAATCCGCACGGATACCATTACTGACTGGACCGACAACACACAGGGCCTGGCATTGTCCGCTGACGGGCGCAGCTGGACCTACACTGTTCCTTCGAGTGACGGCGAAAATCGATATGTCTATTTGATAAGCTATTATACGACTATAGTGGATAATTCCGCCAAGCAGCTGAACAATGCCGCAGGTGCGAGATTCAGCCAATTCCAAGACCTTTTCGGCGGTGAGATCGGTGTCGGAACCGAAACGAATGCCAGAAATATCGAACTCGAGATTCAAAAAGAGGGGCAAATCGTTGATCAGGAAAATAGGATCGTTGAGTGGACGATCAAGTATATGGTACTTCCGGGCAGCGGAGAGATTGAAGGCTTCGCACTGCTTGATAATATGCCGAAATATACAGTCAACGGAGAAACCAAGTACGCAAAGCTGATTGACAGTACCGGAGCTGTGGTAGAGTACAACAGCGGAGATGTTCCTGTTGATACGTCGAAAAACGGCACTGGTGTCGGCGACGTGTTTAGCCTCTCGATTTCTCCTTATACTGCAGCTTCCGGCGATACAGCCACACCTGATTATTCAGCGGATGAGTTTCAGGCATTGAAAGACTTTGCCGCATATTATTGGAACGACGGCGGCGAGCAATTCGGATTTACGGGTTCCGTGTATGATGAAGAAAAAAGAAATGATTTCTTCACATTGCCGGCGGCAGTCGGCGATTATGCGGACGGATATGTCGTTACGATAAAGTATAAGACGAAAAGTGAAGGCATCGTGGACGGTGACTACCTGACTAACTATGTCAGCTGCAGGTTCAAAGATTTGAAAGGCAAAGAGCGCTGGCTTGATAAAAATGCAAGGGTTCGCTTCGATATCAACGACCGTGAAGACTCAGTTTCAATGGATAAAACCGGGCAATATGATTCTGATAACGATAAGGTACACTATACCGTGGATGTGGATACTGAGCATGTCGGCTTCGGAGAAGCAGGTTATGTAGCTATTACGGATACATATGATTCACGTCTCTCTTTTAGTGAAGATTCGTACAATCTGCGATTGGAAGCAAATGGCGAAAGTGTGACTGTACCGATTTATGCGAAAGAATACGGCAGTTGGTGGATGAACACCGAGCAGGTCGAAACACCGTCCGGTTTTACCGGGACAACGTGGAAGACAACATTTCGTTATTTGGAAGCTTTTGCAGAACACGACGGTGTGATAGAACAGGTGGAGAATTTTTCCTTCTACACAATCGTTGATGATGACAATCACACATTTACACTTTACATGCCATGCTCCTATATAGCGGAAATGGGAACCGAATATGTCTATTTCTCTTATAGGCTGGATTATGACCTGACACCGGTAGGGACAGGAAGTGAATACAAGGATGTATACAATATCGTAACTGCAACAGACAACAACGGTACGCGCTTCGGCAAGGCAGAGACAACCTTCTCCTTCGCCAAGTACATCAGCAAAAAGACACTGACAGACTCAGCGAGCCACGAGCACGACAACACGGCAAACTGCTACACATTCAAATACAACGAAAGCTCAGGCAACTGGGAATGGACGCAGACGTGCCAACTGTCAGAGGATGATAAGAATATGGTGCTGTTTAAGATACAAGTCGATTTAAGTGCGGCGGCTCTCAGCGACCAGTCGCAGCTTATTATTGATGACTATATGGACAGCAGCTCGCTTACTCCGGATGTGGAAAATCTGCAGCTGCGCTTTGTACATAAAGACGGAGAAAAAGCCATTACTTTTGATGATGTATGTGCGATTGCCGAAATTGCGGATGCTTCATATACGGTGGAATTGACGGCAAGCGGTCTGACAGTCAATATAAATCTGGGTCAAAAGGACGGGCAGAATTATACCGTGGATACTTTCTGTGAGGCATTCAAAGGGATTACTTGGTTTGCGAGTATGGTAGGGGAGCAGGTTGATCTCCGTGATTGGAAGCTTGAGTTGTCTTATCCTGCTGAAGTGAAAGGTGTCCTTGGCGAGACTGTTACCGTGACAAACAAGGCGAATCTTCGCGGCATATCGAACAGTAACAGTGAGGTCACATACGACAAGGTTATTGAGAGCTCCGGAGGCAGTGTCAGCGGACAAAGCTATACACTCAACGTTTGGAAAATCGATTCCGTGTCTACCGGCGGACAGATCAGTTCTCTGAGTAATGTCGGCTTTGCTCTTTTCGACAAAGACGGAACGCAGCTTGCGTCCGCGGTTACCGGTGAAGACGGAAAGATAGCCTTTGGCACAAAGGGCACTGCCGGACAGTGCACATTGCAGGCATACACGCCGTACTATCTGATAGAGACCGACTCACTGACCGGCTATGTGCATGATACGACAAAGCATTGGTTTTACTTTATGGCTCCGGAAGGCACTCAGGAGCAAAAGAACTTTACGGACGAGCAGAAGGACGCACTGGAGGCACTTGGGTGCGTGCCGATGAAGATGGACAGCACAATTCAGATTATCAACTCCAAAACCGCATCGTTTAAAATCAAAAAGACGGACAGTGACAGCGGCGAGGCACTGGCCGGAGCGGAATTCAGACTGTACAGCGACAGTACATGCCAGACGGAGGTACAGGTTTCGCATACTTCCGGTGACGGCATCTATCTGCTGGACGGGCTGACGCTTGGCAATACATATTACCTGAAGGAGACGACAGCTCCGACCGGGTACGAACCGGACGAGGGCGTTCATGCCGTAACGGTTGACGCAGAAGGAAATGTATCGATTCCGGATGCCGCCGAGGGTGAAATGATCGAATGGAACGAAAATGAGCTTGCTTATGTGTACAAAAATGAAAAAAAGCAGTACGGCATTTTACTTCCTGGGACCGGCGGAGCCGGTACGCACCTGTTCACAATCGGCGGAATGCTGCTTACGGCGGGAGGCTTACTGCTGGGATATTCTATGAGACGCAAACGAAAAAAGAAAATTTAGGAGCTGACGGAAAATTTAGGAGCTCCCGAGTATGAAAAAAGGCTGCCGCATTGGCGAGGAAATTTAAGAATAGTTGAATGTGAAAAAAAGCTGCCGCATTGACGCTGAAAAATCGTCAATGCGGCAGCTTTCTTGCAAATTCTTCTTGCGCTGTCAGCTTACGCTTTTAGTTTACGATGTTGGCTTACGTTTCAAGCTTACGCTTTTAGTTTACGCTTTTAGCTTGTGCCGGCAACTTACGTTATAGGCTTACGCATTTAGCTTGCGCCAGCAACTTACGTTATAGGCTTACGCTTTAGGCTTGCGCCGGCAACTTACGCTGCCAGTTTGCGTTTTAGGCTTGCGTTTTAGGTTTGCAATTTTTGGTTTTGCATTTAATTATTTGGCGAGCAACTGCGCAAAGTGTTTCATTGCCTTTGGAATATCAATATTTTGCGGGCAAACTTCGGCGCATGAGCCGCATCCGATGCATGCGGAAGGCTGTTTATCTTCCGGAATCGCCATCATTGCCATAGGCGCGAGGAAACCGCCGTCTGTGTAGACGTGCTCGTTGTAAAGCCTGAGAATCTCTGGGATCTCGATTCCCTGCGGACAGTATGATGTGCAATAATGGCATGCTGTGCAAGGAAGAGCCGTTTTCTTTGTCTTCTCTTCCGCGATGTCATAGAGAGCTTTCATCTCTGCTTCTGAAAGAGGCTTGCTCTCGTCAAATATCTCGATATTTTCTTTGAGCTGTGAGAAGTTTGACATCCCTGAGAGGACAACAGTCACGTCATCAAAGCTCTGAAGATAACGGAATGCCCACGCAGGAACGCTCTCGTCAGGCCTCATTTCCTTAAGGCGGGCAGCATGCTCTTCGTCGAGGTGTGCAAGGCTGCCGCCGCGAAGAGGTTCCATTACCCAGATCGGAATGTTATATTCTCTGAAAAGTTCAACCTTTGCTTTTGCGTCCTGGAAATCCCAGTCAAGATAATTGAGCTGGATCTGGCCGAATTCTATATCTTTTCCATATGCCTCGAGAAAACGCTTGACAGTATCATACTCACCATGGCATGAGAAGCCGAGATGCTTTATCCTGCCGTTTTTTTTCTGCTCCGTAAGATAATCGTAGACGCCGAACTTTTCGTCGAGGTATGAGTCGATATTCATCTCACATACATTGTGGAAGAGGTAAAAATCAAAATAATCGACTTTGCACTTTTTAAGCTGCTTTTCAAAGATCTTTTCAACCTTTTCAAAATTCGGAAGGTCATAACCCGGAAATTTCGAAGCAAGATAAAAGCTTTCGCGAGGATAGCCGCTCAAAATCTCGCCTACGACCGTCTCGGAATTTCCCTCATGATATCCCCATGCCGTATCATAATAGTTTATGCCGTGCTCCATTGCATATGCAATCATCTCGGCAGTCGCTTCTTTATCAATCTGAGATTCCTTCCCGTCTATAACCGGCAGTCTCATACAGCCGAGTCCGAGTGACGAAAGCTTAATATCCCCAAAGTTCTTATATATCATAATACTCTCCTTTCGTTGTATATGCGGTTTACATATCGGTTTACATGTATTCTCCGCATCACATCACGTGCGATTTACACACTGCATCACATGCGGCGCACACATCGCATCACACCACGTGTGGCATACACATCGCATCACATGCGGCGCACATACCGATAGCATCAAAAGCACGTAAATATCATCATCAAATCAATAATTAATAAGTTCGACCGTCGGACGGATTGCGGCTTCACGACAACTGTGGTCTGCATTCGGCGGTCTCATTCGATGTTCTGTGAGTTTCAGACGGAGACGGACAGCCTGCGATTTTCCGGCGGACGGCGCACGGCTCCCGGCGGACAGCGCATGGCTCTCGGCGGACGACGCAGATAAATCATAATTCCACTTAAATATTAACACGATTACAGAAATAATCCATCAAAAATATTGATTTTTTTCATGTCGGACGCATTGTGCGGAAAACATCACCTTGACACATTGCGGAATCGCATCGCGGCATTACATTGCGGCGACACATTGCGGCATTGCATCACGGCGGGCATATCATGGCATTACATTGTGGAATTGCATCACGGCGGGCATATCATGGCATTACATCACGGCATTATATTGCGGCGACACATTGCGGAAAACATCACCTTGACACATTGCGGAATCGCATCGCGGCACATTATCTTACTATATTATGCCAAATACAGTAGTGAAATCTCGAAAAATATGATATCATTATCGTGCAGCACACTTTGCAATGACAATGGTGTGTCGTAGGCGGCGGTTGGGACTGGTTAGAAGTAAACTGTAAAGGAAAATGTATCGCAGACACATTCAAAGTGGGTAAAAATAACAGGAGATAGATATGGATAATAATACAAGCGCAAAGATCAAGGAACTTCGTTATCTTACAGGAATGAACAGAAAGGAATTCTGCGAATACTTTCAGATTCCGTATAGGACAGTTACAGAGTGGGAGCGCGACAATCGCCATGCGCCGGAGTATGTGTTGAGGCTTCTTGAGTATTATATTCGCAATGAAAATGTCCACAAGCGCAATATACCGAAGGAACCTAAATAATAAAGAATTTCGCAAAAGAATTCCGCAAGCGCGATGAGCCGAAACGGTTCGCGATGTCAGACAGATATCCGGCTGCACTGCTGAGAAGTCAGAGGTGCGGGCGGGTTTTGTTTTCTGATTTTGGCGCTGGAGAGTCGGGAAGCGGAGCGGTTCGTGAGGAGCGGAGGTCGTTTTGCCGGATCCGGGCGCTGGAGGGTCGGGAAG
>CAVCIY010000094.1:0-13238 GCA_963602445.1 Lachnospiraceae bacterium | reverse complement strand
GATACGCATACACAGCTCGACTACGAAGATACGCACACGCAGCTCGACTACGAAGATACGCACACGCAGCTCGACTCAGATTTTGAGCTCATCATATCAAGAGATATACTTGCCACCGGCAAAAGTATCGCGCGGATAAACGGAAGAATCGTCACTTTAAGTGTACTCTCACGCATTACATCGAATCTTATTGACATACACGGCCAATATGACAATCATCTTCTAAAGAACGAAGATGAGCATATGCGAATTCTGGACAGGTATGCCGGCAAGCACGCTTCGCGGACACTGACCGAGATATCTGAGGCTTACTCGGCATATCTCGCTGACAGGCATGCTCTTTCCACTCTTCGAAAAAATCACAGCGAATGGCTAAGAAAGCAAGATTTTCTCAGGTATGAGCATGAGGAGATTTCAAATGCTGCGATCAAGCAAGGTGAAGACATTATTCTTAGCGAACAGCTTTTGTCATTGCAAAACAGCGAAAAGATTTTTAATGCTCTCAGCGAATCTTACGAGCTTCTCTCTGAAACTCCACTGGGCAGATGTGAATCGCTTCTTCAGTCAATTTCGGATTACGGGGCTTCTTATTCCTCATTTCTTGAATCAGTGCAAAGCTGCAGATATGCTGTTGAAGACCTGTGTTCGGAGATTCGCCGTGCGCGAGACAGCATTTCACCTTCTTCGGAGGATATAAATGCTATTTCGGAGCGTCTTGATCTTATTGACAGACTCAAGAGAAAATACGGCGGAAGCATAAATGCCATACTGGAATATGACGAAAAAATAAAAAAAGAGCTCGACAGCTTTGAAAATTCCGAAGAAAAGGAAATGTCACTTAAAAAAGCCATCAGAGCAGACATTGACAGGCTCGAAACATTGTCCTTAAATCTTACCGAGATCAGAAAGCAGGCAGCCGAAAGCCTCTCAAAGGTCATGACAGAACATCTGCTCGAGCTCAACTTTAAAAATGTAAATTTCAAATGTGATATTTCACCGCTTCTTGACTCAAACGGAAGAAAAAAATATACAGCAAACGGCTGCGATGAGATTTCTTTCCTCTTTAGTGCAAATAAGGGCGGCGAAATGAAGCCATTAGCGCAAGTAGCATCCGGTGGCGAAATATCCCGCATTTCTCTTGCGTTTAAATGCATTGAAAACGGCGTCGAATCTTCAGCCTCGATGATATTTGACGAAATCGATACAGGTATCAGCGGAATAACAGCAAGCGTAGTCGGAAGAAAGATGGCTAAACTAGGAAAGAAGCACCAGCTTTTGTGCATCACGCATCTTCCGCAAATCGCAGCATCAGGTGACCACCAATATCTAATATCAAAGGATGAGGATGATTCCGGCAGCTACACCACAATCAAGAAGCTGTCAGAAGACGAACGAATCATTGAAATTTCAAGGCTTCTTGGCGGAGATAATGTTACAAAAAATACAATAACAAGCGCAAAAGAGCTGCTCAGCTCTTCTCGCAGGTAAAAACCAAGGGCTGTCGCATTAACTGATATGCTCCCTTCTAGGTAGACAAGTAAAATAATAAAAACTTGTCACTTAGGAGGGAGCATATCACATTCATAAAAGTTAATGCGACAGCCCCCTTTTAAATCTGTTTATTTTTTGCAGCATCGCCTTTCCCGGCTCTCCGAGCTTTTAACAACTGCAAAATGCCTTTCACTGCTCTTCCGACTTTTTACCGCTGCAGCATTGCCTTTCACGGCTCTTCCGACTTTTTACTGCTGCAGCATTGTCTTTCATGGTTATTCCGACTTTTTACCGCTGCAGCATTGCCTCTGCCGATTATTCTATCTTTTATCATGACAATCGTTACATTTGCCAGATCGTCAGTCTTTTTACGATTTACTCAAATTCTTTTATAATTGCCTCTACAACCTCTTCTACTGTTAGATTTTCGCAATCGATAGTTATGTCCGCCCATCTTTCATAAAAAGGCTTTCTGTAAGCATAAAGATCGGCCAAAGTTTCCCCCGGCTTCATAGCAATTCCTCTGGTGTGAATATTTTTAAGTCTCTTTTGAATGACAAACAGCGGCAGTTTGAGATAAACCACAGTACCGGTTTCTTTCAAATGATTCATACCATTTTCACTATATACCGCACTTCCGCCTGTTGCTATTACAGTATTTTCGAAATCAACCGACAACAACGCATTTTCCTCAACCTTCAGGAATTCGTCCATCCCTCTGGAGTTAATAATATCCTGAAGCTTAGTATTTTCGGTTTCCTGAATAATAATATCAGTATCGACAAAAGACATGGATGCGGTCTTTGCAAGGATTACCCCTATACTGCTCTTTCCGCACGCCGGCATACCTATAAGGATAATATTTTTCATAGTAGACCTCCTCCATATACTTTTCTTAAATCAATTAAATCAATCTCTTTGCCGGAGCATAATAATCCGACCTGCAAAGCCAAAGCTTCCTGCGCTTCCCGCTTAAAATCGCAAAATGCAAAGCTTCCGGCTTAAATAATAAAAGGCAAAACTCCCGGCTTAAATCATAAAAGCCAAAGCTCCCGGCTTAAATCATAAAAGCCAAAGCTCCCGG
The DNA here is from genome assembly GCA_963602445.1 of Lachnospiraceae bacterium. Lineage (GTDB taxonomy): Bacteria > Bacillota > Clostridia > Peptostreptococcales > Anaerovoracaceae > Alangreenwoodia. The sequence continues at coordinate 10,663 of CAVCIY010000094.1, read as the reverse complement.
CTTAAAATCGCAAAAGTCAAAGCTCAGCTTAAATCATAACCCGCTTAAAGTCGCAAAAATCGAAGCTTCATATTTAAAAAGCCGGAACTTTTAAGTTCCGGCTTAAAAATCAGAATTGAATTCCTGTCTGAATATCTTTAATAATATCCGAAAATAGTCAGCAGTTATTACTCAGCTGCTTCCTCAACAGGAGCTTCTTACTCAGCTGCTTCCTCAACAGGAGCTTCTTCTGCAACTGCTGCTTCTTCTGCTTCTACAGGAGCTTCTTCTGCAACTGCTTCTTCTACAGGTGCATCCTCTTCAGCTGCTTCTGCCTCAGCTGCTGCATCTGCTGCAGCTTCTTCGTCCGGTGAAATTGTAGCCTTGATGCTTAAGCTGATTCTTCTCTTTTCTTCATCAATGTCAAGAATCTTTGCATTTACAATCTGACCGATGCTGATTTCATCAGCGATGTTGGCAACTCTCTTGTGAGCAATCTCAGAAATATGAACGAGACCGTCAAGGCCAGGTTCGAGCTCAACAAATGCGCCATATTCCTTAATCTGAACAACTTTACCTTCTACAACCTGACCGATATGATAATTTTCATTGATTACCGACCATGGTTCAGGAGTATTTTGCTTGAGACCAAGAGAAATCTTGCCCTTTTCTTCGTTCATGGAAAGGATCTTAACATTAATCTTCTGTCCGATTTCAAGAGCTTCCTTAGGATGTCTGAGCTTACCCCATGAAATTTCAGAAATATGAAGGAGACCATCAATACCGCCTACGTCAACAAATGCACCGTAGTCAGTAAATCTCATAACTGTACCTTCTACAACACTGTCTACCTTGAGAGTAGCCCAGATCTCAGCAAGTCTCTTGCTCTTTTCTTCGTTGAGGTAAGCCTTGTGAGAGAATACAGCCTTATTTCTGTTTCTGTCAACTCTTGTAACCTTAACTTCCAGTTCCTTACCGATAAATTCGTCAGCCTTTTCAACATATCTATCGTTTAACTGTGACATTGGTATAAAGCCTGTCAGTTCCTTGTATGCAGCAATAACTCCGCCCTTAACTTCTCTGATAACCTTAACAACTACTACTTCCTTATTTTCATAAGCTGCTGAGATTTCATTCCAGTGCGCACTGAGTTCGATCTTCTTGCGTGATAACAGGATATTGCCGTCGCCATCGTCAGTCTTTATAACTTTTGCTTCTACGACATCGCCCATTTTGAACTGAGACTCAATAGTTTCTCCCTCAGGAAGAACCATCTCATCCTTAGGAATGATACCATCCTTCTTGCAACCGAGATTGATGTAGATTTCACGATCGCTCATCTGGATGATTTCACCCTTTACGATTTCACCGCGCTGCGGCATTTTTAAAGATTTTTCGATTTCTGCCATATAAGCATTCATTTCGTTGGCTTCGTCGATGTTTGTGATAATGTCACTCATGTTAGAAATAACCTCCTTGATAATTCGTGCGGGTGTTGACGCACCCGCCGATATTCCTATTTTATTATATTTTGCTATATCTTTCAATGGCAAAAATGATATATTTTCAATAAATAATGTATTTGTACACAACTTGGAAGCTATTTCAAATAATTTTCTGCTGTTCGAACTGTTTCTCCCTCCAACGACAATCATCATATCGGAATTTTCGGCAACACGCCTGCATGCACGCTGGCGATTTACCGTTGCATTGCATATGGTACAGCTGATTTCGGCATCAGCGATAACTGATTTTATCTTTTCAGTACAGACATCCCATATTTCTCGATTCATTGTCGTCTGAGCTACTACCAGCATCCTGCTTTGCATGTCGCTATTTTCAGCTTTAACATCGCCGCTTTCAACTTTAGTATCGCCGCTTTCAACTTTAGCATCGCGGCGGGTCTTGCAAATCTCGGCAATATTCTTGATCACTTCGATGTCTTCAGTTCCGTTCAAAATAAAAGCACTGTCTTCACACCATCCGTTGATTCCGATAACTTCCGGATGTGACGCATCCCCAACGATAATGATATCCCTGCCGGCTTCATAAGCTTTTGACACTTTATTGTGAATAGCCTTCACGTAAGGGCATGTCGCATCTATCACAGCCTCTGATCTTTCGCGAAGGATATTCTCCGTATCGCGACTTATCCCATGAGATCTTATGACAATAATATCGTCCGAAGAAACCTCTTCAGTGCTCATGCGTATATCGACGCCCTTTTTTTTCAAGTCATTCACAACATCATCATTATGAATAATCGGTCCGAATGTGTAAACCTTTGTTTTTTTATCATCTTTTCCATCGCTATGGAAGGCCTTGTAACCGCCGTTTTCCTCAGCGTGAGCATAACATTTTGCGGCATCTTCGGTTTTCTTTATAGCTGCCTCGACTCCGTAGCAAAATCCGGAGAATTCAGCAACAGTGATTGTCTTTTTTCCTGAAGAAAAAACCACTTTATCAGCCATCGTTGTCTTTTCCTTTCAGATTCTTAAGATAATTTGCGAATGCCGGTTCTCTTCCGTTTTTTAGCGGCCTGTAATACCGAACTCCCTCCTCATAGAGATTGTCCGGAAGATATTGTTGTTCCACATATCCACCGTATGAATGAGGATACTTGTATGAACCTATGCCCCTGTCCTGTGCGCCCTTATAATGTGAGTCCATGAGGTGTCTCGGAACCTCATCTATCTTCTTTTGCCTGATGTCACTTATAGCTTCGTCGATTGCGGTTATAACAGAATTTGACTTAGGACTCGAAGCGAGCAAGATAACTGCATGCGCAAGATTTATCCTTGCTTCAGGAAATCCTGTCATAAGAGCAGCCTGCACACACGAAGTTACTATGCTGACCGCTTGCGGAAAGGCCATCCCTATATCTTCAGAAGCAATTACCAGAAGCCTTCTTCCTATAGTTTGCGGATCTGCGCCTCCTTCTATAAGTCTCGCAAGATAATGAATCGCTGCATCAGGATCACTGCCCCTAATAGATTTCTGAAGCGCGGAGAGAAGATTATATTTGTCTTCACGTCTGTCGAAAAATGCAGTTTTTGTCTGCATCGCTTCTCCTACAACAGCCGTATCTATCGAAGCTCCGATTTCAATATTTTCAGATATGAATCCGAGCGTATCAAGTGCGATTCTTGCATCGCCGTTGCTGAGCTCCGCTATCATACGCATTGCATCATCATCGCAGGAAATATTCAGCTTTTTAAGGCCTCGTTCCTCGTCCTGCAAAGCACTTTGAAGAATTTCTATAATATCCTCTGTATCAAGTCTGTAAAATTCATATAGTGCGCGCACTCTGCTTATAATGGCGTTGTTTACGGAGAAATAAGGATTTTCGGTAGTGCTGCCGATAAATCTTATGACACCTTCTTCGAGAGCTTTGAGAAGTGCGTCCTGCTGAAGTTTGTTCCATCGGTGAAGCTCATCAACATACAAGTATGTCGTCTTTTGCTCGATGCCGTAGAATCTAAGCCTTGCTCTGTCGAGAATTTCTTTTAGTTCCTTGGTTCCTGAAGACGATGCGTTTATCTCACAAAATGAAGCATCCATCTCAGCAGCAATTATCCTTGCGAGCGTCGTTTTGCCGGTTCCCGAAGGTCCGTAAAAAATTGCAGATTCAAACGTCTTATTCTTTATAGAATTATACAGCAGAGAGCCTTCGTACATAAAATGCTTCTGTCCTTTGAAATCACTGAGACGCGATGGACGCATCGCTGTAGAAAGAGGTATCATCGGTCAAGACCAAACCTTTCTGCAAAAGTATCCCAGAGCTGATCTGCAGGTATTCCGTCTGCTTCGCCAATTTGCCCCAAAATTGCTGTCCTTGAATTTATAAGCTCCGCAGCTGAAAGGCATTCCTTCAATGTCGACAGATCATCGGCAGAAGTCACTATAAAGTTTGCGTCCATGCCTTCCTTAAGGCCTGCAAAAACCTCCGCCTTCTGCGGGAGGCTCATGCATACGATATTTTCGTCAGGATATCCGGATAATTTGCATCTCTTTATATTTTCTTCTGTAGGCGGTAAAACAGCAATTACTCTGTTTTTCAGTCTTTCATCCTTTACTTTTACAATCTCCTCTACTATGCTTTCGCAGCCTATCATCAAAATTCTGCCGACATTATTTGATGCCAAAGTGGCAATATCGTCGGCAGTCTTGCACTTCACAGCCCTCGAATAATCAATTTCCATCTTATCCTGAATCTTATAATATTCGAGTCCGTTTTGCTCTGCCGCAAGGCGAAGCTGTTCGGAAGCCTTTTTGCACTGAACCTGCGTACCGTCTATCAATATTTTGATACCGACACGCTCAACCCATTTCTTTATATCTTCCTCATCCATCTGTCTTGACAGCATCGTTATGTTTCCAACGATAGTCTGCCTTTTTCCGTAATAATCATCCGACACCACATACATATCGTCAATTTGCTCCGACAAAGCTTCTGTCAATTCCTTTGCTGAATCAGACCCGGCAAATATCATTATCTTTTCACTAATATTCATTACAACCGTCTCCCTTTCCTTATGCATCACCGTTGTTTCTGAATTTTCTTCTAATAATGGATGTAAGCTTCAGATTTGCGTCCTGCTCCTCAAGAATATCTTGAATCTCATCAATCTTTCTTTTGATAAATGAGCTGTTTGGATTGTATCTGAGTACCTTTCGGTAATCAGACAATGCCTTTTCGTAATTTCCAAGCTTTTCATTTGAAAGTCCGCGATATTTATATGTATTTTCTATGGCATGAACATCAACCTTGCTCGAATATTCACGCACCACCTTGCTGCATGCCTTTACTGCTTCCTCGTACCGCTTGAGATGATATAAAGCAATAGCCTTATTTACATACAGATTGAGAAAATTGTTCTTTATCTTCAGTCCCTGTTCTGCTGCAGAAAGTGCCTCTCTGTATCTGCCCTCTTCATTGCAGCATTTTGTTAAATAGCTGTAAGCCTTGTAGTTGTCGGGCTCGAGCGATACGACCTTTTTGAAGCATTTTACGGCATCTGTGTTATTTCTCATAATATTGCAGATACTGCCCTTAAGCATATATGCATCCGCCTGCGAAGGCTTAAGCTCAATAGCGATCTGTATATAATCGAGTGCGGCATTATATTCTTTCTTCTCGGCCTTAAACTTTGCCATGCTCATGTAGCTCTGACGATATGACGAATCGATCTTCATGGCCTTCGCAAAATAGAACTCCGGATCAGTACTGTATTTTTCAACAAGATCTTCGAGATTTGCATGAAGGTCTTCACCGCTTTCATACTTGCTAATCATGTCGGATATATTGAAAGAATGCTTCTTTTGTAAGTTAAAATCTGTTGCAGCATCAGTATTTTCTTCCGAAATTTTATCGCTTAAGCCGTCATTTTTGCTGTCTGCGTCACTCGCTTGTTCTGTTTTCTCATCGAAAACGGCGTCCGAAGCGTCAAAACCATTCTGCTGACTTGCTTTGTCAGCCTCATCCGGATCCGGCTCGCCGACAATCACTTCTTCTATAGTATCCTCGATATCATACATGGCAACAATATTTCCGAGAATAACAAATGCTTCCGCATCATCAGGATGAATCCTAAGTGCGGCACGAACATCTGCGATGGCAGCGTCATCATCCCCGTCTTTTTCAAGAAGCACAGCTCTTCTCTTCAGAGAAATATAATCTGTTGGGTCAAGCTCGATTGCTCTGGAGTAATACTTCTTTGCATTGTGTTTGTCACCGATATCAAAGCACCTGTCAGCATATGCATAAGCGAAAAGGTGTCTGTCTGTTTCAAGCTCCGCAGCATGTCTGAGCCATCTTATGGCATTTCTTTCGTTTCCTTTTTTGGTTTCTATCATGCCCTGTATATAGCACAACTCTGCATCCTCAGGATTCTGTCGCAGCAGATAACTCATGATAGTATCTGCCGATTTTACATGCCCGAGATTCAGCAAAATCTCGGATTTAAGCTTGAGAAGATCCTCAGATGCTTCATGCACCGCAAGACCTGATTCTACAACCTGATATGCTGCATTATATCTTTTGTCATAAACATAAGTACTGATAGCTTTCTTATAAAATTCTATATTTGAGCTGCCGGCGTTCAACGCATTTTCAAGAAGCAATGCGGCTTCATTTTGATTTTTCTTAAAATGATTGATGTAAGTGAGTCCCACATAGCCATCCACATCATAAACACGGATTTCTTCTTCATCCAGCTTTTTCTTAAGATTAAGAAGATCATCATCCCTTCCGAGATTATATAATAATGCGGCAATAAGCCCATATGCCTCTGACGAGTCTTCGTCTCTTTCGGCAGCTGATTCGTACATCTTAAGTGCTTCCTCGTCATCATGCTTAGACTGAAGAATAATTCCGCATAAAGTTCTTATACCAACTGTATTTTCATCATCCTCAAGAGCCTCCCGCATGAGTCTGAGAGCATCTGTGAAATTTCCCGAGGCGATTTCGCAGCGTGCCTTGAGTGCCTTCAACTCAGGCGACATTCTTGTCTCACTTATGCCTGACAGAGACTTTACACATTCATTTACGAGTCCTGCGTTAAAATATATCTCAGGAAGGAGCTCAGCGCTTATACCGCTTTTTTTATCAAGCTCCGTTATTTTACAATCGATATCATAAATAATGTCTGACGCACGATCACTCATCGAAGCTTCTTCTTTAAGTTCTCTGAAAAGAGCTCTCGCCTCCGCATTGCGGTCCATTGTATACAGAATGCGAGCCTTGTGGAATTTGATTTCAGGCGAATTTTCATATATTCCGCTATTTTTCTTAAAGTAATAAAATGCTTCGCTTCTTCTTCCGTTCATAAGAAATTCGTCGGCACTTTCGATTATTTTTTGAACTTCACTGTCCAAATGTGTCCGGTCATCTTCGCCTTCGACAAGAACGGGAATCTTTTTGTTTTCAAGATTTTTACGTCCTTCCGACAATTTCTCCGCTGCTTTTTTATTGTTGTCTTTTTTGGCAATAATATACTGCTTCGGAATCACTGCATAGATATCATCCGGATCGTTCTTGAGCGCCCAATCATAATAGAAAAGCGCATCGTCCTGGTTTCCCTGCGCCTCAAGAACCATTGCCTTAAGTACGTGGGCTCCTGAAATATTGCTGTCAAAATCAAGCATAATATCGGCGAGATATTCTGCTGACTCGAGTTCGCCTCTTTTGACAAAAATTCTTCCAAGCGGAAGATAAACCTCAAATCTGCTATAGTCAGCGGCAATGATTCTCTGATAAATTTCGCATGCCGAATTCTCGTCGCCTTTGTCAAGGAAATCTTCGGCATCCTTGATGCTGTCTCTTAGATCATCCTCGGAAATTGTCATATAATTTACTTCACTGCCAAGCTCATAGCTAAGTTTGACAAGTTTAGAATAAAGTTCTCTGCTTATCACTGATCCATTTGCCGAAAGCTGTGCTGCTTTTTTATACGAATCGAGAGCTTTTGCCTTCATATTCTTAAAAACAAGAATGTCGCCGTACAACTCATATGCCTTGGCCGGAGCATATCTATTTCCTGTAATTCTTTCAAGCAGCTTCTCTGCACCCGATATATCATACATCTTATAGCATAGCTTTGCTTTCATCATTTCGATGTCCGGATGTCCTATAATAATTTGTTCTGCCTTGGCAAGTTTTTTTCCTGCAAGATAGAACTGATCTGCTTCAATATGCTTTTCGGCTTCAGAAGCAAGGCGCATAAACGCTGCTATCTTCTCACCTTCTAAGTCATGCGGAAGAAGAGAGTATCTCACATTGTGCTTCTGTGAGATTCTCTCTAAAGCCTTACGAACAACTGCACCCGTATATATTTCTGCTATACGCGCAGGTTTGTTTCTTATATCTGCCGTGACAAGTATAGCCTTTGCCGCCGAAGATGGCAGTGCTTTGTTTTCTAAAACATAATCTATTGCCTTTTGTCTTGTTTCTTCAGGATTGATAAGAAGAGCATCTTTCACAGCCTTCTCCCATTCTGCGGGAGTAGTTCTTCTTGAAAAATCCGAAAATATGTCCTCAAATGTCTGCTGCAGTTTTACAGCGGTATTAAATCCATCCATATAGTATTTTTCTCCTGCTTTTCTATATAATTTTAGAAAAATGCTTTTCTCGTAACTTTCATTATACCATCATAAAAAACGTAATACCATAGCAAAGTATACTCCGCAGCATTACAAAAGTGTTTCCAAACGCCTTAAAAAGTCACCCCTTAGTCCAAAGAACGTCAACTGGCGAAGATATATAATATTATCTTATAACGGATATTGTCTTATGGCTTACAACGAAATATTCTATTATGGAATATATTGTAATTTTCTATTATTAATTACTTTGTGACAAAATATTAGATTATGACAGAATATTGTCAACAAAATCCAGAAAACGTTCCTTTACACTCATAAAAGAATCTGTTTTCCCATCGTAGAATTCATCATTCTCCTCAGACTCCTTTAATAGAATATCGTCTCGCAAACCTTGTCCTCCGTATGAAAAGCTCTGATATCTTCGCACTGTTTCATCGGCAAGATTAATATATCCGTATATACCGCATTCTTCTGATTGGAGCTGATTTCTAAAGCTTTTTATCAAGCTTCCGGTATGAGGAATCCTTGCCGCTGAATCCACATCATCAATGAATTTCAAAAGCAGATCTCTCATACTTCTGGTAGTTCTGAATCCGGGCATGTACACAAATCTCGGAGAATTGTCAGCTTCTGAAATAAACATATGCTCCGCACGAAATGAAATATATTCCGGAAAAATAAGATATTCCTCACATGACCGTATACACATCAAAGACTCCGAAACAAGCCTGAGAAGACTTTCTTCGTCGCGAAGACTGTTTGCCGCATATGTTTTTAGCGGAACGAAACCTGTCATTTTATAGTAAATATCAATATCCTGTCCGTTTCTCACAGCGTGCATGGGAAGAAAACCGGCACACCGATTTTCCAAAATTACATTATTTTCAAAATCACTCACCGCAGATCTGGCAAATTTCATATGAAGTCGTCTTTCTCCGCCTCTCTGCCTGTATGCGTCATTTCCAAATACAATCTTATTTTCCCGTTTGACATTATTTCCCGGGAAATTTCCATATTTTTTTATTTCGTCCTCTTCCCTCACAGTATATGCCGATTCGTCAAAACCGATTGTAAAATCCGAGAGAAAATCATTTTTTTCACTTGTTCTTTTTCTCTTCTTCTTTAATTTCCTGTCGGGTATTACTGTCTTGTCAAAATCTTCAGCCTCAAAAATATCATATTCTTCGCTAAAATCTCTTTCTTTTTCCGGCTTAATATTTTTCGATTCCGTTCTTAAATTGCCCGTATTTCTGCTTCTCGCATCTACGTTTCCCGCATTTCTGTTTTCTGCGTTTCTATTTTCAGAACTTCTGTTTTCAGCATTTCTGTTTCCCGCATTTCCGGGTTTTCCTGATTTTGCTTTCTTTTTCTTCATAAGATTCCCCCCGATTTACATACAGACTTTCTTCCATCGGATCAGCCTCCGCAGATACTGCATCCGCAGTATCCCTTCTTCAATGCGTCATCATGGTCCATCTCAATCGTATATTTGGTCACCGAGCTGCATTCCGAACTGTGGTAACATGCCCCATACTTAAATACATAAACCGTCTGTCCGTAAGTCGCTCCTCCCTTCATGCAAAGCGGGCATGGCGCATATTCATCAAATACTGAATTACTTGCAGTCTTTGAAATCGCATAAGAATTCACATATCTGCATCCTTCATTATGATATTTCTCTCCCGAATCCGGAAAAACATAAACTACGTCCCCGTTCTCATCCGCTTTCATTCTGTCGAAGGAAAAGACATCCGAACTAAAATCCTCACCGTCCCATGCACGATAATATACGGTATTTTTCAGATAAAGCTCATTTACAGGTCCCGCCGGAAGCCCAAGCTTCATGCAATATTGCGTATCTGCACACATCAAATGTGTATATCCGAATTTACTTACTCCCGAAGCAAACGACTTCACCTTCATGGCAGAAGAGTCAACACCTCTCTGTTTGAGTCCGTCTGATAATCTTGCGGAAAAAGTTCCTGCACCCGTTATGTTTACGGCTATAGATGAAATATCGCTGTTTGAACCTTTACCAACGCTTGAAGCTGCATAAGAAGTAAGTGACGCATTTTTTATCTCGTCTGATAAGCACTCGTAGACTGAAGTCTGCAAAAAAGCGGCCTTAACAATTGCCGAAAGTGACAGCATACACAATATAAAAATCGGCAGAAATATCGCAGCCTCAACCACAAGGCTTCCTCTTTTTTCCATATATTTTGTTTTCATTCCTGTCTTTATTTTTACCTTTGTATTTGCTATGTCCGCATCCTCCTTGTATCTAATATTTGTTTAACAATTTCACAGAAAATGTTCCGTTTCCAATCCCTGAGTATATGCTCTTTTTTTGAAGCTTCACATCAGCAACAAATCCGCAAAAAAGATTTCCCAATATAAAATCACTTCTTTCTGTACCCTTCAGATTTATCTGAATAAGATCCATCATTCTCCTTACCTTTGTCTCAGTCTTTTCAGTCAGAAGCAAAAGCTCCAAATATCTTTCATACTCAAGTCCTGACGATGAATCATTTTTTATCATGCTTCCGCTAAAGCTGCCGCTTATAATACTGTCAATTGATAC
>CAVCIY010000093.1:0-13441 GCA_963602445.1 Lachnospiraceae bacterium | reverse complement strand
CCCGACCCTGAGCCGCCGCTGCCTGAACCGGTGCTGCCCGAGCCTGAGCCGGTACCGCTTCCGACTGTCTTACCCAAATAATCATCAAGCCAATTTTCACTCGACGGCGAGCCATAAAGCTGTATCCGTATCGTACTTATCCACGGCATTGATTTGCTGAGATTATCTGACTTCGTTGATGTTTGGCCAAAGACAAGGCGGAATCTCGTCGTTGCGTCCAGTTTGAAAAAGTCCGGTACAGATGACTCGTCCCAATAAGACTTAAGAGCTATCAGTGTATCCGTTCTGACGGCATTAAGTGCCGCACCTGATTTCCCCGTAGTATAGTCTATGACATTCGTCATGTTTGGATAATAGTATCTGTTCATGTCTATCAGCCACGAGCTTGAGGCCGTAACGCCGGCTGATGTTATATCCTGCACAGACGCATCCTCTCTGTAAAAGCCGAATTTCTCGACAGAAGAAATGTCCACGCCCGCCGCTGTCACAATATCCACAAGCCTGACTCCCAGAGCTGTAAGTGTTCCTGTCTTGCCCGAAGACGATCGCCCCGAGTAAGCCTGCCTTATGAGCGGCATATTTGCCAGCTCTTCGAAAGTAAATTTCTTAATGGTATAATATTCTGTCCCAAAATATCCTACCTGTATCGTCAGACTGTCAGGAAGGCTCGATGCAGTCTGCCCCGTAATCTTGTCCTCATACGGTCCCTGAACATTGACACTGCCTGCGGAATCAGCACCGCCCGGTGTCGCGGTCTTAAGACCTGTTTTGTCCTCAAGTCCGACGCTTCTCGCATAATCACCTGTCGCAGATACAATAATGTCCATACCTGTTAGATTATATCCGTACATCAAATATGCTCCGTCGCTCGGATTAAGCTGTCCGAAGCAAAAGCGATATCCTTCCGACGCACCGAGCGCATCATATCTGTCTGCGTCGCTTACTTCGGCCGTATATGATCTCAAAGCCAACATAGGATATACCTGCGACGCGTCCGATTTTCTGAGAGCCGCAGTATCAACATCGGCAGCTGCGGCACTGATACTTTGCAGCGACACCGTGCCCGACGCGTCTGCGCCTGCACCGCCGGATGTTCCGCTCCCGGCATTACTGTTTCCGCCACTGTTTCCGGCATTGCCGGACGTTCCGTTTTCGCCATTGTTTCCGGTATCACCGGACGTTCCGTTTCCCGATGAACCGTTTCCTGTACCGCCGCCGGCAGTTCCGTTTACGCCACTGTTTCCGGCGTTGCCGTTTTCCGCATCTCCGGCAGTTCCGTTTCCGGCATCTCCTTCAGACGATTCGCCATCGGCTTCACCATTCTCGATTTGCCATGCCTTAGACAAGTGCGGATATCTGTATCTTTTCACACCATATAAATAATTGTATATAAAACTTCGTTGCCAATTGTCAGGCGCATATACAGTCACTTTTGAGATTTCGCCCTCGGTAATGCCCTGACTCACCACATAATCAGTCAGCAGTATTCCCTCCGCGGAAACGGTGCACGGAAGACCTTCTTCATCTATTCCGGAAAAGCACTGTCTGGTCTGCGTAAGCTGTCTTAGCTCATCATCGGTATATGACTTTTCCGACACGACAGTCTCACCCACAAGCAGCCTTATCTTAAAAGACTTAGGCACGCTCGCATATGAAATATGCGCTCCGTATAAGCCGGCTGAGCATGCAATGAGCATGCATGCCAAAAATATTGAAATTATGTGCTTCGCACCGCTGCCACTCGCACGCACCTGCATGCCTGTATTAGCATCCTCATTGAAATCGCTTTGCTTTGCGCCGCCGCTATGGCGTCTCGCAAGCTCAGCCGCACTGTATCGCTTGCGCATAGCGGCTGCACGCATGATTCCGACCGCTATTGCCAATATCAGCAGCCCTGCAATTATAATTGCAAGCAGATTTTCTTTTATAAAGCTTACTGTATTGCCGGCTTCTTCGCTGCTTTCGAAATTGTCGTCGCCGTCCTTGCCTGTACCGTCAGTTTCTGCATCCTTCCCGGTACTGTCGGTTCCGGCATCCTTCCCGATGCCGTCAGCTTCATCATTCTTCGCGGTGCCGTCAGTTTCAGCACTCTTCCCGGCACTGTCAGCTTTGGAATTTTTCTTGCCGCTGCCGGTTTTATTATCCGTCTTGCCGATGCCGGTTATGAGGCCGCCTATGCTTCCGAAAGCTTTATCAAAAAAACTCTTTGCAGCATTAACATTCTTCGCGCCCGCAGTGCCGTTTGCACCCGCTGCGTTATTTTCGCCGTTTGTGCCGCTTCCGGATGTTACAGCCGCATCGCCTGCCGTACTCTGCGTATTATCGAGCTCTGTAGAAACAGGCGGCGTAACCAGCGGAGCATTAAAATCAGACCGGCCGTATCCGGTCACAAAATGTATGCTCTGATCCTCATCTGTAGCCATATTATTTTTCGCCTGTATTCCCTCTTTAAGAGTGAGCGTATATCCTGTGCCGTATTTTAGCGGCTTTACGGGCGAAACATATATAAATTGTCTCTTGTCAAAATAAAGCTGCGCATCTGCCATAAAAACATTTATATCCACTTTACCGCCGCCGTCTTCGGTGAGCTCCACAAGTGTTTTGTTTCTGTCACGTACATTATATTGCGCAACATTGTGGCTGAACTTGCATTGTATCACGGGAGTAACGCTCACGCCCGAAGCCCCGTCAGCCGGATAAGACCAGTCCATATACAGCGGAACCACGGCTCCCTTGCCGCCTCCGGTACCGTCGCCGGCAGCAAAGCTCGCAAACGGAACGAGGATAATAGTTACAGTCAGCAAAATGCAAGCTGTTATTTTTATTATTTTATGATTTTTCATTTTAAATTTTCATTTCGATATTTAATCATTAAATCATTAATTTTAGTTTGCTTAATCGTCGATTTTGTCGCTGGGTTTTCCGGTTTGTCGCCGATTTCGTCACCGAGTTCACCACCGGTTTCATCGCCGGTTTTATCGTCAACTTTCGTCACCGATTTCATCGCCGATTTTTATTTGTTCTTTTTCTGAAGCTTCAAGAGATTAACGATCATATGACAAGCTTCGGCTCTCGTTATATTTGCCTTCGGTCTGAAAGAACCGTCGGGATATCCGCTTACGATGCCATTTGAGCGAACAGCCTCAACGCTCTCAGCCGCCCATGATGCTATATCAGAAGCGTCTGTAAATGTAACTTTGCCATTTGCCGCGTCTTTCGCATCTGCGCCGCTGCCGCCCGACTGAATGCTGTCTTTGGCATTTGCTTCACCAGCATCCGACTGAGTATTGCCTTCGGCATTTGCTTCACCGGCGTCCGACTGAGTAATGTCTTCGGTCACTGCATCACTGCCGCCCGCAGCATCTGCTTTGGTCGAGCTGTCCGCAGTCTCCTCAACAACCTTCAAACCGGCGATTCTCGTCAGTATTGTCGCCATCTCCTGTCTGGTGAGCATATTGTTTGGAGCAAATTTATCTGCGCTTATACCTTTTACATATCCGAGTGACGATGCTATCGATATGTATCCTCTTGCCCAGTGATTCTGCGTGTCGCTGTAAACAGTCATATTTTCACTGTCAAGATCAAAAAGCCTTACAAGCATCACAACGATCTCAGCGCGCGTTATCTGTCTTGACGGTCCGAAAGTTCCGTCGGTAGAGCCCGTAACTATGCCCATGTCAGCCAAAATATTTATATCATTTCTTGCCCATGAATCCTCAATATCAGGAAAATAATCTATTTCAATTACAGGCAGATCATCGTCTGTATCATTTTTGTCATCTTTATCATCTGTATTATTTCGGTCGCCCGAAGTATTTCCTCCGCTGTGTGATCCGCCATCTGTGTCTGAGGAATCGTCGCCCGGATTCTTACTTGCGTCAGGTCCGTCACCCTCAGTTATAAAATAAAGATTCAGAGGACTCGAAAGAGCGATACCGTTTCTTGCAACGAAATTCTTCGTAAATACAAACTTATATTCTGTACCTGTCTCAAGTGCATCCTGCAGCGTTACCGTAAGCTCCTGCATCTCGCCGCCCTTTGTCACTTCTATAGGCACTTTTGATTTATCAGACACCTTCACCAGGCTCATCTGCTCGGAATTATACGCAAGCACTTCCTCGCCTGCCACATTAAAGGAAAATCTGAAATAAAAAATACTGTCTACGGGCACGTCTTTTTGCCCGTTCTCTACGCTTGTCATATCAAGCGTAAGCGGTGCCTGTGTATGAGTGTCGTCGGGCAGCTCGCCCTCAGCGTGGAAACTGCAAGTTTCCTTACCTATATTGAAATCAATGACATATGAAGTTCCCAAGCTGTTTCCCATATTTGCATACAGGTCCTCATCCACTATAATATAATAATCTTTTTCTGTATCCAGTCCGTATCCGTAAATATAAAAATATTTGGATGTATCTGTCTGTTTTTTCGCCTCGGGATGAGGCGCTACTTTCCATTTTTCATCAGAGACTGCCTTGTCTCCTTCCTTTTCGTACATATGGAACTTTGTGAGATTTCTCGCATTTACTCCATACATATAACTTTGGTCTCCGTCCGGAACATCCCTTATCTGTTCTTCATCTACCGCGGAAACATTATTTGAAAATTTTATATGCATTTCCATGTCAGGAGATGTACCCGAAGCTATCTCGACCTCAGTCATCTTTGGATACATCTTAGTCGGTATGGTATTATATGCAGCAAAGCATACAGTCTGTGACGCTGCCAAAATAATGCACAGCACCGCAGTCATCATCGTAAATCGCAGTCTTTTCTTCGTAAATAAATTTCTCATGCTTCTCCCCTTACCGCTAATTTATCTCAAAAACAACATTTTGACCAAAATGACCAAAACGACCAAACGATCTTGTCGCGGCCATGCCGCACTTTAACGGGCTGCCGCCTACGGCAGCTACGCCTCACTTTTTTAAACGGGCTGCCGTCCACAGCGGCAGCCCGACTGATTTTGTTTGTGATTTCTGCTGAATCACAAAATCTAACTTTAACATCAAAACTACAAACTTAAGTTTCAAAATTAAATTTCACGCTCAAACTACAACCTAAACTGTAAGCTTAAACTACAGCCTAAACTGCAAGCTTAAATCTCAAATTAAGCAGCAAGCTCACAATATCTCATCATCATGGTTGCCATCTGTGCTCTTGTCGCATGTCCCTTAGGATCAAGCGTCACTGCGTCTCCGTTGCCTGAGATTATGCCCTTTTCCACAGCCCACTTTACAGCATTCAGTGCGTAGTCTGATACCTGATCGGCATCGTTGAATCTGTTTACTTTGCCGGTAGTCTCCGGTGAACCTGCGTATCTGTAAAGCATAGTCGCAAGCTGTTCTCTTGTGATAATCTTTTCAGGAGCCGTTCCGTCTGATACGCCCTGAGTTACGGCCCAGTCGAGACCCTTCTGATACCACGGAGTGCTGTCTGAAGTATCGACACCTGACATGCGCGCAAGTATAGTCATGAGCATGCCTCTTGTAGTATCGGCATTAGGGCTGAATAAACTGTGACCTGTTCCGCTCATGAGACCCTTTACTGTAACGTAGTTTACAGCTTCATTGAACCAGTCGCTGTCAGCGACATCCTTATATACAGCCTTGTCGCCGCTTTCGGACTTCTTGGCAAACTCGACACTTATCTTGTCGCCTGTCTTAAGTCCCGTAAGAGAACTTACGCTGCCCTTGTCTGTTCCGTTTACAGTTACCTTTGAAATCTCATATCCTGCGTCAGGAGTGATTGTCAGGGAAGTTCCGTCTGCAGACAAAGAAACCTTTCCGCCCTCTCCTGCCTTTACAGTCGGCTTTTGAGCTGTCGAATCTGTGCCGCCGGATCCGCCTGAAGAGCTTCCGCCGCTGCTCGGCTTTTCGATCTTTGCTATAGCCTCAGTCTTAGTAGCGTCGCACGCAGGATCGGTACACTTATATGTTTTTTCGCCCTCTTCCTCAGTAGTAGCTTCCTTAGTCACAGTACCCTCGTCCCAGGTATGCATCTTGTCAGTTACCTGCATCTTGAGTACTGGATAGCCTTCGTTTCCAGCAGCTTCAGAGTGAGTCAGCGTAAATGCTTCGCCAAGCGTCTTCAGTATATCAGCTGATTTGAGTTCGTCAGATGTTTTAGAAGAAACATCTTCCACTTTTACTTTT
Source organism: Lachnospiraceae bacterium (assembly GCA_963602445.1). GTDB lineage: Bacteria > Bacillota > Clostridia > Peptostreptococcales > Anaerovoracaceae > Alangreenwoodia. The sequence continues at coordinate 7,289 of CAVCIY010000093.1, read as the reverse complement.
GTATTATTTTTTACATCATCAGGATAAGCATTTGGAATACTATTTATATAGTATACATGTGATATTTCGAGATTTGTTTTCGTATCAATTTTTCCGGATACTCCATATGAAGCATCGTCTTCGGTAGACTTTACAGAACCTGCAAAATAACACTGCGTTATTACTTTATTATATTTATCTTTTATAAGACCTATCAATCCACCTGTCTCAGACGTTCCCGTTATATTTCCTTTACTATAACAGTCTGTTATATGACCCATTGAACTCATATAACCAACTATACCGCCTACATCATCTTTTCCGTTTACATCTCCGAAATTAGCACATTTCTCAATATATAAATCTTGTTTATATGCAGACATTGTTCCGCATATACCACCTACTGCATATTGATTCGGCGCATCAATATTTCCATAGTTTATACAGTTCACTAATTTATCATTGCCTCCGATTGAGCCAACTATTCCTCCTATCGTTGCAGTACTATTCTCATTAGAAGCCTGTATTTTGCATTTGTTTATACAATTCTCTATAACAGTACCATTGGATGACCCTGCAACTATCCCTCCAATTGAATAGTCTATGCCATTGGCTATTACATTCCCCTCAACCGTAATATTTTTTATAACTGAATTGTTTACACACCCAAATAATCCTGTATATCCAATATCGTTAACATCTAATTCAGTTACCATATTTAATATAATTTTTTTACCATTACCATCAAACACAGCCGAAGTATAACTATTTTCAAGAGTCGGATATCCATATCCTATAGGCTTGAAAGCTGTTGAATTCGAGAGGTCAATGTCATTTACGAGCATTGCATCATAAGATTTATTGCACCCATTTACCTGATTTGCAAACCACGCCATATCATCAGCAGTCTCCAACATGCAAACATTATCAACAAATTTAGGTTTATTAGAAGCTAATCTTGTTATATCAAAACTTTGTGTATAAGTAACTCCCTTATCAGTGTATTCGACGTTTACAGTATTGCCAACTACCTTATATGTATACATTCCATTTCCTGACTGACCACTTGTATACTGAAGCTTTACCATAAACATAGGGGCATCTTTGTAGTAAACACATACTTCCATGTCAGAAAAATCAAAGTTTTCATCAGCAGCATATAACAAATTAGCAGGCTTCTTTATTATTTCTATACGATCTACATATCTTTTCTGTACATCTATGTTATAGGCGATAGATTTATTTAAATACTGTATACGTATCATAAAATCATCTGCTGTAAGAGCTGTGTCAGGTGAATATTTATAGTCTGTGATTTCTTCAGTATTTTGCTCTCCGTTTTCGTCTTCAAATGTACCTGTAACCACCATACCCGTAGCATCAAACTTTTCTCCCTCATAATATGTTATTTTATTTGGAGGAGTTGTTACTTCAAGTTTTATAAGCTTCTTAACCGTAAGATCATATGTCTTGCTTTCAGTCTGCCCATTAAAGCTTGCTGTTACAGTTATCGTCTTATCATTTAAAGATAACTCATCTGTATTAGATACAGTTATTGCTGCATCGTAATCCTTTGAACCGTAAGTAGCTTTTGCAGTTAAGGTTCCAATATCAAATTTTTCACCTGCTGCATATATGAGCTTTGGTTCTCCTGACCATACAAAGCCTGTAAATTCATGTTCTTCTGCATTTATTGATTTAGGTATAGGATATCCGTTTGCTACAGGTGTTTCCAGGTCCTTTTTAAATGCCGTGCCGAGATCGTTTACAAAATCATCTGACTTCATGTATTCATCTGATACAGCCTTTACAGAAACAAATGAGCTGTCAGGACCTATAGGACTCGCGTCTCCGTTGTTATTCATAACGATGATAGATGTATCTGCCATCGTGTTTTTGTAATATGAATTTGTTATTCTTAAAGTACCGGTACCTTGTCCCGCTATCAGGCCGGCTACACTGCCGCCCTGGCATTCGAGATCCGATGCCGCATACGAGTTTTCAATATTTACGTCATAGCCGCCGTATACATGTCCTATCAGTCCGCCTGCTGGATTTGTAGAAGTCGCGCTTACACAACTTCCTACGGCTGCCGTATTTCTTATTATGATCTTATCTCCGCCCACAGTCTGACCTGAGCCGCACTGTCCTATTACTCCGCCTATTGAGTTTGAGTTGGCGTTTTCAAGTCTGAGCTTTCCGTTTACGACTACATTTTCTATAGTCACAGAACCTGTCGTTCTTCCTATAAGTCCGCCTATATATCTGTTTGCAGTAAGTTCGCCTGAAACAGCTACGTTCCTTATAGTCGCATCTTTAGTTATATTAAAAAGCAAGCCCTTAGGTCCTACAGGTGTATCTGTATATACATTCAGATTGTAGATAGAATGTCCGTCACCGTCAAACTTTCCGGCAAATCCTATCCACTGCTGTCCCCAGCCTATGCCGGAATACTGTGCGTTATTATTGCTTCCGTTATACTCCTTCATGTCTATGTCTTTTTTAAGGATTATATTATGTCTGCAGTAATAACCTCCGGAATACTCTCCGTCTTCCTTGTTGAGTACATGGTTTCTGAGCCATTCCATATCCTGGCCCGAATCAAATACAAGCCATTCTTCACCGTTTATCGTTTCTTTTTCTATATATGAAGGTATCTCGGCATCTAAGAGCTCCGCATCAGAAGACGATTCAGCAAAAACGCTGATTCCGCTGTTAAATGAGAGGAGCATAACCACTACCAAGAGATATGAAACAACATTTTTTAATACATTATTTTTTTTCATCTTTTATCTCTGCTCTCCTATAAAACATTTATTTACTGTACTGTAACTGTGCCTAAACCTGCATACGGTATAGTCGTATGTGTGGAAGACGTGGCACTAAGCGTGCAATTTGAAATCGTAAATGTTCCAAGATTCTTACCTACTACAGATCCGATCTGTCCGCCGCTGCAGTTTAATGAGGCTCTAACTGTGCAATCCGAAGCATTTACAGCATAGCCTGCATAATTATGACCTACGAGTCCGCCTACAGGGTTAGTAGATGTATTGCTTGTAAATGTTCCGTTTACTGTGCAGTTAGAGATAGTAATATTGCCAATTGTACCGCCCGTAGTGCCGCCTGAACCTGTACCGCCGCCTGTACCGGCACCGGAACCACACTGACCAATGATTCCGCCTATAGAGTTGCTTGCGCCGTTATTGAGGGTTAATGTAAGATTTACATTACAATTTTCGATTGTCGCATTATTTATAGTTCTTCCTACAATACCTCCGATAAAGCGATTTGATGTAACACTTCCTGTTACAGTAACATTTTTTATAGTAGCACCTGATGTAAGGTTAAATAATGCACCCTTTGGCCCTACATTTGATGCATTTGAAATAGCGATTCCTGATATAGTATGACCATTACCATTAAATGTACCTGCAAAGCCTTTTGAACTCTGTGGTACACCTATACCGGTCCACTGATCTGCAATCGAGGACATATTGATATTAGCCGTTAATTCATACGTACCTGTAAGAAACTCTCCATTGCCTAATGCGGCTACATCTTCCTGTAACTCAAGCAATTCTTGTGCAGTACGTATAGTGTTAACATCATTTTCACTTGACACAGTAGTCACCTGTACATCATATCCTGCCGTGTCGACTGCAAACACAGGTACTGCAAGCGTACCTAGCACAAGCATCATCGCTGAGATGATACCTATGATCTTGTAGAGATGTTTTTTCTTTAACATCTTTTTCTCCTTTCAGTTTCTCCTTTCCTTTTACTGTCCGGATCATCCGGGCTTCTTTGCTGCTGCTCTTTGCTTTGTGAGAGCAACGTTTAACTGTTGTTTCAACATTCAGTTTTCAAGTACTTTTTCTTTTAGTTTTTTCTGTCGCTCCGTCAGGCCGCCGGACGGCCGCAAGTCGGCGCACTTTTATTCATCTCCCTTCACTATTGAAAATATTTTACTTTAACTGATTTTCGTTTCGTCTATACTTGTAACGTCTACATCGCATCACTCTTTGGAAGCTTAAAAACGATTGAATTTCAGCTCTTTTTGTGCTATGATGACTCTGCGAAGTACGGTTAAACGAAACTTCTTTATACATACTCATGGCATAGGATTTCGCAGTCACATGCCGTGGGTATTTTTATGTAAATGCTATATGCATACATAATCGATAATTTTGTTTGAACTTTTAAACTTATTACTTATATATTTCGATACATACGCTCGCAAGCGGTTGTTTGCCGCTCGAAGGCGAGCGTTTACTTTTTGTCGGCGTTGCTTGACTTTCGCAAGCGGTTGTTTGCCGCTCGCCGATATCTGTGATTTATCGATGATTATGATGTAAAAAAGGCTGTTACTATGTCTGAATTAAACTTTGCCGCTTGAAATTTGCCACTTAAAATTTGCGTTCGCTTGCAGCTGCTTACACTTGTAATTTGCCTGCACTTGAAGTAATGCGCAAAAGATGATAAAATGAATGCGTGAACGCGTACAGCCTTTGATACTTTATTTTTCTATATATTTTATCTTTGGTTCTACACTAATGCACATGGGCTGATGCAGATTTCTAAACGCTAATTTATACTCCTGCATCGGCCTTTTTTATATTTGTATATATTTTGTTTATATATATTTTGGTCTATTTTTATATATTTTTATTTGTTTTCACTTGCCCTTTCAGCCTCATATTCATCCTGCTTCTTCTTTTCGCGCCTGAGCTTCTGCTGTTCGTAAAAGCTTATGATCGTGTTGTCGTCAACATCCTGCATATCTGCTGACATTTCATCAACACCTTTCATCATGCGGTCGCACATATCGCAAAACAATGCCTGCTCTTCCTCTGAAAGGCACTTCCCTATGCTTTCTTCAAATTTCTTCCGGCCGAAATCTCTGCGTGCAAGAGCCATCTCTCCGTCCGGTGTAATATATACATGTGTCTTTCTGCGATCCTTCTTGTCACGCTCGCGCCGCACCATGCCGTCCTCCTCGAGGCCATACAGCTTTTCAGACACTACGGGAGGCGCAATCTGCAGCATAAGTGACAGCTCGGCACCTGAAAGGCCTTCGTTTTCGGCTATTGTCCTAAGCAGCTTTCCGTGACCTTTCCCATTTGAATCAGGCGACATGACACCCTGCTGCTTTTTTATAGTCTCATGCAGACGTTTAATACTTTTAAAAACACTACTCTCTTTCATGGTCACCTGCTTTCTGCTATACCGAATAAATATAATTTCCTTCTCATGTGTTCGATTATAATATATGCCTAATAGTTATGCAAGCATAATTATTATTTTTTTATAACTATTTTTACCAAATAACCACTTCAAAACCAAATCACATAGTGTTGGCAAGGCAACAAGCCGTGACGACAAAAGTGCAAATTGTAACGGCAAAAGTGCAAATAGTGACGGCTTGACAAGATAATTGACAAGATAATTGACAAGATAATTGACAAGATAAAAAATCGCTATGCCCCTGTCAGGCAGACAGGGGCATAGCGTTCTCCAAGATTCTTCTTTTTTGCTGTATATTTAATTAACTTCTTTACTTTTCAGTGAGTGGGTATGCTCTTCCTTGGTGCAGACCTGATTTTCTTCATAACAGCTGTCTGTATGAGTGTGCTCCTCTTTACCGCAATATGTATCACCGATTATGGTGGAAGCCGGAAAAATCAGTGCACAGATTGTACATAATACCACAACGCAAGCCATAGCAGTCACTGTCCGCCTCCGGCGCTTCATCCGCATATGTTCCATTATATAATTATGTACCTTTTGGGACATATTATTTTGCATCATGTACCTCCTGCCATTTGTTATTCTTCATCACCTTAAGACACAAAAAAACGTATTTTTTAGCGTTTGCTAAAAAATACGACAAAAAATTAAAGCTTGCAATGCAAAAGTCTGAAATGTATTTAACAAGCAAACAAGTATTTATGCCATATGCCTAAGACGGGCCCCTTCGCGAAGTTCGCCACTCTGCTCACGGAGTTTGCCACTCTGCTCGCGAAATTCGCCACTCTGCTCGCGAAGTTTGTAACTCTACGAAATACATAGAATGAGTTTAGTCGAATAAGTTTAACTTTCTTTTAACGACTTTAATATACCATAATCGCTTATGAAAATCAATACAAAACTCGGGATTACAGCACTTGATGAAGGCTGCAAGACCGGCATCGGTCATGGAGTGCTGCTTCAGTGTGAAGTTACATGTTTGATTTCGAATCAGTTAGGTATTCGACGAATTTTTGAACTGTTGGTGTAAGATCCTTCTTATCTTTGAATACGATACCGATCGTGCGATAGTACGGAACTTTGAGCGGACGAATCTCAAGGTTGTACGGGATACGCCGCAGGATCATGTCCGGCAGGATGCTGACGCCGAGACCTTTTTCCACCATGGCCATAATGGCGAAATCCTCCCAGGTGGTAAAGGCTATATCGGGCTTTACCCGGTGACGTTGCAGAAGATCGGACACTTCCGTTTTGCCGTCGTGTTCCAGCAGCAAAAAAGGAATACCGTTTAATTCTTCGATTCCCACTGCTTCCTTTTCGGCTAAGGGATGACCCTGCGGAAGAACCAGCTTGTATTCGTCCCGGATCAGTTCGCGGCTTCTCAACCCCGATGCAGACGCGACGGGCAATGGGAGAAAACCGCAATCAACACGTCCTTCGTCCAGCCAGGCTTCAATTTCCTTATAATCTCCCAGTAAAAGCTCATATTCAATTCCCGGGTATTCTCTTTTCAGTCGTGCAAAAATATCCGGCAAAATATTGATGGCTACGCTGGCAAAGGTACCGATACGGACGAGGCCGGTTTCAAGACCTTTCATTCGTTGAACCTGTCCCTCCAGACTACCGTATTCATGGAGGAGTCTCCGGACAAAGGGCAGAATCTGCTCGCCGGAAGTGGTCAGGCAAACGCCGCTTTTTTTTCGTTCCAGCAAAGCCATGCCCCACTCCTTTTCCAGATCGGCAATCATCTTGCTGACAGAGGATTGGGCATAATTCATGGATTCCGCTGCCGCCGTAAAGCTGCCGCACTCAATGGTTTTTACGAAGGCAAAATATTTCAGCAGTGAATTTTCCATATCTAACATTCCTTTTTTCGATATATTGAATCTAAAACATTCGCTTTTTCTATTATAGTATTTTCGATATACTGTGGCAAGGAGCAAAAAAGGAGGAACCTACATGAATTTCAAAAGCAAACATATAGATATGCTGCATGGTCCGCTGGCAAAAAAAATACTTCTCTTTACCATTCCAATCGCCTTGAGCAGTATGCTTCAGCAGCT
>CAVCIY010000092.1:0-16547 GCA_963602445.1 Lachnospiraceae bacterium | reverse complement strand
CCCAAAAGACGGCTGAATTTCAACGTTGAGAGACGACGGCCGATCTGGATGACGCGCACTTGCGATGAAGTGGGAAGTTACTGAGCTATCAGATAATTCTCACGGAGAATTGTTCGCTCACAGAAGCGAGCGCAGGGTAGGTTTTTTTCTTTGTGGTTCGAAATTATGGAACACACGGGAAAGTGTGAACACCGAAAAACCCTCGTACAGAAATAGCGAAAACGTACGAAAATCTAAGGAGGAAAGACTATATGAGCAGTCAGAAAATCAGAATTAAGTTAAAGGCTTATGACCACAAGGCACTCGATCAGAGTGCAGTCAAGATTGTAGAAACAGCTAAGAAGACAGGAGCTGAAGTTTCAGGTCCTATTCCTCTTCCTACAGAGAAGGAAGTTGTTACAATCTTAAGAGCAGTTCACAAGTATAAGGATTCAAGAGAACAGTTCGAGCAGAGAACTCACAAGAGACTCATCGACATTCTCAGCCCTACACCAAAGACTGTAGACGCTCTCATGAAGCTCGATATGCCTGCAGGCGTTGACATCGAGATTAAATTATAAGACAGTTACTAAGTATATATAGATTTTTCGATAGGGTATGTCAGTCCGGTATTCTGTTTATGAGTTGCACAGAGCGGCCCGGATGGTGGCATACTGACGCATGGATTCCGAAAGGAAGCCCGCTGCAGAAAAGTCTCCATAAAGCTGGATGAGTCTTAGCTAAGAGGTCTGAGTGACAAATTGCCGTACACTGCTTTGCGAATCGTTGCGCAAGCTGCGTGTTTTGCGAATCGTTTTGCGAAATGCTGCGCAAGTCACGATGACGGAATGTTCACACCCGTTATCACAGAGGATTGAGAAGCAGACAGACAAGAAGACAGCTGCACTTAGTATGATCGCAGACATTTCGCCTGTGATCCGCTGTAAGAGTAAAGGAGGAAGAAAGAATGAACACTATTTTAGGAAAAAAAGTCGGAATGACTCAGATTTTTTCCGAAACAGGCGTTGCGATTCCTGTTACAGTTATTGAAGCAGGTCCGGTTGTAGTAACTCAGGTTAAGACAACAGAAACTGACGGATACGAAGCTGTACAGATCGGTTACGTTGACGAAAAGGCTCACAGAGTAACCAAGCCGCTTCAGGGACACTTTGACAAGGGTTCTGTAGCAGCTAAGAAGTACCTGAGAGAAGTAAGAGTAGAAAATGCTGCTGAATATCAGGTAGGACAGGAATTTACAGTAGAGATTTTCGAAGAAGGCAAGAAGCTTGACATTACAGGAGTTTCAAAAGGTAAGGGAACTCAGGGCAATATCAAGAGACACGGCCACCACAGAGGACCTATGGGTCACGGCTCAAAGCACAAGAGACTCGCAGGCGCTCTGGCAGCAGGTACTTATCCTTCAAGAGTATTCAAGGGAAACAAGGGTCCCGGAAGAATGGGCCGCGAGACTGTTACAGTTCAGAATATTGAACTCGTAAAGGTTATTCCGGAAAGAAACGTTCTTCTCATCAAGGGTTCCGTTCCGGGAAACAAAGGCGGACTTCTCAAGATCAGCTATGCTGTAAAGGGACAGGACAAGTAAGAATTTCAGAAGGAGGAATAGAAAATGGCTAAAGTAACCATGCTTAATATGGCAGGCGAAGCTGCCGGTGAACTCGAACTGAACGATGATATCTTCGGTATCGAAATCAACGAATTCGCAGTGCATGAAGTTATAAAGAATTATCTCGCCAACCAGAGACAGGGTACTCAGTCAGCAAAGACTAGAGGCGAAGTCAGAGGAGGCGGAAGAAAGCCTTTCAGACAGAAGGGTACAGGTCGCGGCAGACAGGGAAGTCTTACATCTCCAAGCCACATCGGCGGCGGTGTAGTATTTGCTCCAAAGCCAAGAGACTACAGCTATACAGTGCCTAAGAAGGTTAAGAGACTTGCTCTTAAGTCTGCTCTTTCTTCAAAGGTTAAGGAAGAAGAAATCATCGTTATCGATGAGCTTTCATTTGAAGAACCGAAGACAAAAGAGATGATCAAGGTTCTCGAAAATGTAAAGGCAGCAAAGAAGGCATTGATTATCACAGCAGAAAAGGACGAAAACGTTGTCAAGTCAGCAGCAAACATCCCGGGAGTAAAGACTTCGATCGTAACTGCTATGAACACTTATGACATCGTTAACGCTACAAGCTTCATCGTGACTAAAGAAGCGGTAGAAAAGATTCAGGAGGTGTATTCATAATGAAAACCCCTTACGACGTAATTATTAAGCCGGTCATCACAGAAAAATCAATGGATGATGCAGCTATGAAGAAGTACACATTCAAGGTTGCTCCTGAAGCAAACAAGACTGAAGTTAAGCTCGCTCTCGAAGAGATCTTCGGCATCGACATTGCTAAGGTAAATATCATGAACGTAAAAGGTAAAGTTAAGAGACAGGGAAGAAATGTGGGCAGAACTCCTGATTCCAAGAAAGCAATCGTTACGCTTAAGGAAGGAAGCAAGGAAATCGAATTCTTCCAGGGATTATAAGGAGGAAATGACTGATGGCAATTAAAAAGTATAAGCCAAATACGCCGGGTCAGAGAGGCATGACGGTTTCTGCATTTGACGAAATCACAAAGACAACTCCGGAAAAGTCACTCACAGTTACTCTGAAAAAGCATGCCGGAAGAAATGTCAGAGGTAAGATTACCGTAAGACATAGAGGCGGCGGTTACAGACATAAGTACAGAATCATCGACTTCAAGAGAAATAAGGACGGCGTACCTGGCAAGGTAGCAGCTATCGAATACGATCCAAACAGAAGCGCAAATATCGCTCTCATCGTTTATGCTGACGGCGAAAAGAAGTACATCATCGCTCCTTATAAGCTCAAGGTCGGAGCTACTATTGAAAACGGTCCTGACGCTGATATCGTTATCGGAAACGCACTTCCGCTGAAGAATATCCCAGTAGGTACGGTTATTCACAATATCGAACTTAAGCCGGGCGCAGGCGCTCAGCTCGTAAGATCTGCAGGAAACGGCGCTCAGCTCATGGCTAAGGAAGGCGATTACGCTCAGGTAAGACTTCCGTCCGGCGAAGTTAGAAAGATCAGAATCGAATGCAGAGCCACTGTCGGCGAAGTCGGCAACATCGACCACGAAAATATCAAGATCGGTAAGGCAGGAAAGAAGAGACACATGGGTATCAGACCTACAGTAAGAGGTTCCGTAATGAACCCTAACGATCACCCTCACGGCGGTGGTGAAGGTCGTGCTCCTATCGGACGTAAGGGCCCTGTTACTCCTTGGGGTAAGCCTGCTCTCGGTCTCAAGACCAGAAAAAAGAACAAAGCGTCAAACAAGTATATTGTTAAGAGACGTAACGATAAATAGTTGAAGGGAGGAAATGAAAAATGGGCAGATCATTAAAAAAAGGACCTTTTGTCAATAAAAAGTTACTTGAAAGAATCGAAGCTCTCAACGCAGCAAACGAAAAGAAAGTTTTAAAGACATGGTCAAGACCGTCAACTATTTTCCCTCAGATGGTTGGACATACAATTGCTGTACATGATGGAAGAAAGCATGTTCCTGTATATATCGAGGAAGACATGGTAGGTCATCGTCTCGGTGAGTTCGCACCTACAAGAACTTACAGAGGTCATGCTGATAAGGAAAAATCTTCTAAGAGAGGTTAATTCGAAAGGAGGGCTTAAGAATGGAAGCCAGAGCCATAGCAAAATTCGTAAGAATGTCTCCGAGCAAGCTCAAGCCTGTCTGTGATCTCATCAGAGGCAAGAGTGTGAACGAAGCATTAACTATATTAAAATTTACACCTGGTAAGGGATCTGAAATCGTAGAAAAGGTTGTAAAGTCTGCTGCATCAAACGCAGAAAACAATCATGATATGAATCCGGACGCTCTGTACATTGCTGCTATCTCAGCAAACAAGGGTCCTACAATGAAGAGATTCAAGGCCGGTTCTCAGGGCAGAGCATCTATCATCCTGAAGAGATCGAGCCATGTCGACGTTACGGTTAAAGAAAGATAGTCTGAACAGGAGGAAATATAATGGGTCAGAAAGTAAGTCCACACGGATTGAGAGTCGGCGTAATCCAGGACTGGGATTCTAAGTGGTACGCAGATAAAAACAACTTTTCTGATTATCTGATCGAAGATAAGAAAGTCAGAGAATTTATAAAGAAGAAGCTCTATATGGCCGGTATCTCAAGAATACTGATCGAAAGAGCAGCAAACAATCAGATGAGAATTACTATTCTCGCCGGCAAGCCTGGTATGATTATCGGAAGATCAGGTGCAGGTATTGACGAACTTAAGGGAGAACTCGAAAAGTTCACAGGCAAGAAGGTAAATCTCAATATCGTAGAAGTAAGAAGAACTGAACTTGATGCACAGCTCACAGCAGAAAGCATTGCACAGTCTCTCGAAAGAAGAGTAGCATTCAGAAGAGCTATGAAGCAGGCTATCGGCAGAACGATGAAGGCCGGCAGCAAGGGTATCAAGGTAGTATTATCAGGAAGACTCGGCGGTGCCGAAATCGCAAGAAGCGAAAAGTACAGCGAAGGTAATGTTCCTCTCCATACGATCAGAGCAAATATCGACTACGGTTTTGCGGAAGCTGATACTACTTACGGTAAGATCGGCGTTAAGGTATGGATCAACCAGGGCGAAGTTCTTGGCAAGGATCTCGTAAGTCCTGTTCCTGAAGAATCAGCAAAGCCTGACAGAAAGGGCAGAAGAAGACAGGACGGCGACAGAAGAAGACGTGACGGCGACAGAAGAGAAGGCGGAAATCGTCGTGACAGAAGAGAACGTTTTGGTCGTCAGGAAGAAACTAAGGTAATGCCTATTCAGAGAAGAAAGCTCATCAAGAAGGCTGAGCCTGCTCCTCAGACAGAAGAAGCCGCACCACAGGTAGAAGAAGCTCCTGCCGAGGAAGCTCCTGTTGAAGAATAGGAATGAGAAAGGAGGAACGGACCAATGTTAATGCCAAAAAGAGTCAAGCATCGTAGATTGCACAGAGGCAGAATGAAGGGTACTGCTACTAAGGGTAACCAGATTACATATGGTTCTTATGGACTCGTTGCACAGGAATGCGGTTGGATCAAGTCAAATCAGATCGAGGCTGCCAGAATTGCAATGACAAGATATATCAAGAGAGGCGGTCAGGTATTTATCAAGATCTTCCCTCACAAGTCAGTTACTAAGAAGCCGGCAGAAGTAAGAATGGGTTCAGGAAAAGGTTCTCCTGAATTCTGGGTTGCTGTAGTTAAGCCGGGCAGAGTAATGTTCGAACTCGACGGAGTTCCTGAAGATAAAGCAAGAGAAGCTATGCGTCTTGCGGCTCACAAGCTCCCTATCAAGTGCAAGTTTGTAGTTAAGGAAAAGGACGGTGAAGAATAATGAAAATCGAAGCAATCAAGGAAATGACACCGGCAGAACTCAACAGCGAACTTCTTAAGCTTAAGAATGATTTATTCAACCTGAGATTCCAGCACGTTACAGGACAGCTCGACAACCCTCTGAAGATGAGAGAGGTTAAGAAAGATATCGCCAGAATCAAGACTGTTCTTAGAGAAAAGGAAATCGCAGCAGAGGCATAACCGGAAAGGAGGATGTGATATGTCAGATAGAAATAGCAGAAAGACAAAGGTCGGCGTTGTAGTAAGCAACAAGATGGACAAGACAATCACTGTTTCAGTAGAAGACTTCGTTAGACATGCTCTTTACGGTAAGGCTGTTAAGAGAACTAAGAAGTTTAAGGCTCATGATGAAATGAACGAATGCAGCATCGGTGATACAGTAAGAATCATGGAGACAAGACCACTCAGCAAGAGCAAGAGATGGAGACTTGTTGAAATCGTAGAAAAGGTAAAATAACTGCGGGAAGGAGACAGAAATGATCCAGACAGAAAGCAGGCTTAGAGTTGCCGACAATTCCGGTGCAAAGGAATTATTATGCATCCGTGTATTGGGCGGCACAGGCCATAAAGTTGCAAATATAGGTGACGTTATTGTTTGCACTGTTAAGGATGCCACTCCGGGTGGTGTAGTTAAGAAGAGCGATGTAGTTAAGGCTGTTGTCGTTCGTTCTAAAAGCGGCGTAAGAAGACCGGACGGAAGCTACGTAAAGTTTGATCAGAACGCAGCTGTAGTCATCAAGGATGACAAGAGTCCGGTAGGTACACGTATTTTCGGACCTGTAGCAAGAGAGCTCAGAGATAAAGGTTATATGAAGATCGTGTCACTGGCACCAGAAGTACTCTAATAGTAGGAGGTGTTAAGATGCATATCAAGAAGAATGATACAGTTGTCGTTATCACAGGTAAGGATAAGGGCAAGAAGGGCAAGGTTATCAAGGCCATGCCAAAGCAGAATAAAGTAATCGTTGAAGGCGTGAATATTCAGACTAAGCACGCAAAGCAGACAAGAACTGCTCCTGCTGAAATCAAGCACCAGGAAGGTCCTATCGATGTTTCAAACGTTATGTACTATGACAGCAAGGCTAAGAGCGGAACAAGAATCGGCTATGTTTTCGAAGACGGCAAGAAAGTCAGAGTATCAAAGAAGACAGGCGACAAAATCGATTAGTAGACTGACCGGAAAGGAGGTAGAGAATCTTGGCAGCTAGACTTAAGGATTATTACAAGAATACCGTTTTTAACGGATTAATTGATAAATTTCAGTACAAGAACACAATGGAAGTACCTAAGCTCGAAAAGATCACTCTGAATATGGGACTTGGCGGAATCAAGGACAATCAGAAGATGATCGAGACAGCCGTTCAGGAACTCGGAGTTATTACCGGTCAGAAGCCGGTTATGACTAAGGCAAAGAAGTCAATCGCAAACTTCAAGCTCAGAGAAGGAATGGTAATCGGTGCAAAGGTTACACTCAGAGGCGACAACATGTATGTATTCGCCGACAAGTTCTTCAACATTTCATTACCTAGAGTAAGAGACTTCAAGGGAGTAAGCAAGAATTCCTTCGATGGCAGAGGCAACTATACCATGGGTATTAAGGAACAGCTCATCTTCCCTGAGATCGACTATGATAAGGTAGACAAAATCAAGGGCTTGGATATTACTTTTACTACTACGGCTAAGACAGACGAAGAAGCACAGGCTCTCCTCGAACTGCTTGGTATGCCGTTCGAAAAATAGTTTAGGAGGGAATGAATTTATGGCTAAGACATCTCTCAAAGTAAAGCAGCAGAGAAAACCGAAGTATTCTACTCGTGCATATACAAGATGCAAGGTTTGCGGAAGACCGCATTCTGTTCTCAGAAAGTACGGTATTTGCCGAATCTGCTTTAGAGAAATGGCATACAAGGGCGAGATTCCAGGTGTCAGAAAGGCAAGCTGGTAAACCGTAACCAGGGAAAGGAGGACACAAAAATGACAATGACTGATCCTATTGCAGATATGCTCACAAGAATCAGAAATGCCAATATAGCAGGTCACAAGACAGTAGAAATTCCTGCTTCAAAGATGAAGAAGGCTATTGCTGAAATCCTCAAGGAAGAGGGTTACATCGCTGATTACGAAGTAATTGAAGATGACAAGCAAGGCACACTCAAAGTTACTATGAAATATGCAGCTGGTAAGGAACGCGTTATCAGCGGTCTCAAGAAGATTTCTAAGCCTGGTCTCAAGGTTTATGCTAAGAAGGATGACATCCCTAAGGTATTAGGCGGTCTTGGTATCGCTATTATCTCAACTTCAAATGGTATCATCACTGACAAGAAGGCAAGAGCTTTGGGCGTTGGCGGCGAAGTTATCTGTTACGTTTGGTAGGGAGGAATTAAAATGTCAAGAATAGGTAAAATGCCTGTAGCAATCCCAGCCGGCGTAGAAGTTAAGTTTGAAAACGGTATTATTACTGTAAAAGGCCCTAAGGGTGAACTTACGCAGGCTGTAGATACAAAATATGTAGATGTTGCAGTTGAAGACGGCAATGTTGTAATTACAAGAGATGCTGATTCTAAGGAAGAAAGATCGGCGCACGGCCTTTACAGAGCTCTCATTGCAAATATGGTCAAGGGAGTAAATGAAGGTTTTGAAAAGAAGCTCGAAATCGTAGGCGTTGGCTACAGAGCTGAAAAGAAGGGTGACACACTCGTATTAAGCCTCGGTTATTCACATCCTATCGAAATGAAAGATCCTGAAGGAATCACAACTGAAGTACCTAATCAGACTGAGATTATCGTCAAGGGTATCGATAAGGCTGAAGTAGGAAACTACGCAGCAGTTATCAGACAGCACAGAAAGCCTGAACCTTATAAGGGCAAGGGTGTTAAGTATGCCGGCGAATATATTCTCAGAAAAGAAGGTAAATCAGGCGCGAAATAATTAGGAAGGAGTGAATAAAAATGGCAAAAGCTACTAAGAAAGAAAAGCGTGTCGCAAGACATGCAAGAGTAAGAAAGCATATATCCGGAACTCCTGAAAGACCAAGACTTTGCGTATTTAAGAGCTCTAAGCATATCTATGCTCAGATTATCGATGATGTAAGCGGCACTACACTGTGCCAGGCATCTACGCTTGACGCAGATGTAAAGGCTGAAGCAGCTTACGGCGGAAACAAGGCAGCAGCTAAGGTTGTAGGTCTTGCAGTTGGCAAGAGAGCTCTCGCTAAGGGTATCGAAACAGTCTCTTTCGACAGAGGCGGATTCTTATTCCACGGAAGAATACAGGAATTAGCTGACGGTGCCCGTGAGGCAGGATTAAAATTCTAACAGGAGGAGGACAATATGCGCAATAATGCAACAGCTCCAAAGAGCGAGTACAAAGAGACTATTGTCAACATCAGACGTGTTGCCAAGACTGTTAAGGGCGGCCGCAACATGAGATTCAGTGTTACTATGGTTGTTGGCGACGAAAATGGTCACGTTGGTGTTGGCCTCGGCAAGGCTGCTGAAATTCCTGAAGCAGTTAGAAAAGCAACAGAAGACGCAAAGAAGAAGATGATCGAAGTTCCTATTACAGGCACTACAATTCCACATAGAAATACAGGTATCTTCGGCGCAGGCAAGGTTCTCGTTATGCCTGCAGCTCCGGGCACAGGCGTTATCGCCGGCGGTTCGGTTCGTCTCGTTTTGGAACATGCCGGTATTAGAGACGTAAGAGCTAAGTCGATCGGTTCAAACAATGCCGTAAATATGGCATTAGCTACTATGGAAAGCCTTTCATCTCTCAAGACTGTTGAACAGGTTGCTAGATTAAGAGGAAAGACTAAGGAAGAAATCTTAGGATAAGGAGGAAGACATGGCTGGTAAGCTCAAGATTACTTTAGTGAAGAGTACAATCGGTTCTTCTCCTAAGCAGAGAAAGGTTGTAGAAGCACTGGGCCTTAAGAAGTTAAATAAGAGCGTTGAACTCCCTGACAATGCCGCTACCCGCGGCGCTGTCACAAAGGTTCAGCACCTCGTAAAGGCAGAAGAAATTTAATAGGAACTGGAGGTGTAAGACATGAAACTGCATGAACTTAGTAAGCCAATCGGTTCAACTAAGAACTCAAAGAGAAAGGGCAGAGGTACCGGTTCTGGCAACGGCACTACAGCAGGTAGAGGCATGAACGGTCAGAAGTCCAGAAGCGGCGGCGGAGTCAGACTCGGCTTCGAAGGCGGACAGATGCCTTTATACAGAAGAATTCCTAAGAGAGGATTCAAGAATATATTCAAAAAGGAATGGTCAGTTATGAACGTAAGTGACCTCAACTGTTTTGAAGAAGGTACAGAAATCACACCGGAACTTCTTGTTGCAGAAGGAAAGGTGAAGCAGGTTAAGGCCGGAGTAAAGATCTTAGGAGAAGGGGATCTCGAAAAGAAATTAACTGTAAAAGCAAATAAATTCACAAAAGCTGCAATTGAGAAAATCGAAGCCGCTGGCGGAAAGGCTGAGGTGATCTGATGAATGCATTGAAGTCGCTCGGACAGGCCTTTAAAGTGCCTGAGATAAGAAAAAAGCTGTTATTTACCATCCTGATGCTGGTAATTTTCAGACTCGGTTGTTGTATTCCGGTACCTAATATTGATAGGTCAGTCCTAAGCGAATACTTCGGCAGTGCGTCAGGATTATTCGGACTGTTTGATATGTTTTCAGGCGGTTCGTTCAGTAATTTTACTATATTCGCACTGAGCATTACACCTTATGTCACAGCATCGATTATTTTACAGCTCCTCACAGTAGTTATCCCTCATCTTGAAGCTCTTTCAAAAGAGGGTACTGAAGGAAGAAAGAAGCTCGCACAATATACGAGATATCTCACAGTTGTGCTCGCGCTTCTTCAGGCTGTAGGTCTTACGGTAGGTCTTTTCAGAAGTGCCGTAGTGGACAAATCGGTATTCTCAATAATATTAGTGGTACTCGTACTCACAGCAGGTACAGCATTCCTGATGTGGCTTGGTGAACAGATCAACGAACACGGTATCGGAAACGGTATCTCATTGATCATCATGGCGGGTATCGTAGCAAGAATGCCTAGCGCAATCCACAACACATATACAAGATGGCAGTCAGGCGAAGTAAGCCTCATCAGCATTATCGTCTTCTTGATATTTGCGGTTGTAGTAATCGTAGGCATCATCGAAATCCAGGAAGGTACAAGAAAGATTCCTGTACAGTATGCAAAGAGAGTAGTCGGACGCAAGATGTACGGCGGTCAGAATACACACATTCCTCTCAAGGTAAACCAGGCAGGCGTAATTCCTGTAATCTTCTCGATTTCAATCCTTCAGTTCCCACTTACAATCACATACTTTACGGACGCAAACGGCGGTTTTGCAAAGTTCGTAACAAAGTATCTGACTACAAACGGAAATCCGGGTATTTGGATTTATGCGGTTATAAATATTCTGTTGATCGTATTCTTCACATATTTCTATACTGCAATTACATTCAATCCGCAGGATGTTTCCGATAATCTGAAGGCAAACGGCGGATTTATCCTCGGTATCAGACCGGGCAGACCAACCGTTGAATATCTCACAAAGATCATGAACCGAATCACATTTGCGGGAGCTATATTCCTCGCAATTATTAGTACGATGCCAATCGCACTCGGTCATTTCACTCAGCTGGGCATCCAGTTTGGCGGCACCTCGCTGCTCATCGCAGTCGGCGTAGCGCTCGACACAATGAAACAGCTGGAATCACAGCTCATTATGAGAAATTACTCAGGATTCCTGAAATAATATAGGAGGCACAAAATGTTAAACATCATATTATTAGGACCTCCGGGAGCAGGCAAGGGCACCCAGGCAGAACTTATCGTTAAAAAATACGATATTCCTCAGATTTCCACAGGCGACATCTTCAGAGCAAATATCAAGAACGGTACTGAGCTCGGCAAGAAGGCTAAGTCATATATGGACAAGGGTGAGCTTGTTCCGGATGAACTCGTAGTTGACCTTGTAAAGGACAGACTCGGTCAGGATGACTGCAAAGACGGATTCATGCTCGACGGCTTCCCAAGAACAGTATTTCAGGCTGAAGAGCTCGACAAGATAATGGCAGAAAGAGGCCTCGAAATCACAAAGGTTCTCAATATTGATGTGGAACCTGCAAAGCTGATTGATCGAATTGCCGGAAGAAGAGTATGCAAAGCATGCGGCGCTACATATAATGTAAATACAAAGCCTACTAAGGTTGAGGGCGTCTGCGATGCATGCGGCGGCGAAGTATACCAGAGAGCTGACGACAACAGAGAAACTGTTGAAAACAGAATTGCAGTATACGGAAAAGAAACCGCTCCGCTCGTTGAATACTATACCAAGGCAGGCAGTATCGCCACTATCAACGGCGACCAGGCAATGGACAGTGTATTTTCAGATATAAAGAGCGTTCTGGGAGAATAATATGATCATCATAAAGTCCGATAAGGATGTAGAAATGATGAAAATTCCTGCCGTACTTACTGCTGAGATATTAAGAGACCTCGAAGCATATATTGCACCGGGGATTTCCACTTATGACATAGACCGATTCGTAGAGAAACGTATCCTTGAAGGTGGGATGAAGCCTGCCTTTAAGGGATACGGCGGATTTCCGGGCACTGCATGTGTATCTGTAAACGAAGTGATCGTACACGGAATACCCGACAAGAAAAAGGTGCTTAAGGAAGGAGATATCGTAAGCGTTGACGCCGGAGCGATATACAAGGGATGGTACAGCGATATGGCAAGGACATTCGCTGTGGGCAGCATAAGTGAAGAAGCTGAGAGGCTTATAAGAGTCACGAAGGAATCTTTCTTCGAAGGCTTAAAATATTGCAAAGCAGGAAATTATCTTTCAGATATATCGCATGGGATTCAAGCTTATATCGAAGAAAACGGCTTCGGTGTTATAAGAGATTATGTGGGTCACGGCATCGGGCGCGAGATGCATGAGGAACCGCCTGTTCCGAATTACGGAAGACCGGGCAGGGGGCCTAAACTTGTGAAAGGAATGGTGCTCGCGATCGAACCGATGGTGAGCGCCGGAAGTTACAAGGTTGAGGTCTTAGCTGACAGATGGACCGCTCGTACGACAGACGGAAGTCTTGCTGCTCATTATGAAAATACAGTAGTCATTACGGACGGCGAGCCCGAAGTAATCACACTGCTGCAAGAATGAGGTTGAGGCTTATGAAAAATACAGAAAATCTCACACCCGGACAGATAGTAAAATCGATAGCCGGTCATGACAAAGGCGATATATTCTTTGTGACAGAAATAATCGACAAGGATTATGTGCTCATTGCTGACGGAGATAAGCGCAAGCTCGAATCTCCGAAGAAGAAGAAGGCGAAGCATTTGCAGCCTTACAAGAAGATCAGCAAGAGCATTGCGTCAAAGATCGCCGAAAAATCCCATATTGAAAATATCGAACTTCAGAGAGAACTTGAAAGAAACGGGGCTATGCTGCTCGCGTTAGATGATCAGAGGGAGATTGAAAATGTCTAAAAAAGATGTCATCGAAGTTGAAGGAACAGTGCTTGAAGCACAGCCTAATGCAATGTTCAAAGTAAAACTCGATAATGATTTTGAAGTCCTTGCTCATATATCGGGAAAGATACGTATGAATTTTATCAGAATTCTCCCAGGTGACAGAGTAAAGGTAGAATTGTCGCCATATGACCTCACAAGAGGCAGAATCATATGGCGTGACAAATAAAGCAGAGGAGGCAAAAAAATGAAGGTAAGAGCTTCAGTAAAACCTATTTGCGAAAAGTGCAAGGTTATCAAGAGACACGGCAAAGTAATGGTAATCTGCAAAAACCCTAAGCATAAGCAGACTCAGGGCTAAAATCAGATTTTATGTCACAAAATATAAGCTGCGGGACGCTTCGGCTGAAGCATTTCGCAGCTTATGTTCGCAATATGGGGTAATGACGTACGTGAAAAGTCAAGAAAGTATAAAAAAGCAGGAAAAATTTTGCGAAAAGCGTGACATATCAATAAATCTGTGCTATAATGTTGATTCGAGGTGTGGAATAATTTAGCCGCAGAAAACCTGTTTCAGCTTAAAGAATACAGGCCTTCGGTGGCTTTTTCGCATCCAAATTTAAGTTATTTTCTTATAAGCAAAGAGGAGGTGTACGCGAATGGCTCGTATAGCCGGTGTCGATTTACCAAACGACAAGAGAGTCGAAATCGGACTCACTTACATTTATGGCATAGGAAGACCAACAGCGAATGATATCTTATCTAAAGCAGGTGTTAATCCGGATACCAGAGTGAAGGATTTAAACGAAGAAGAAGTAGGTAAGATAAGAAAGATTATTGATACTGAATATCACGTAGAAGGTGATCTCAGAAGAGAAGTGAATTTCAATATCAAGCGTCTTATGGATATTGGATGCTACAGAGGCATCAGACATAGAAGAGGCCTTCCTGTCAGAGGTCAGAACACGAAGAATAATGCTCGCACAAGAAAGGGCATTAAGAAAACTGCAGGCAGAAAAAAGAAGTAAAGGAGGTATGAGGAAAAATGGCTAAACCCGTAAAGAAGTCAGCGGCAAGAAAAAAGAGAAAAGAACGTAAAAATATTGAACGCGGTCAGGCTCATATCCAGGCTACCTTCAACAACACTATAGTGACACTTACAGACATGAGCGGCAATGCTCTGTCATGGTCAAGTGCCGGTTCCCTTGGTTTTAAGGGTTCAAGAAAGTCGACTCCGTTTGCTGCACAGAGCTGTGCCGAGGTAGCTGCTAAGGGAGCTATTGAGCATGGTCTCAAGACAGTTGAAGTATATGTAAAGGGTCCGGGTTCCGGCAGAGAAGCTGCTATCAGAGCACTTCAGACTGCAGGTCTCGAAATTACAATGATCAAGGACATCACACCTATTCCTCACAACGGCTGCAGACCGCCAAAGAGAAGAAGAGTGTAATTACATTATATTTCAAAGGAAATGGAGGAACAGTAAATGGCAAAGAATACTCAGCCCGTTCTCAAGAGAGCAAGAACTCTTGGATTAGAACCGGGATTTATGGGCGTTGACAAGAAGTCAAAGAGAAACCCAAACCAGAGCAGAAGAAAAAAGAGCGACTATGCAGTTCAGCTCAACGAAAAGCAGAAGGTTAAGTTTGTTTACGGTCTTCTTGAAAAGCAGTTCAGAAATACATTTGACAAAGCAGCAAAGAGACCTGGCAGCACAGGTGAAAACCTTCTTCTCATGTTAGAAAGAAGATTTGACAATGTTGTTTATAGAATGGGATTTGCGGCTACAAGAAGAGAAGCCAGACAGTTGGTTTCCCACGGTCACTTCTATATCAACGGCAAGAAGGCAAACATCCCTTCAATGGAACTCAAAGAAGGCGATGTAGTTTCCGTAAAGGAAAAGAGCAAGGATTCAGTAAAATTCAAGCAGCTCAGAGATATGATCATCACTACTCCTAAGTGGGTTACAATTGATACAGACAAGCTTGAAGGTAAGATTGTTGCATTACCTACAAGAGAAGATATCGATGTTCCTATCGCAGAACATCTCATCGTAGAATTGTACTCTAAGTAATAGCCGGCTTTAAATTGATTAATTTTCGTCGCTGCTGCGTTTTTATATAACACATCGTGCGGCGAACGCACACAAGGCTGAAAGGGAGGAATTCGAGTGATATCAATCGAAAAACCAATTATCGAAAAATTCATATCCGAGACAGAAAACTACGGACGATTTGTCATTGAACCTCTTCAGAGAGGTTATGGTACTACGTTGGGAAATGCTATGAGAAGGATTCTCCTCTCTTCACTTCCGGGTGCCGCAATCACATCTGTTAAGTTCGGTGAGGGCGTATTTCACGAGATTTCTACCATTCCCGGTGTGAAAGAAGATGTTACCGAGATTATTCTCAACTTAAAGAAGATTTCTGTCAGACTTGACAGTGATGAGCCTGTGACAAGGACTATTATTGTAAGCGGAACAGAGCAAACAGAAGTCACGGCAGGGATTTTCGAAAGCGATACAGTGAAGATCTTCAATAAGGATTTGCACATTGCTACCCTTGATGAGAGTGCTGTGCTTGAGATGACTGTTATTTTCGATAAAGGCAGAGGATACAGACCTGCCGAGCAAAATAAGTCAGAGAGTCTCGATATACGCACAATTCCGGTAGACAGCATATTTACTCCTGCTATTAAGGTTAATTATACAGTCGAAAATACACGTGTAGGTCAGATTACGGATTTTGACAAGCTTACGCTTGAGATCTGGACCGACGGCAGCCTTACACCTCAGGAAGGCGTATCGATCGGAGCAAAGATCATGCGTGACCATCTCGACCTGTTTATCAACCTTACAGAAGGAATTGACGCTGTCGAGACAATGGTTGAAAAGGAAGAAGATCAGAAGGAAAAGGTTCTCGAAATGACTATCGAAGAGCTCGAGCTTTCCGTAAGATCGTTCAACTGTCTCAAGAGAGCAAACATAAATACTGTAGAAGAGCTTACTATGAAGTCTGAAGATGAAATGATGAAAGTCAGAAATCTCGGGAAGAAGTCTCTGGACGAAGTTAAGAAAAAACTGGAAGAACTCGGTCTTTCACTCAAACCGGGTAATGAAGAATAGATATAAGGAGGTACTCACAAGTGAAAGGGCACAGAAAGCTTGGAAGACCTACGGCTCACAGAAAAGCTATGCTTAGAAATCAGGTAACCGATCTCCTCAGAGAGGGCAAGATTTCTACTACGCTTACAAGAGCCAAGGAAACAAGAAGAATGGCAGAAAAGATGATCACACTTGGTAAGCGTGGTGATCTTCATGCAAGAAGACAGGCACTCGCATACATCTATGATGAAGATGTAGTTACCATGCTCTTCGATGACATCGCACCTAAGTATGCAGAAAGAAACGGTGGTTACACCAGAATCCTGAAGCTTGGTCAGAGAAGAGGAGATACAGCAGAAGTTGTATTCCTTGAACTGGTATAATTAAATCGAATCGGTAAGTCTAAATCGAATCGGTAAGTCAGATTAATCGGAAGACTAGATTTTGCCGACAAGAAAAAATCGCATATTTCGCGAAGCGGCAGATAATTGCCACATGTGAAAATTGTTATTTAAACCCCCCGGTCGGC
>CAVCIY010000091.1:0-16887 GCA_963602445.1 Lachnospiraceae bacterium | reverse complement strand
GATATGGACATCTCGTATAAAGAGGAGGTTGAAGCTTAAATGATAAATGACCGCCAAATAACAATCACAGTTGGCAATAACAGAAAGAGCGTAAATTGGCAGCCTCAAACCATTATGCTGTCGGAGTTCTATGAGAAGCTCCGAATCCCAAGCCGTTCAACCGAGACTATGCAGGAATACCTCAATCTGAAGAAGTCCGAACAGGATGACCGCAAGGATATCGGCGGTTTTGTAGCCGGTAGCCTATCGGGTCTGCGCCGCAAGGCGGGAGCCGTAACAGGACGCGACATCATCACTCTTGACTTCGATACGATACCTCCGGGGGGCACTGAAGAGATTTATAAGCGTGTCGAGGCGCTTGGCTGCGGGTATTGCATTTACTCTACAAGAAAGCACGCGCCGACAAATCCGCGACTGCGTATTTTACTGCCGCTTGACCGAACCGTTACAGCGGACGAGTATGAACCGACCGCACGATATATGGCGACGTGCATTGGCATTGAATTTGCTGACCCAACTACATTTGAAGCTACGCGGTTGATGTACTGGCCGAGTTGCTGCAAGGACAGTGAGTACGTATTCTATTTCGGTGACAAGCCGATGCTGTCTGCTGATGGCCTTCTTTCCGCAATGGACGCGAAATTCGGAAGCTGGCAGGACGTTTCAAAGTGGCCTCAAGTTCCCAGAGCTGACAACGCCTATAAAAAGATGGCGATGAAGCAAAGCGACCCACTCAGCAAAGGCGGTGTAGTAGGTGCGTTCTGTCGAACGTATGACATTTACAGCGCGATGGACACGTTCTTGGACGGTATTTATGCGCCGGTGGACAACGCACGAGGCCGCTTTACGTATCTGGGCGGCAGCACAACGGGCGGCGCCGTCATCTACGACAACGGGATGTTTTTATACTCCCATCACTCTACGGACCCCTGCTGTGGACGACTGGTAAATGCTTTCGACTTGGTGCGTATGCATAAATTCGGAGATATGGATGACGGAGCTAACCCAAATACGCCCACGAACAGGCTGCCGTCCTATACAGCAATGTGCAAATTTGCCGTCGAGGACACGCGGGTCTCTCGTCAGCTCGCAAAAGAACGTGCTGATTCGGCGGTAAACGATTTTGCCGGACTGACCGCAGAAGCTGCAACCGATAGTGAGGACGAAAACCTTGACTGGACAATGGACTTGGAGCTGAATACGCAAACAGGCACGATTAAAGCAACGATAGACAATATTTGGCTTATTCTCGATAATGACCCGAACCTGCGAGGCAAATTCGCTTTGAATGAGTTTGCAAGACGCGGAGAGGTCTTAGGCGACCTGCCGTGGAGTAAGTTCGAGAAACGGCGCGGTTGGACTGATAATGACAACCAAGGCTTGTACTGGTACTTCGAGAAGGTCTATAAAATCACTGGTAACGGCAAAATTGACGGCGCACTTTCCCTGCACAGCGAGAAACACAAATTTAATGATGTGCGAAATTATCTCTCGAGCTTGACATGGGACGGCTATCCCCGCCTCGACACACTGCTTATTGAATATCTAGGTGCGGCTGACAAGCCATACGTCCGAGCGGTCACAAGGAAGGCATTTACAGCGGCTGTGGCGCGTGCAATGGAACCCGGCTGCAAATATGACACAATGCTGATTCTTGCAGGTCCACAGGGAATTGGCAAGTCCACACTCCTCGATAAGATGAGTAAGGGTTGGTTTAACGATGGCATCAGGACATTCGAAGGTAAGGAAGCCAGTGAATTACTACAAGGCGTCTGGCTAGTGGAAATAGGTGAGCTGGACGCTTTCAGGCAGACAGATGTTGCACGTATCAAGCAGTTCCTCAGCCTACGTGTAGACCGATTCAGAGCTGCCTATGGACGTCATGTAAAGGATATCCCGCGTTGCTGTGTATTCTTTGGCACGACTAATACTGCGATGTTCTTGCGAGATAGAACCGGCAATAGGCGATTCTGGCCTGTGGACGTTGGCGTTCAGCCACGTCTCAAAACAGTATGGGAGCACCTTGACGAAGATATAGACCAAATATGGGCTGAAGCAGTTATGCGCTGGCGTATGGGTGAAAGTCTATTCCTGACCGGCGAGATTGAAAACGAAGCAAGGGCAGAGCAGGAATCCCATCGCGAAGTCAGCAGCAAGGAAGGCATCATTCTGGACTTTGTGGACAGACCTGTACCAGAGGACTGGCAAAAATGGTCGTTGGAGAACAGGAGAATGTTCCTTAACGGAACGGTCAAAGGCGAAGGCACTCTCGTGCAGAGAGACAGGATATGTGCATTGGAGATTTGGTGCGAGGCATTCGGTGGAACAGCAAAGAACTTCCGTTACTCCGAATCATCTGAAATCAACGATATTTTGAGGGCGATGCCCGGATGGGAAAAAACCTCAAACGGACTTCGATTTGGGTACTGCGGCTACCAAAGAGGTTTTCTTCGTCGTACCTGAAACATTTGTCTGAAACATTTGAGGCAAAGTCTTAAATCGAGAGAAATTAGAAAAGATTAGGCGCGAAAAGAAACACAATGTTTCAGCCGCCAATGTTTCAATGTTTCGGACAATGTTTCACCAATGTTTCAGCCGAAATCCAGTAGCATCAAGGGTTTCTGTTGTTTTGAAACATTGAAACATTTATTTCTATAAATTATGAAAATAGAGAGATTAGGGGGATTAGGGCGTATAGCACAATCACCTAACACGCCTAATTCGCCTAACACGCGTAAAGTTTACGCACGCAATGTTTCAGGAGGAAAAATGAACGAGAGCAGAATAGAAAGACACCTTGTTGAAGGGGTGAAAAAGTTGGGGGGAATGTGCGTGAAATTCGTAAGCCCCGGAACACCCGGAGTACCTGACCGCCTTATTATAACCGCGACCGGAAGAATCATTTTCGCAGAGCTGAAAACCGAAACCGGTCGCTTGGCAAAGATTCAAAAATACACGATTGGAGAAATGCAAAAGCGTGGAGCCGACGTTCGAGTTGTCAAAGGTCTCGACGAGGTGAAGCAGCTTTTAGTTGAGATTGGAGGAATAACAGGATGAAGATACAGCTAACTTGCGATTGGTGTGGGAAAATAATTTCTCGTTATCCTTCGCAGGTTAAAGAACACAACTTTTGTTGCAGAGCGTGTCTCGGACATTTCTCAAATAAGAATGACAATCCAGAAGGATACCGATACCGAGACTTCTCTAAAAACAGCATCCGAATGACCGCAATGAACCGTGAATTGAATCCAGTTAGGATGACACCCGCCAATCGGACACGATTGCGAAACGCACAATTATCGGATAGCAGCCACAGCTACGAAAAGTGGTACGGGCGGCACAAGCATCGGGTGGTGGCGGAACTCAAAATTGGGCGGCCTCTGAGAGAAGGTGAAGTTGTTCACCATCTCGACGGCGACAAGAGGAATAACGCCCCAGAAAATCTTTTGGTTTTCGCGTCGCAAGCAGAACACGTCAAGTGGCACAAGGAACACAGTAAAGGAGGTGATGCCCGATGAAGTTCATACCCTATCCCTATCAGCAGTATTGTATTGACAGTATCGTCTACAATCGCTCCGTAGGTCTGTTTTTGGATATGGGCTTAGGCTGAGGGTAAAACAGTGATTACTCTATCGGCGTTGCATGACCTTCGATATAACCGATGGGAAGTTTCAAAGCCCCTCATCATTGCGCCGAAGAAGGTTGCAGAGACCACTTGGACGACAGAAGCGAAAAAGTGGGACCATCTGAATATGATGCGGGTCGTTCCCATTCTCGGTACAGTAACGCAGCGGACGCGAGCGTTAGCTACACCGGCAGACGCGTATGTAATTAACCGTGAAAATGTGACGTGGCTGGTCGAGCATTTCAAAAATAGCTGGCCTTTCGATATGGTGATACTCGACGAGAGTTCCAGCTTCAAGAATTCGTCAAGTAAACGGTTCAAGTCCTTAAAGCTGGTTCGCAGCAGAATTAAGCGAATCGTAGAGCTGACCGGTACCCCGTCCAGTAACGGCTTGGAGGACTTATGGGCACAGATTTATTTGCTTGACGGTGGTGCAAGACTTGGCAATACGTTGGGCGCGTACCGAGACAAATATTTCGTCCCCGGCAGGCGAAATCGCACGACGATATTTAATTATACGCCGAAAGAAGGTAGCTTTGAGATGATTAAGCAGGCAATCAGCGATATTTGCATCAGTATGAAAGCGGAGGATTATCTCACCCTTCCGGACGTGATTTACAACGACATCCCAGTGGCATTGGATTCGGCAGCGACAAAAGCTTACCGTCAATTAGAGACCGACCTGCTTTTGCAGGTGGACGAAAATATCATCACGGCAGGAACTGCCGGTGTCCTGACCGGCAAGCTATTGCAGCTTTGTAACGGCGCAATCTATGACGAGAACAAAGTTCCGGTAGCAGTTCACGACTGCAAGATTGAAGCATTTATGGAACTCATCGAGCAGTTGAATGGACAGCACGCTTTGGTGTTCTACAATTTCCAGCATGACCGCGAGCGACTGTTGGAAGCGCTGGCTTCCACAAAGCTGCGAGTGCGGGTCTACTCCCAAGCGAGGGACGAAGCTGATTGGAACAACGGAGAGATTGACGTGCTGCTTGCCCATCCTGCAAGCTGCGGCTATGGCCTGAATCTTCAGCACGGCGGTCATCACGCAATTTGGTTCGGACTGACTTGGAGTTTAGAGCAGTATGAACAGGCCAACAAGCGTTTGCACCGCCAAGGGCAGGAGCATCCGGTTGTTATCCACCACCTTATCGTACAAGGCGGCATGGACGAAGCAGTCAAAGAAGCCCTTCAGGATAAGGGCGATATGCAGAATGCCCTGATGGACGCTCTGCGCGTCCGCATCAGTAAATTACGCAGTTAAAAAAGGGGGGTGCAAAAGCACATGAACAGAGAAGAAATCGCTGAGGTTGTGAGGATTACAACTGATGAAGTTCTCGCTCGTAAGGATAAGATTCTGGATGATGAATATGACGCCCGATACCACGACATAAACTTGTTACTGAAAAACTACCGCAAGCTGAAAGCGCATTACTCACACGTTTCTCCTGAAGCTTTGGAGGTCAGTTCAATATGTTCAATGCGCCGAAAGACCGGTTTGATGATGAGCCACGTTGACAAGATGTTGGCGGCTTACGAAGCTATGTGCCGAGACGCCGTCAATTCTGAGGAGACACGCCGATGGGAAGCGTTGTATCTGCGGTACATCGACGAGCGGCGTATGAGCATTGACGATATAGCTGCGAAGCTCTGCATTGATAAGCGCACGTTTTACCGCGATATCAACCGCGCGATGGAAGACATGGCGGTGTTGTTGTTCGGCATCGAAGCAATCGGCTCGTGGAAACACGGCGGCAAGAAAAAATAAGAAATATGGGGTCTGCCGTAAGCGGTAGGCTCCATATTTTTACTCTTTGTTTCGTTTTCACAATATTTTTTCAAAAAAAATATTGACAAAAACGACTTAAAGTGATAAAATAAGAATATAAGGAAAAGGAAAACACCAACGAGCCGGTTGAGCTTGCAAGGGAGTTGTTATAGGCAAATTGAGCATACCTTTTCAATCATTTGTATTACCTACCCTGATACCGCCACTCGGCGGCTTTTTCTTTGCCTAAAATCGTATAAATAGCGAAAAGTAATACCGTCGAGTGTGGTTTCTCGGTAGAATACACCGTCTTTGTACCACTCGCGCTGAATTTTCTCGCCATCATTCAATTCAGGTAGATTGGATTTTGCGGAGCTTGCAAGTTCATTTGCTATGGCAAGCAGAACTGAGGAAGCTACGCTCATCCGTGCTTATAAACTGCGGCGTCATCATCAGCCAAAAGCTCCTCAATTGTGCAGCAATAAAGTTCTGCCAACTTGGGCAACTTGTCGGCACGTGGCTTCGCAAGACCGCGTTCCCACTTGCTGATTGTAGACACCTGAACGCCCATCGCTTTTGCAACTTCCTGCTGTGTAGGAATAGCCGCACGAAGTCTGCGTTCTCTCATTACATTCATTTAAACACCTCCTCTTTGTGAGCCTGCGGGTTTCGTTATTTCTTTACATTCTCATTGTAACACTCAAAGTCGCATTTGTCAACTCTAAATCCTGAATTTTTGCAGAAAAATTTTAAATGTCTTGACAATTAGACTTTAAAGCCATATAATCGACTTGGAAGAAAGGTGGTGCAACTAAATGGACGGGTTCGGAAAACGACTTAGAAGACTACGAAAAGACCGAGATATCACCCAGAGTCAGCTTGCGGCGCAAATAGGCGTCGTAGCATCAGCAGTTGGCAAATATGAACGCTTGCCCGATTCTTATCCCAGTGTTGAAGCTCTTGTAAAGATTGCGGACTACTTTGACGTCAGCATAGACTACTTGCTGCGCGGAACTCAACCCGCAATAACAACAGAGAATAACGTGAGCGGGTATTTGACAAATAGCTCAGTCATGCAGGCTAATCATGGAGGGGTTGTGTTTAGTGGCAGTGAACAAGTGCTTTCGCCGGAAGTCACAGAGTTACTTCGTATCTATGGAACACTTAATGGACGAGACAGACTTAGGCTCTTGAATTATGCTGTGGAATTGGAAGGAGGAGATAGCGAATGAAGCTAACATTGGGGATAAAGAAGAAATGCAATTTCTTTTGGCTTCGGGGTATTCGTCGTGCGCGTATTGATAAGTGCTGTGCGAAGTGCTTCATCGGAGATACTTACCACGAGATATTTGAAGGCACACGATATAAGGACAAAGCGCTCGTTGAGTTTGATATTCCGCAGGATGACAGTATTAGGGCATATTATTTATGCGGACTAAGCAGAGGCTTCAGTTACGATGATAATACGCACGTCGCATTCGTTCCCTGCGAAGGCCAGAATATTGAGATTGACAATGATAAGATTCGGCTGCTAATCACCGATGCTCGCCAAATTGACTTTCAGAGCTATAAGCCGAATCCAGTTGGCATATTTACGCAGGAGCAACGCACCTGTCGTAACTGGATATTCGCCAACTATCTGTTAGACGGGATGCCGCTGTGAATCGAGCAGCCCTCTATATTCGCGTTTCCACGCTGGAGCAGGCACAAGAGGGCTACTCCGTCGGCGAGCAGAAGGAACGCTTGATTGCTTACTGTAAGGCAAAAGATTGGCTCATCGCCGACATATATGTAGACGGCGGCTACACCGGCAGTAACCTGAACCGCCCCGGCATACAGAAGCTGATTTCGGAGACGGACAAGTTTGATTTGGTGCTGGTCTACAAGCTCGACCGTTTATCACGCTCCCAGCGCGATACACTCTACCTTATAGAGGAAGTATTCAGACCACATGGTGTGGATTTTATATCAATGCAGGAAAGTTTTGATACATCCACTCCGTTCGGTAAGGCGATGATAGGCTTGCTTGCTGTCTTTGCGCAGTTGGAACGTGAGCAGATAAAAGAACGTACATGGATGGGGCGTGTAGCGCGGGCGAAAACCGGGCTGTACCACGGCGGCGGCAATATCCCTATTGGCTATGAGTACGAAGACGGGCATCTGATAGTGAATCCGTATGAAGCGGAACAGGTCAGAAAAATATATGAGTGGTATCTTGCCGGAGCCTCGCTGAAGGCTATTACCAACCGACTACAGGAGATGGGCTGTACAAATAAGTATAGCAGTTATAATTCTTGGTCAAGCGTCCGAAACATTCTTGGAAACGAAACGTACACAGGAACGCTGCATTTTGGAGATATCATCGTGAATGACGCACATGAAGCAATCATAAGTAAAGAACAGTTTGACGCCGTACAGGTTCTTCGAGGCAAGAGACGGGAGAAGTACGGCAGTACGGCCTTCCAGTCGAAGCATCTTTTGACTGGTATACTGTTTTGCGGACATTGCGGCGGTCGTTATTATCTACGCAACACAGGCAAATACTCCTACTACGCTTGCTACTCTCGAACCAAACAAATGAAAAGCATGGTAAAAGACCCGAATTGTAGCAACAAGATTTGGAAGGCTCAGGAACTGGAACCTGTTATTGACGAACAAATCCGAGCTTTGCTGCATTCACCTGAAATGGCGGCAGAGCTGTCTGCAAATAAACCAAAACCCATTCCACCCACAAAGAATACTGATATTGAGCATCGTATACGCGAAATTGATAAGCAGATAAGTAAACTGATGGAACTGTATCAGCGCGATGACATACCAGCGGAATTATTGGGTGAAAAAATCAATCGCTTATACAATGAACGCACTGCGCTGCAATCGTCGCTTACGCCGACCGCGGAGCTAGAAACAATGCCGTTTGATTTGGCAGAGGAACTTCTATCGGATGCTGCCCAGATTTGGGATTTCGCTGATGAATCGCAGAAGCGGCGTATCATGCAGAGCCTCATATCCCGAATTATTTTGACAGATAACGACGTTAAGATTGAATGGTCATTTTAAGCATAAAAAAGACCCTCTCGCGCAGGATATTCCTACGAGAGAGGGTCTTTTCACTGTTTCCCTGTGTTCCGTTTTATTTCTTCATCGGAGCAGCGTGGAAATGGACAATTCTTGCAATCACTTAGCTTGCATGGCGGCTTGTCTGTATTTCCACGGTGTCCTATACAGAAAACAGCTATGACGATAGCCACCCCGAAGCATATAAATAGTATCATTCTGATGTTGAACCTACTTCTGCAACGAGAGTTGTTTCAAGCTTCTGCTTACGCACCTCAGCTTCGATGCAATTTGTCAAATACTCTATAAGGTCGCCATAGACAGTAGAGATAAACGTCTGTGCGGCAGGACTGATTGAAGCCACGCACGCTGTCAACGCCTTCTGTGCGGCTTCTTTTTGTGCTTCAACTGTAAAGCCGCCGGACTTTTTCAATGCGTCTACATACGTCTGATTTGTCGCAGCGACGGCTACAGAAACGGCGTTAGCAATCTCTGCGATATGACCTTGGCGTTTTATGTCTTCCGTCTGCTCCATTGTATGCGCCGCTACTCTCTTGATAAAAGCAATAAGGAAAACGGACAGAACCGGAACAGCGGCTGTGATTATGGCAATTAAAAGTTCAGTAAGAAATTTATTCATAACGCGTTCCTCTTTATTTCAGTAATTCGTTTACCTTTTTTTGCACCGCTGAATAATCATATCCTGATGCTTCCAGTTTGGTTTTACGCGCAGCGCCGTTTCCCCACTTACCAGCGATAACTTCCTTGGCAACGGCTGCAATAGACTTGCCGGTGGCGGGAATCTTAATTTTCTGTCCTACCGAAATTACATTCGGGTTAGCGATGCCATTATATGCCGCAAGCTTCTGATACGTCGTGTTATACTTGGCGGCGATGCTAGAAAGCGTGTCTCCGCGCTTTATGGTGTACGTGGTCTCCTTCGATGCTTCCGTTGCGGATGCAGTTTCAACCGTAGATGTGGCCTTGCTGCTGTATTTCGGCACGCCAAAACCCCTGATATACTTACCATTGACCTTGATGTTTCGATACTCGACAGCATTGTTTTTATTGCCCTCGATAACCTTGATAGTAGTTCCGCTGACGCTCACCACAATGCCGACGTGGTCTGCACTGCCGGTATCATCTCCTTTGCCCGTGTCATCCCAGTTGTAGAAGATATAATCACCGGGGCTGGGAACGTAAGCGTCATTTTCCTGCCAGCTCCCCAGCTTCTTAAACAACGCGATGTGTTTCTCGCAGCCGCACTCAGTCGGGATGATGTCAGTCAGCCCCGCAGCGATGGCAACAGCACTTGCAAACGTGCTGCACCACGCGTCCGTGTACTTAACCGCGTAGCCTCTTGCAAGTGGCTTGTGGCTGTTATACAGGTCAATGATTTTCTTGTGGCTGCCGTCGCTCTCTTTACAGCCGAGATAGCTCTCAGCGATGTTGACCACTTTTTGACGTAATTCTGTCTCAGTCACTTTTGATTTCTCCTTGCTGTTACTAACTGCGGCGTACTTGTCGTAGTATTTTTGACCGTAGCTTGCTCTACGGTTCTTGACGGTGTTGCTCTGGTCTGCCGGTCGCTCAAAGTTTACAAGAACACTGTCCGAAGCCGTTTTAACAATGGATGCGGTTTTTAGTGCTGAAATAACAGCAGGATAGCCTTGCAACTCAGACCAGAGAAAGTCGAGCTGCATCTCCAAATCGCCAATGCTTTTTCCTGCTTTCTTGACAAAATTGAGAAGATTCTGCTTGCGGCTCCAATATGTCCACTGCGCAAGGCCATAGCCCGCTGCGTCTTTCACGAAATTCGTATATGAGCCGTCATCTACAGCGGCGGTGTAACTGGCGTCCGTATAGCCAAGCTTTTTCTCGTAAGTGTTCTGTAAATTCGTGGGGCGTAAGCCACTCTCCGCATACAGATTGCCCATGAGACCGGCAGCCCCCGCTTTACTAAGACCTTTTGCAATAAGATAGTTCCATATCTTTTGCTCATTTGTGCTTCCGTTAAGCATGATTCGCTCCTTTCTACTGACCGACGTCTGACGGTTCTTCCCGTTCAGGTTCCGGTCCTTCCGACGTTGTTTCAGGCTTGTCCGGCCACTTATTGTTCTTGCTTAGATTTTCAACGGCAGACTTGATGCAATACGCCAAAACAACGCCAACGATTTCTGTGACAGCAGCCTGTGAAAGGCTTTCGGCAATCTGCGGTTTATCGAGGTAGGCGAGTATATAACTACACCACACCCAGACAAATCCGTTCGCGAGGCATATCCAGATAATCTTTTTTGTGGTCGCCATCTTTTCAGGTGTTTCGCCCTTGCGGAGTGCGTGAATCTTTTTACGCAGGCGAGTGTTGACACGATGATTGGCAAAAATGCCAATCATCACACCGATTAAGAGTGCTACGAAGACGATAATTACGATGTACACAACTTCTCACCTCACATTCCAATTTGGGTAAATATGAACCCAAGCATAATGCCGACGACTGCTGTAACGATATAGCCAACAACCTTTCGCCACATCTCGCCGTCGCGTTTTTCAAGGATTTCAAGACGTTTTCCTTGCTTATCCTGCTCCTTCGCCATGTTTTCCATATTGGTTGCCAACCGCTCCACTGCGGCTGTTAGCGCGCCTGTCTGGCGTACACTTTCTTCCAGAAGGGCAATTCTCTCGTCCTGTCTGGCGTTTTCGCTTTCCAAGCGTTTTCTGAATTCTTCGTGTTCTGCTCTTGTGATTGCAGAATCCATGCACGTACCTCCTTGCCTGATGCAGATATCGGTTAACTCATCAATAAGCTCAACTTGGCTCATTCAGTTACCTGCTCATAGAAATTGCCGGTCAAAGCAGGCGGGCGATAGCTTGAAATCTTCTGGAACTGACGAAGAACGTGATATATCTTGCCGTAATCTGTGAAGTAATCGCCGACGTTAAACACGTGATTATCTTCCAGCTCGCTCCACTTCGGGTATGCGGTAGTTTCACTATCACCTGTTTCCGTATCAGTCGCACCGCTATCGGTGTCTGTACCTGTAGTATCACCGCCGCTATCGGTCTCATCAATATATTCAGTGTACTGGCTCGGTACAAGGCTTGGATAATGCGGTTCGTAGAGCGTGATGCCCTCCGGATGAATGGGCGTATAGAGCTTATTATCAGTCGGGTCGCGGCGCACACTGCCATAAGGCACGTGTTCGCCCCATGCGAAATCAAGGTAGCCGGTTTCAGGTTCGCTACGAATAAGGCGAAACAGAGTACGACCGCCCTCGCTCCCGGGCGCCCAGTTTGCTTGGGCAAGGTGCGGAGTGGTGCAGATGTAGGTGCTGCCGTCCTCGGCGAGGATAGGCTCATTCTTAAAAATCTGCCCCATATCAGCGCTCCACGTTCTGGCATTACCCACGGTAGCAACAGCCTCAATCTGCGAATCTGTGAGGTCTCCGGAGCCTATGGCATCGGCACGGAGCAAATTCTCCTGCGCTTTTTGCGTGTGGATTTCCGGAACAGTAATGTTTGCAGCCTCTAAGGCATCCGTGATGGCGAAAATAGCCGCCCAGAGGTCGCTATGCTCCTCAGCCTTCTCCTGCTTTTGCAGGATTCGGATGTATTCAAGACTTTTTGTGATGTCGTTCATTGTATGTTCCTCCTCTCATTAGATGTATGAGCCGGACGGCGGCTGACACCAAATTTCGTCGTAGCCTGTTGTCTTGATGGTTAAATATCGAAAAAAAAGATAAATTAAATATCAAAAATTAAATTATGAAAAGTTAAATCTTACTCTGCTGCGGAAACGGCCGGGTAAGATTTTTTTATACGGTTTCTGCGATTTTGTATATATCGGATTTTTTTATATGTTATAATTACAACGCAAACAATGAACTGATTTATACGAGTGCGTTGGCTGCACATAAGTTATTTCTGCTTGGAGGGTTTTACAAAGGAGAAAAAATTGAAACGCAACTTAAAAAGAAGATTATCCTTGCTTTTAGTGTTGATGATGATCGGAACACTTGTGCCGAATGCGTCTTTTGCAGCCGCACAGCCGACATTTACCATCAACGTATATGGAAAGGACGGAAAGACAACGGCATGGACTGAAACCTGGTATTTTCAGGAAGGAACCAAGGCAAATCAGTATCTTGATGCGACTTTTACAAAAAATCAGGACGGCTCGGGCGGAGAACTGAGCATACTAAACACATTCAACGATGATTATTTCAAGACTCATACTGAATACAGCTATTTCGATCAGTATGACGCATTTGTATATGTGGGAGGCAGACGCGGTCCGACTGCACGTATAGGTGTAGTAAAAAGAGGCATTTTGATGGATGACATAGTAAACTACGCACAGCAGCAGTCAGGCATTTCAAATCTTAAAGGCAAGACCTGCGTTCAGATGCAGGCAGGAAGCGATGCTAAGGTCTGGCCGTACGATGATATCCAAAATTGCGCATATGACAGTTATTACTGGGGCGAGGAGAGATATTATTTTAAGGGAATGGCAGAAAAAATGCCTTCATCCGGCGGATACGGGACATGGTTTTCTGATGAAGCTATGGAACTTATGACAGACGAAAACAGAATCAAGGTACCTTATGTTTTCGCAATGGTAGGATACGGCGGCGACTGCAAGTCACTTCAGACGGCTCTCGATACAGCGGACACGCTTATGTCGCTTCGCACATATATGGGAACGACCACCAAGAATAAAGCAGCTTATGATGAGGAAAATGCAGCAGGCGGTGCTGACTTTGACGGTACTCTCGGAAATCCGTCCGCACAGAATATAAGCAGCATAAACTTCTATCCTGTATACAATGCCATTACGGTCAAAGACGGAACAGCAAGCGGGACTGAGGGAGAAGAAGGATACAGCATAAGTGCTTCTCACGCTGTGGTTACGACCGGCGACAATTATTTCAAAGCAGCAGCCGGAGAAGAGGTGACTCTTAAGGCTGTCTCGGAGGACAGCAGCAAGTGGCCTTATGTCAACGTAAAAATCACCGACGCGACGACAAATGACACGATCGCGGCGCAAAAGTCAGGAGACAGCTATACATTTACTATGCCTGAAAATGGCATAAATGTAACGGCATCCGCATCCGCTGCGGAGTCGGGAAGCAGTGATTACAACAGCATAACTACCTGCGTAGAGCCGGCAGGCACAGGAAAACTGACGGCAGCAGGCGGGGATGAAGCTGCTGCCGGCAGAACGGTAAAGCTTAATCTTGAGACATACGGAGCTTATACGGCAGATAAAGTAGAATATTCGACGGACAACGGAAGTACATGGAAGTCAGCGGAACGCGTGACTGATGACTCTGCGGAAGGAACGTCAGGAGGCTCAACGGCAAATACGACAGAATGCTGGTCATTTACCATGCCTGCCTCGGACGTCAAGGTAAGAGCCGTGCTTAGCGGCAGTCTGAAGATATATGAAGCAAATCCGGGCTCTTCGGCTTTAAAAGAAGCGAGCCTTTCATATGACAATATAAACAAACTTGACGAGGCAGAAGATTTCTACTATGGAGGATTTTCTTCGAAGCCTGCGGCGTTTGAGGGCAAAGCGACTTCTTCGGTTGAGCTTAAGAAGCTGCTTGAAAGCGCGGGCGTAGAGCTCGCTAAAGGCGACGAGCTGACTTTCGCAATGTCAAGCGGTGAGAGCATAAAGCTCACTTACGAGCAGCTTTATTCGGAGGCGCGTTATTATTTCCCTGCGCTTTATACAGGCACAAGCTGGCCGGCACGCACAAACGGAAAGACCGCAATTACACCGCATATCATAATGAACGGCGCATGCCGTGACTGCTATGAAGGCGGGGATATTGCAAAAGCGGAATGCAGCGGCGCAAATACGCCTGCACTTGCATTTGGCCTGAGCATGGACGAATTCTCAAAGAATGATGACGGAACGCCTTCGACGGGAAGCCTGACAGAGCAGATCGAAAAACTTGTATACATCAAGAGTATTACGGTAAGTCACGCTCTCAGTTATGATACATCATGGTATATAGGTCATGAGGATGACAAGAGTTACACCATAAGCACTGAAGAAGAGCTGAAGGGACTTGCGGCTATCGTTGACGGAAGCGCGATCGACAAGGATTACAACCCGATTTCACAAAACAGCTTCAGCGGCAAAATCATAAAGCTCGGAGCTGATATAAGGCTATCAGGCAAGTGGAATCCTATAGGTGACAGCAATTATGCATTTGCCGGTACATTTGACGGATGCGGACATTCTGTTTCAAATATGACCATAACCGACTGCGCGGGCGGATATCAGGGACTTTTCGCAAATGTGACAGGCGAGATAAAGGATTTCACTCTTACAGGACAGATAGGAAGCAAGGAGTCACCTATCTCATCAGCCTCAGACAATATCGGAGGAGCTGCGGGATACAACAACGGCACAGTTTCGGGCATAATCTCGGATGTCACTGTCAACATAAGCACGAGAGTTTACGCGGTAGGCGGCATAGTCGGACAAAATGGTGAAAACGGCACTATAAAGAATTGTCTGAATAAAGCAGATATAAGCGGCGTAAAGGCGACAGGCGGCATAGTCGGAAGAAGCTACGGCATCGTATCAGCATGTGCAAACGAAGGCGACATCACAGGAACCGGCGGCGGCAAGGACGGAATCGGCGGCATAGTCGGCATAGCGGGAAATAAAAATTCCACATATAAAAACAGCGTTACAGGCTGCTATAACGAAGGAACCATATCAAACAACAACGGCCGCTGGCACGGCGGAATCGTTGGTATGGCTGACTCAGCGGCCACAGTCAAAAATTGCTTCAATACAGGCATTATAGAAAAAGGCTACAGCTGGAACTGGAATCCTATAATCGGACATGTGGACGGAGTGTATACTACAGTTGAAAATAACTATTCTCTTGAAGGTCTGTCTGCCGGAGATACAAATGAATCCACAAAGGCTTTGACGATAGGCACGATAAAAACTGTCGACGAAATGAGAAGTGCTGAGTTTGTTGCGCTTCTTGGCAATGACTTTAAGACAAATAACGGCTGTCTGCCTGTCTTGAGCTGGCAAGCGGCAGAGGGACACATATGGGATAAGGGTGTCGTGAAATCCGAACCGACATTCACTGCTGAGGGAAGCAAGATCTTTACATGTGAAAGATGCGCACTTGAGCGCACCGAGCCTATCCCGGCTGTTGATGACTCCAAGCTTGACGGAATGGATATCAAGACAACAGTATGGGACGGCAAATCTGTTGATATCAGCTGGTATATAGGACATGAGGATGAATCGTCTTATACTATAGACACAGCTGCGAAGCTTGCCGGAACAGCGGCACTCGTAAACGGCATCGTAAATAACGATTGCATGATCTACGACGCTAAGGATGTCATTTCTGCCGGCGATTGGAATGACAGCGAATATGTAAAAAACGGAACGGGTACTCACGGCGCGTGCAACCGTTCTACAGATGATTACAGCTACGGAATCGAGACATTCAGCGGCAAGACTCTCAAGCTTACTGCGGATATCGATATGAGCGCCGGAAATTATATGCCTATCGGCGGACAGTACAGGATGGACGTCACCGACAAGAATACAAAGATAGGATCATCCTTCTGCGGAGTCTTCGACGGAAACGGTCACTATGTGACTATAGTCTGCGACAGATATGCCGGCGCTGAGTACGGTGACGGCCAGTCAGTAGGACTTATAGGCCGTATCGGCGTGCATGACAACGATCCTGAGAGCCTGCGTCCGTCAGGCGCGGCAGTCCTGAATGTAGGAGTTAAGGGAAGCGTAAAGGGCAACCGCTCAGTCGGAGGAGTCGTAGGCAAGATAGGTAAGACATCAGGCGGTGCAACTATAGACGGATGCGTCAACTATGCTGCTATATATGCCACAGACGCAAAAGGAACAGGCGGAATATGCGGCGCGGCATGGAACGGCGGAATCATCCAAAATTGCTACAACGCAGGAGAAGTCACAAATACACACAACTCTTACGGCGGAATCGCCGGCTCAAACGAGATACTCCTGCTGAATTGCTACAATATAGGTTTTGTCAGCGGTGAGGGCACATCGGCAGCCATAGCCACAGATCAGGGCGGAAGATATGCAAATTGCTACTGGCTGAATACGTCAGCAGATATGGGCGTATATAATATCACAAACGATCAGGTAATAGAGAAAAACTCAAGCCAAATGCAGGAAAAAGCATTTGCCGAAGCACTCGGAAGCGCATTTTCGGCTGACAGCAAGGGCATAAACAACAAATATCCTGTTCTTAAATGGCAGCTTGACGTTCAGAACTCAGACTCAGGCAAGACAGACGGCAAAACGGATGGCGGCGATTCAGGTAAGACAGACAGCAAAACAGACGGCGGCAAGACGGACGGCAAGACGGACGGCTCAACAGACGGCAAGACGGACGATAAG
>CAVCIY010000090.1:0-18343 GCA_963602445.1 Lachnospiraceae bacterium | reverse complement strand
AGCAATATCGAATGCAGCAGCATTTCACTATAAAGAAATGGGATATTTTATTTGGCGATAGAGTATTTAAAAAGCATTGATGATATTGATTTGGTTTCTCCTTTTACAAATGTTACTGAGACAGAGTGGATAGAAGGATGTAATGATTATTTGGCGCAACCGCATAAAGGACAATCGGATGACGAGACATGATTTATTTTGCATGATATTTTTAGCATTGGATGCAGACTGGAATGAAACGCGTGACGAAGAATTGGGAAAATATTTAAGCGATGCCAATCCTTTTTTGTTTGCAGGAGAAGATTCGGCTATAAGCGACATATATACTGAATTTTGCAGCATTATTAAAGATGAGAGTATTGTAAAAGAGAAAAGCTTTGATTTGGCAAAAAAATATGTGAACCATTTGAATAACAGGGCTGTTACAGAATCGTTTTATTTATTAGAAGAAGATCAGTGGAAAGATGCATTAAACACATATTTGGATGAAAAGTACGGTGATCAATAATATTATTGTTTCGTCTCTAAAATGTCTACAAAAATTCTTGAAGACTTTTAATCGTGGCTTTAAGGGAAGATATAAGGTGTCATCGAGCGAGTATCGGAAAAAAATACTGAGTTCTTTTAGGAGGAGACGGTGAAAAAATATAAATGACATTGAATATAGTTATGAAAAAGGTTGACGAGTAACAACAATGTCGTTACAATATAATCGATATGGAGGTGACGATCATGGAGAAATCAGCAACTCTTAATTTGAGAATTAATCCGACATTGAAGCAGAATGCGGAAAGTGTCCTGAGTAGATTGGGAATCCCTATGTCTACTGCAGTTGATATGTTCCTTAATCAGGTTGTTCTTGTAGGCGGAATCCCGTTTTCTGTAACAATTCCAAATGCTCCGGAGGGTATTGATGCCACAAGAATGACAGGAAAAGAGCTTCATGCCAAGATTCAGCGAGGATATGACGACTATAAGGCTGGAAATGTGCAGAACGCAGCTGAGGCATTTACTAAATTTCGGGAGAACCATAGCTGATGAATAAATTTAGTGTAAATATTACAGATGAAGCATTAGCCGACATGGAGAAGCTGTATGAGTATATTGCTACTGTGAAGCTGGCACCAGAGAACGCAATGGGACAATATAATCGCATTGCTGATGCAATCTTGACATTGGATGAATTTCCAGACAGGTTTGGATTGTTTGATTCGGAACCAGAACATTCGATGGGGATTCATAGAATGGTAGTCGATAACTACTTGGTATGTTATGTAATCAATCCGGGAGTGGTGACGGTGACAGATGTGCTTTATGGAGCTTCAGACATTCATAATCGATTAAAGGAAAGACATTAAGATCTTTTCTTGCTATCGAAGAATGTCCTTTGTAAAATAGTAAATCAATGTTGGGTACATTTTGGGTACAGCAGGATTTGAACAGTGCGAATTTTATAAAAAACGTATCAAATGATACGCTTACAATTCGTATCAAATGATACGTTTACAATTAATGAAAAGAATAGAAAAATACGGTGTGAAAAATAAGAGTAAAAGAGCTTGAATGATATAAAAACCGCGGGAAGCCTTATAAATCAAGGCTTCCCGTTTTTGTCTATAAATAATATGAACTTTCTGATTAAGGAGGATGCGGATTGAAGTATGAAGTTATACGAACGGACACAGCGGATTCGTTAATCCGAAAGATTATCCTCCGTGCCGCAGAAAATTTTGGAGAAAGATCTTGTCTTTTACAAGGTTGACGATGATGAGAAACAGGTTATTGTATATGCGTCCTGCTGCTGCAATTTGGTGTAATTTCTAATTATTTCCTGACATTCCGAATTATGTTTTCCGGGTTTTAAAATTATGCGCCGTGTGCAAATTTTTAATTGCAATTTGCGTTCTTTTGCGCTATGCTTATCGTTGTGAAAAAGTATAATTTTTTGTTTAAGAAAGTTGATAAATTTAGTGTGTGACGGAAAAAACCGCTTGGTGCGGAACAACTGCGCGGCAGAGAAAAACCGCATGGTTCGAAACAACTGCACAGCAGGCGAGAATCGCCCGGTGCGCGGGGGAAAGTTTTTTAATTCGGAGGTGTTACAAAAATGAGAAAAAAAATCGCAAGGAAGATGTGCGCGGCACTGCTGACGCTGGTGATGGTTTTCACCCTTGTGCCGGCGCAGGCTTTTGCGTCGGTGATGGACAATGATCCCGGATATAATGAAGAGATCTTGTCAGCACTCGAGCAGGTAGTGGGCAGCGAGGATGAGGCAAAGACCTACTATTCTACACTGCAGAAGTATAATCTGCTCGACGACGACGGCAATCCCGTGGATTCATGGACTGTCACAATGGACGGAAAGAATATCACGGTTGACGAGTTGCGCGAGGTACTGGAAGGAGACTACGACTCAGACAAAATCGTCTTTGTGGACGGCAATGCGATCACTCTGGGCAATCTGGATACCATTATTCAGATAGAGGATTACCTTTCTTATCTCCAGGAGACTTACTTTGATACACAGGAGTGGAGCGAGGCACAGCTGCAGAGCTTGGAAAGTCTTACCTCACAGATAAACGAGAAAGGCATAGAAATCTCTAATTTCGGAGATACCGGTGAAGACGGTTCATCGAGCGACACACCTGTGGGATCCTCAGGCGTAAAGCACTCGGCGCGCGTGAGCGTGAGCCTTTCTGCCGAGACCGACACTGAGGCAACCTTTGCTGTCTCTCTGAAAGGTGCGGCAAAGGACCAGAAGGTCAGCTTCGACTGGACAGCGCTTTCTGCCGACCGCACAGTCAGCGGCACTACTTCGGGCACAGTCAGCCTGACAGCAGGTGAAGACGGTACAGCGAGTGGAACTATTACTGTTACGCTTGGCGATAAAAGCAATCTGCACAGTTCTGCGAAGCCGGTATGCTATCTCAAGCTTGACGGTATAAAGAACGCACTCTTTTCAAACGGCAGCGAGGCGATGAGCGTCAAGGCAGATCTCTCTGCTACAGTAAACACTTCAGCTATGCCGACAGGTGTGCAGACGATTACCCGCACACTGGCAAAAGAAGGAGTTGACAAAGACAGTATTGCTGATGACATGAATTTGAACATGAGTGAGTATGCATTTGATACGACTCTGAATTTTTCAAGTATGACAGACTCGGCGGGCAACGCACTGAACTGGAAGCTGCCGAGTAGTGTAGAAATCTCCGGTTCAACGACGCTGATACCAAATGAGACAGAGACTCGTTCTACTGACTCATGGAAGACTGATTTCAAAATCACCGATCAAAACATAGTATCAGGAGCTTATTTCGGGTACGCTTTGATGAAAGTTGTAAACAACTCTTCGCAGGAGATCGTTTCTCTGGAATGCGGATATCCTATTGAAGGCATAAGCGGTTATACACATGGTGATACATTAACAGAACCGGACGCAACCAGCAAAGAGGACAACAAAAGCGCATCTCTTACGCCGGAAACTATCGGTACAAAATGGACAATCAGCGGTGCTTTTCCGATGGTCCAGGCCTACAAGGAAAGCAGCAAATATAAGTTCAATTACAGAGCTTACCGTCCGCTGACGGTCAAGCTCACCCTGACTGATAAGACAAATCCTGCGA
The DNA here is from genome assembly GCA_963602445.1 of Lachnospiraceae bacterium. GTDB lineage: Bacteria > Bacillota > Clostridia > Peptostreptococcales > Anaerovoracaceae > Alangreenwoodia. The sequence continues at coordinate 14,720 of CAVCIY010000090.1, read as the reverse complement.
TAGAAAGCGTCTCGGCGCCGAGCGCAACTTATTATCCGGGACAGGTAGTGCCGGTGACAGTGACATTCTCCGAACCTGTATCGGCTGAGAGCGCAAAGCTTACGCTTACAAACGGTTCCGAGCTCTCCGCGGCTGAGACCTCCGAGGACGGAGAAAGCGGTTACAGCAACATCCTCACTTTCCCATACGAAGTGCAGACCACAGATGACGCAGCCATTTTTGTTTCAGGAATCAGCGCCGAGGATACGAGCGGCAATAAAGTTTCCGAAACATATGACACACCGAAGAGTTTCACGGGTGTGAGCTTGCAGACACCTCTCAAGTCTGCCGCAGTCACGGGTATTTTGGCGCAGCTTTCCGATGCGGGCGACGCTCTGAACGTACAGGTACAGATCAGCGACGATTCGAAGCTGACCACATGGCTTTCCGGCGATATGGAATCGATAGAAAATGGCGGATTTAAGTCAAAGAGTCTGAAGGCTTATTATAATGGCACGACTTACGATCTCACATCTTCAAGCGATACGATCACCGGCCAGACACTTACGGCAAGCATTCCGATCACGAAGAATACTGATGATGAAGAGAAAAATCATGTCATTGAACTGATGCTTGACGACTCTGTTGTTGTCGGCAGATATGTGGTTGTCACCGAGGCAGGCGTGACATATATTACCAAAGACAATATCACGGCAAAGCTCGATATTCTCACCGCTACAGGCACGAAATATACATTTGAAGACAAGACAGATCCTGTGATCATGATCGGTGAAGACACTCCGACTATCAAAGCGTCCTTCAGCCTTGACGACGGCACCTACACCTACGGGGATGAGACAAAGACAACCGTGAAGGGCGACAGCGATGAGAGTGAGGCGGACTTCGTCTGGGAGTCTAGCAATACAGAAGTCGCACAGGTTGTGAAAAACGGCAGTGAATTTACGATCGTTCCGACAGGCAAAACAGGTGAGGCAAAGATTACACTCACAGCACGCAACGGCGGAAAGGACGGAAAGTCCGCAACAGTTACTGCCACCTACAGCATTTACGTACAGGGAGACGACGGTCCGGAGGATTCCGACAGGACCGGCGACACTCTGAGTTTTAACGGCGACGGTGCTCCGTTCCTGACGCTTCCGTTTAATGATATTTATGTAGAGGACGGCCAGAGCCTGGCACTCTATTGGAGCAGCAATATAGAGACAGAGAAATTTACCATCACAGTTGAGCGGAAAGACGAAACAAAGACATATGAGACAGCCAACACAAGCATCACCATCCCGGGCGACGATCTCAAGTATGATTACACAAGCGGCTCAAACACTCTGACTTTAACTGTTTCGGCCGCCTCCGCCAAGAAAACATATAAGGACACAGCGACCATCCGCATAAATGCTACACCGGCAGAGATAAAGCTTGGAGAGCTGGACAGCTACTATGTCCTTGACTCGGTGGGTTCAGTGCCAATCACATGGAGCATAAGCAATTTTGACCGTGCACAGAGCGGCGATTGCTTTAATCTCAAGATTACAAGGGATGATACCACGGTTGTGAATTCATCCGACAATAGCGGAAGCTACACACTGAATATTCCGGCATTTACAGCCGACTCGAGCGACTCGACCGGTTACCGTCAGGTCTATACCGTTACGGTGCAGGCAAGAAACGGCGAAGACAGCACATGGAGCTACGATTCCTTCCTGCTGTATGTCTACGACGCCGACACTTTGAAGATCATGGTAGACGGAGCAAAGTCAGACGGAACTCTCACTATGTCAAATCGCGAGAAGATTTCTTCTATGTCTCAGGATGAGATTCTGGCACTGAAACGTGACATTTATCTTAAAAATGTCATCTCCGCAAACTATGGCGAATATGCATGGAGTGAACTTTCTGATCAGCTCGTCTGGAGCTCCAGTGACAGCAGTGTTGCCTCGGTAAATTACCAGGTAAACAGCGCCTACGAGAATATTGAAAATGTTTGCTACACATCTTATCGTCCGACAGAGGAGTTTGGTATTTCCGGAGAAAGTGAAGGAACTGCTACTATCACCGTAAAGCATAAGCTCGCGGGCATGCAGGACAGTCTTGACGTGAAGGTTGAGACTCTTGCGGATCATCTCTATCTGTTCCAGACATATCCGCAGGCAAAGACGAAGCTGACATTCGAAAAATATACAGATGCAGGCAAAACCGAGACAAAATCAGTTACCACTTACTCTGACGAGAAGGGAGCTGCGGCATATTATGCCGAATACGGCATTGCGAGTGATGTCTATTTCCAAACTACAGATGATGACGGATATATCTATACCGGCACATATCATCTGGAAAATCTGGAAAGCGGCGAAGGCGACTGGACACAGCTCGAGCGCTATCCTTGCAACAATCTCCGCCTGCGCCGCGCGGCATATGCATATCTTTACCTGAAAAACCCGGACGGCACGCCATATACCGGCAAAGTCGATTTCCGCGGCGGCGTTTATATAAACGGCGAATATAAGAAGAATGCATATTTTGGTCTGAACAGCGATACTGCAAACAAAAAAGGATATGAGGACACTACCGTAAACCTCGGCAGTGACGGCAAGCTTGAGGTCGCTATGGATCAGACACAGTGGGATCTGGACGACAATGCTGTAAGCGCTGACGACAGTGTTTCATATGTATTTGAGATTTCCGAGAGCGGCAAGGACGACTATTATCCTGTCTTTGTAACGGTTGACGCCACGATAAATGAAGCGGCATATGTATGCAGCGGTGACGCTGTCGTGAATTTCCGCAAAAATGCGGAGAGCGGTGAGCATCCGTTTATCGCCGAACAGACAATTGAGTATCCTGAGTACGGCACATCGACATCACTTCTCGATTACACCGACACCATCGGCCCGGGAGCAAGCCTTCCGGAGGCAGAGTTAAATACAACTGTTATGTGGTGGGGCGACAAAAAGACCGACAATCCGAAGAACAAGGTTCAGCTCTATCTGGCAGATTCAAACCTGCCGGTATGCTCCGACGCAGGCAATTATACGATGACAAACACGTCTTATCCTTTCTCCGACTGCGTCATAACCGATTATACGGTGACACTCAACGAGAGCTCGATGGAAGGCCTTCTTGACACAGGCGAGGAGTCAGGACTCGTGCTCGAATATTATCGCGACGGCACGTCTCTGACACGTCAGGAAAAGCTTCCTTTCCGCCTGAGCAATATGATAGGCGCACAGACGATTGAAGACGATGAGGGTGTGACGACCCAGGTTCTGGCAATAAAGGAAAATACAAAGCTTGATATGAGCGCAGATCCGTTTGCCGATTTTCCTGCGTCGACCAAAAACGATCAGATCATCGGCACAGTCCTCAAGCTTTTCGCTTCAGAGGACTACGACAATCAGGAAAAGCAAAAAACGATAAACATTCAGATTGCGCCGACAGAAAGTCCTACCCGCTTTATCGGACTTATGCAGATGAACTTCGGCACCATGCAGGGGTATGACGGACAGGTTACCGGCGTGTATGCGACATCCGAAACGGGAGATTCCAGATGGTATAAATGGCCGTTCAGAATGCGTGACATGCTGCGCTTCACGAAGATATATTCACAGGAAAAATGGGCGAAGCTGAATGCTGACGACTATAAGAAGGTAACGAACCACCAGGGAATCATCGACTTCGACTACCAGGTCGGAGGATATATGGAGTGCGAGATTACATACGACCAGTTGACAGGCTGGGAGATAAATGTTCTTTCAGGCAAGTTTGACCTCGGCGGCGGAGTAAACTGCACATGGCTGTGGAATGTCATGGCAGGATATATTCCTCTGACTTTCTCGATCAAGGTTGGCGGTACCGCAGAGGTTACCACAGAAGCACTCAGCGTAAATTATACAGAGGATTCCGATCCAACCGGCACATTGCAAACAGGCAACGACTGGCTGACACAGCTGCGGCTGTACTTCTATGTGGGCGCGTTTGGAGGCGTCGGCATCGACTACTCGGTTGTGGCGTTGAAAGTAGGTATTTACGGGCAAGCGAATGCTGATTTGACCTTTGAGTGGCTGCGGCGTCCGTACCTGTCGGGTGCCGAGACCCATCGTCACAATGCCGCGGACAACGGCACGACTGACTTACTCAACGCCTCGGCACTTCGTTTAAACGGCGTGCTCGGCATTGAGGTCGTCGCGAGATTCCTGGCATTCAGTTATGAGCGGTCACTCTACTCCTTCAACTTCGACGGCAAAGGCAATGAGTTGTTAAATAAAAAATTCGGTGACTGGAATGTAATAGACAGCAAATGGAAAGCAAACCAAGCGGCATATCAGAAACAGATAAGTGAGATGATAGACAGCGGCTCGGCGAGCCTGATGAGCGAAGGAGACACGCAGGTGGTTTCATATAACCTCGCGCCGACACTGGAAGATACAGGCTCTGATTCCAATGGTGATTATGCATATGCAAACCCGATAGTTTCAGACGACGGCAGCCTGAGAGTATCTCTTGCAGTTGATTCGAAGACGAATCAGCCTCACGTTGTATATGCTAAGCGCGGAATACTCTCAGGCGACTACGGTTCAGATACAGAAATTCCTGATGCAGACGAAGATTCTGCCGGCTACGGCGACAGCCTGGCTACCGTATCAGGCGACAAGGACTTCGCGGTTGCGGCTTGGACACGTCAGACAAAGGATATCGACGCAGAAGCCGGCGACGTAGTCACTACAGAGGACCAGTTGAATGTACTCAACAGCACTGAAGTCTACACTTCGGTATATGACGGCAAGGATTGGACAACTACGCGCCTGAGCGACAACTATGAAGCAGATCTTTCGCCTGTAACAGCAGCCGCAAACGGCAAGGCAATCGCAGCATGGCGAAGCACCGCTTCGGGCAGCATAGATACACTTACGGAATTTGACCAGAAAGACAATATCGTATTTAAGATCTGGGACGGAAAATCTTGGAGTGATGAGCCTGTTACACTGTATAACGGAACATCGGGCAGCGTAAAGGCACTCAATGCAGCTATCCTGCCTGACGGCAACACAGCCGCAATAGTTTACACACTTGATAAGGATGAGGACAGCTCCACTCTGACCGATCGCGAGATTGCTTACGCAGTTGTAGATCTTAAGACAGGCAAAGTTACACGTAGTGTAGTCGCAACGAACGACGCATATCTCGACGAAAATCCTCAGATCACAGCAGTGAAGATTGACGGAAATGATCGTTTCGTGCTCGGTTGGTATACGCAGCAGACAGTTTCAGTCGATGACGATACTGTTCTCGACGGCGGCACCACAAGCTCCGAGGATACTACGGATGATCTCTCAGACATTCGTCTGATGTCATTCGACGGCTCAGGTGTTCCTACGCTTGAGATACCTGACTCTATCAGCAAGGTAAGCGACGAGTACGACGTAGATATCACATCGAACTTCCGTTTCACCAAGAATGCGGACACCATCGACAATCTTTCTATCGTCTGGGTTGAACGCGACAAATCAACGATCTCAGAGGATACATTTGATGATGATATGGATAGCGAGTCTTCCTCAACAGGGTCTGATTATGTTGAAAAAGACGTTCTAAAGAGCGTTAAGTTCTACAAAAATGAAAATTCGTACAGCATCACAGGCGATCTTGATGTTACAGAAATGGAAGAAAACACACTCATCGACCACTTTGATGCATATGCAGACGGCGAAAACGGTGATTCGATCAAAACAGTCATCCTTGGCACGACCTACGGCAAAAATGGCAAGACAGTGGAAAAGAACGTAACACTGTCTGACGGCAAAGAAGCAACTATTACCGTCCCTGCACAGAGCAGTGAGCTCGAAACAGAGTCGACAAAATATACTGACAGCGTCTCTGTCGAGGCAGTTTTGGCCGAATATGACACCGTAAGTCCGGGCTCATCGACTCAGATTTATTTCGAAGTCGAAAACAACGGCACAGATACAGTCAAAGACCTGAATATCAATATCAACGGAACAAAGACAAGCTTTGAAGATCTGAATATCTTGCCGGGCAAGAGTGCTCAGATTTATGCCGACTACGATATACCTGCAGGCAAGACGTTGGAAAATCCGGATTATACCGTTTCGGCTTCATTTGAAGGCGGCGCGTCTGATACCGCAAAGGGTTCGATACTCTTGAATCTGCCTGATCTGAGGATCACCGAAGCTAAGATTGTCAAGGAAGAAGACGGTGAACGCGTCATTCAGACATCACTCGGAAATTCACTTGACATTCCGCTTTACGGTTCAGATTATGAGGTCCGCCTCGGTTTCTACACGGATTCTACTTGTGAAAGCGAGCTTCCGGGAGTAGATCCTGTTACGATAAGCTCCGACTCCGACCTCGCCATGATTGACGCAGGCGGATACAGCACGCAGGTCACATTCGATGTAAATGACTATCTTAAGCAAAATGAGAAGAAGACGGAAGAGCTGCCGGACAACGGACTTACGATTTACGTTAAGGCTGAACTGGTAGATAAGGACGGCGCGGTTCAGCAAGAACTTGAAGACAGCAACAACATCACCACAGTATCGGCAGACAATCTCGCTGCACGTACCGGTGAAGACGCTATCATCACAAGCACTCTGACGAGTGAGAAAAACTCCTCGACAGCTACTGTCTCTATCCAGAATGCGCATCTTTCGAAGACAACTTCAGGCAATGTGATCGCCACGCTCTTGGATAAGAATGGAAATGTTCTTGAGCAGCAGCAGAGCTACACTTCAGACGACGGTCTTCTGACACTGAAGGGCGAGGAAAAGAAGACGCTGACATTCAACTTCGATAAGAAGGGCGCGTCTGTAAACGTAAGCTACACCGATATGACAAAGGATGAAGACGACGCAACACTTTCGTCACTGACATTCTCAAATATTCCGGGCATTACGCTCGACAGCTTCGTTTATAATGAACAGACGAAACAATATGAGGCAAGTGTAAATACTACCAATCTGACAGGTACCGCTGTTCTCGCCGGAACAAACAGCACGGCAGCCAAAGCCGCAGTCAGCGCAAACAACGGCACATTCTCCGATGGCTCCAATGCCCTGAGTGAAAATGTGAAGCTTGCGTCCGGCACAAATACGATCACCGTTCATGTGACTGCCGGAGATGCCGAAAAGACGTATGTTCTGACTGTGGAAAACAAAATTTCGCAAGGCGGTGAAGCCAATACAGACAGCAGTAAGGATAAGTACGATTATTACACCTTTGTGGACGTTCCGGATGACGCCTACTACCGCGACGCAGTCAACTGGGCAGTGGAAAACGGCGTTACCACAGGTACGGACGCTGCGCACTTCTCACCGGACGGCCTCTGCACCAGAGCACAGGCAGTGACATTCCTCTGGAGAGCGGCCGGAAGTCCGAAGCCTGAGACTGATAAGATGCCGTTTGCGGACGTTGCGAGCGGAAGCTATTATCATGACGCAGTCCTCTGGGCAGTCGAAAACGGCATCGCCAAGGGAACGAGCGAGACGACATTCAGCCCTGACGCGACATGCAGCCGCGCACAGATCGTAACCTTCCTCTGGCGCTCCGAAAAATGCCCGGCAGCAGGTACGGAGAACTCATTCACCGATGTGAGCACCGACGCCTACTATTCAGACGCAGTTCTCTGGGCAGTAAAGGAAGGCATCACAAACGGCACGAGCGAGACGACATTCAGCCCTGACGCGACATGCAGCCGTGCACAAATCGTAACCTTCCTCTGGCGCTGCGAAAAATAAGCAAATTAAATGAATCGCTCCGAGGGGCGGCCTCGGCACAGAGCTGAGAAGCCCCGGCGCAGAGCTAAAAACAGCCCGGCGCGGACCGAAGCGGCCTCGGCGCGTTAAAATCGCACACCGGCTTGATAATTCAATTTATCAAGCCGGTGTGCGTTTTTTTTGTGCAAAATTGCATTTTCACACCTCAATCGTATTTTTACACTTCAGGAATCATATTTTATTTAAATCTGTAATATAAACGTTCTTGACCGGCAGAATAAGGCAGTATATAATAATGCCGGAAAAGCGGAAATGCCAAAAATCGGTATTCGTTTTTTCGGCAATATGTTTTGGCAAGACAGAATGTTTTCTGCGAGGCGGAATGTTTTCGGTAAGACAGAACGTTTTCGGCAAGACAGAATGTTTTTCGGCAAGACAGAATGTTTTCTGCAAGGAAGCATGTTTTCTGCAAGGCGGAATGTTTTCGGTAAGACAGAATGTTTTCGACAAAGCAATTGCGCATAATAGGGGTAGATTATCAGATTATCAGAAAGAAGGTTTGTATTATGAAAAAGTTTAGCATGATTAAGCATAAGGAAAATAGAAACAGAAAGAATGCCATTGAGCATTCCGATGCGTTTAAACGCTCAGGTAAAAGATTATTATTTAAGACCGTTACGGCGGCTATTACGCTTGCGGTGGTTCTCACAGTTTCGATCGTACCGGCATTTGCTGACACAAGTGATTCTTATCTGGCTCTCGGCGCAGATCTCACGGCTGACCAGCGCACGAAGGTTCTCAGTCTGCTCGAACTGTCAGAAGACGATCTCGCTGACATGAATGTCGTTCAGATCACAAATGAAATGGAAAAGAATTATCTCGGCGAATATCTTCCTGCAAGCGTAATCGGCTCAAAGGCGCTTTCGTCTGTGCGCGTTGACAAGAAGAAAAGCGGCGGTATAAATGTCACCACAAAGAATATTTCATATTGTACAGAAGGTATGTACCAGAACGCTCTTATTACTGCCGGCGTGGAGAACGCAGACGTGATCGTTGCGGGTCCGTCCAGCATTTCGGGTACAGCGGGTCTTGTGGGTGCGATGGAAGCATACAAGGGGCTCACGGGTCAGGAAATTTCAGAGGAAAATGCCGATGCCGCAGTTGAGGAAATCGTCACTACGGGCGAGCTTGCGGACAATATAGGCAATTCAGAGGAAGCCGAAAATCTCGTAGCACTCGTAAAGCAAAAGGTTATCGCAGCTGACGGCGCTTCGGATGAAGAGATTCTTCAGATGATTGAGGATGCCGCTTCAGAGCTTGGAATAACTCTTACAGATTCGGAAAAGCAGCAGATACTCGCATTGATGAAGAAAATCGCAAAGCTTGATATCGACCCGGATCAGCTCAAGCAGCAGGCCGCAGACATATATGACAGACTCAGCAATCTCGGGATAGATATGAGTGATTTTGACAAGGATTCATTTATCGCGACGATTTCAAGTATTTTCACGAAGATCATAGATGCCATAAAGAGCTTGTTCAACTGATGAATTCGGCGTAGGAAAAACGCTGCAATTTGGCGCGGATAAAAGTATAATCCAGTGCGGAAAAGTTGTGGCTAGGTGCAGGGAATTTGGAATCGCAATTTGGCGAAAAACAGATGTGACTAGGCGCGGATAAAAGTATAAAAAAGTATAATCCGGTGAGGAAAAGTTGTGGTTTGGTGCGGAGAAGAATATAATCCGGCACGAAAAACAGATGTGGCTTGGCACGGAGAATGAGGAATTTGAGATGATAGATTACAACAAAAATATTCTCATATTGGTTGATGTGCAGGTGGGATTTACCAAAAAATTTACAGTGGAAAAAATTCCCGTGATAGAGAAGCTCCTTGAGGCGCGCCTTTTTGACACGGTTGTGGCGACAAAATATTGGAACACTCCGGACAGCAATATAAGCAGGCTGATGGACTGGAAGGATTTGTGCACAGAAGAAGAACAGGCTCTCGTGCCCGAAATCATCCCATATGTGGACTATATTACCGAAAAAAATATTTATTCGGGAGTTACCGAAGAGCTTGTGGAGCTTTTGACGAAGCTTGGCAAGGGCGAGCTTCCGCCGCATGTTTTCCTTCTTGGCTTTGATACGGAATGCTGTCTGCTGTCTACGGCTGCGGATTTATTTGAGCTCGGAGTCAGGCCGCTTGTGCTGACAGAATATTCGGGCTCGCATGACGGACCGAAATATCACAACGCAGGCATCATATCCATGGAGCATCTCATAGGCCCGGATTTTCTTATAACGGACAGCGACATTCGGAGCCGCGAAGACGTCGCAGATATTTTGAAAAGAGCATATGTCAATCAAAATCTGTAAGATATTCTGAATAAGTGCAGGAAGTTATAAAGCGCAAGCGTGGCAAGACGCGGGTGGTAAGCGTGGCAAGACGCGATGCACAGGCGTGGTAGGACGTGGGGCATAAGCTTGGTATGTTGAAGAGCATGGGCGATGTAAGCCGCAAAGAATAAGCATGGCAAATTGCAGAATATAAGCGCGGCAAGACGCACCGGTGAGGTGCGGCTTGCCGCGCTTTTTGGTGTGTCGCCTAAATTTTTTTTAGGCAGACGGCGGTTTTAGCCAAGCGGCAATTCTCTTGCCGCTCTCTTGTCGAAAACTTTATATATTCGTAAAATTATAAGATTTTGGTTATACAATTGTCGGATTCGGATCAGGCGGAAGAAGCCTTGTGGTATTTGTGATCGCAGTGGCCATGAGCCATCCGTCCGGGTCGAATACTTCGGCAGTTGCAACGACTACGCGGCGCCCGATGCTTATTACCTTAGCCTTTACGATAATATAATCGATATTTTCCGTCACGGCTCTTATAAATGTGACATTTATGTCTACGGTGCCTACAGGCTCGCAGTCTACAGAAGCCCAAGAAAGTGTTCCGGCAACAGCATCCATGTAGTAGCAGAGCATGCCGCCCTGAAGATTTCCGAACGGATTTCTTTGCCATTTTTTTATCGGATATTTAACGATATATTCGTTGTCGTCATTATAATCTACAAATTCCATTTCAAATATTTCACTGCCGGCTGCGGCATTGAGCTCCGGAGCGCGGTCAGTTATGCCGCGAAGGTATTCTTTAAGCTCATCATGTGTCCATTTCATTTTCGTATGCTCCTTTCCAATTTCAACATATAGTATCCTGAGTCAATCGCCTTTGAAGTCGATCGTTGACGCACTATGATAGTATCGGTGAATTGACGTACTCTGATCGCACCTACGATTGATGTTTATCGCTTATGCCGACCGTTGCTTCGCAATATGCTTACGGCCGGCATGCTGTTGTCAATTAAAATGATAACATATTAAGACGTCATTTAGGCAAAAACTTTATCGTGAAAAATTGAAAAAAGAGGTGAAAATTTTGCAGAGGAATATACAGCATCCTCAGCCGGCAAGTAAAATCGGGAAGATTACAACAAATCACGACATTTCGGGACAATGTTGAAGACACAATGCACCACTAGATATAGAACGTTGTAACATAAAAGTCATAAAAAAACACCAATATATTGTGGACATGCATATGATATTCTGCTAAGATATACACGACGATTAAGAATTAATTACAGCCGCAAAATATCGTTAAATTTGGACTGAGATTTGGACTGAGAGATTTCGCCGGGACGAAAAGAGCTCGTACGAAGCTTGCCCGAGCGTCGGAAGTCCGGATGAAGCGTGCCGGGAGAAAGTTCGCCGGGAAGAAAAGAGCTCGCACGAAGCTTGCCCGGATAAAGAGTCCAGGTGGCGGAAGCGGCGGCAATTTTCTTTTATATATCTATATCTGATGGAAATCAAATTTCAAATATCCGGCGCGGATTTACGAATATCCGGCATGGATTTTCTTTTATATATATGTTAAGGAGTGGTTGCATTATGAAGGTTATCAAAAGAAATGGCGACACGGTGGATTTTGACCGCGAGAAAATTTACAATGCCATTATGAAAGCGAACATGGCTGTAGACGAAGAGGATCGTCTGGCTGAAGACAGAGTGCGCATGATTGCTGACTATATAGCCGGCAGAAAAAGACCGCGACTTCTCGTCGAAGACATCCAGGATATGGTCGAAAAGAAGCTGATGGAGGAGGGTAAGTTTGTTCTCGCAAAGGCTTATATCATATACAGATACTCAAGAGCCCTGGTGCGCAAGGCAAATACGACAGATGATTCCGTTCTCAGCCTCATCAGAAACAACAATAAGGATGTAATGGAAGAAAATTCAAATAAGAATGCAGTGATCGCATCAACCCAGAGAGACCTTATCGCAGGGGAGGTTTCAAAGGATCTGACCAGAAGGATTCTGCTTCCGGAGAAGATTTCGAAGGCGCATGACGAGGGAATTCTTCATTTTCATGACGCAGATTATTTTTTGCAGCCTATCTTCAACTGCTGTCTGATAAATATCGGCGACATGCTTGACAACGGAACGGTTATGAATGGCAAGATGATTGAGTCACCGAAGAGCTTTCAGGTTGCATGCACGGTAATGACACAGATTATAGCGGCAGTTGCGAGCAGCCAGTATGGCGGACAGTCCGTAGACATAAGCCATCTTGGCAAATATCTCAGGTACAGTTATAACAAATTCAGAAAACAGATAGAGAAAGATTGCGGCAGCGACGTACCTGAGGAGATTATAGAAAAGCTGACATGTGACAGACTGAATGACGAGCTGAGATCGGGAGTTCAAACTATTCAGTACCAGATAAATACCCTCATGACGACAAACGGCCAGCCGCCGTTCGTGACATTATTCCTGAATCTAAAGTCGGATGACGAATATATCAAGGAAAATGCCATGATTATCGAGGAGATTCTCAGACAGAGACTCCAGGGCATAAAGAATGAAAAGGGCGTATATGTCACGCCGGCATTCCCTAAGCTGATCTACGTACTTGACGAACACAATTGTCTTCAAGGCGGCAAATATGACTATATTACCAGATTGGCCATAAAGTGCTCCGCAAAGCGCATGTATCCTGATTATATCTCGGCAAAGAAGATGCGTGAGCATTATGAAGGCAACGTTTTCAGCTGCATGGGATGCAGGAGCTTTCTCTCACCGTGGAAGGATGAAAATGGCGAGTACAAGTTTGAGGGACGGTTCAACCAGGGAGTTGTCAGCATAAATCTCCCTCAGATCGGCATTATTGCGGCAGGAGACGAGAAGAAGTTTTGGAAGCTTCTTGACGAGAGACTGGACCTCTGCTACGAGGCTCTTATGTGCAGACACAATGCCTTAAAAGGCGTAAAATCAGACACGAGTCCGGTTCACTGGCAGTACGGCGCCATTGCGAGACTCGATAAAGGTGAGACTATCGACAAGTATCTTGAGGGCGGATATTCGACCATTTCACTCGGTTATATAGGCATTTACGAGATGACCAAGGCTATGAAGGGAGTCAGTCACACAACCAAGGAAGGTCACGACTTTGCGCTTAAGGTCATGAAATATATGAGAGGAAAATGTGAAGAATGGAAGGCTGAGACAGGCATAGGCTTCGGCCTTTACGGCACTCCTGCCGAGTCGCTTTGCTACCGCTTCGCGCGGATAGACAAGGAACGTTTCGGCGACATTGAAGACATTACTGACAAGGGATATTATACAAACTCTTATCACGTGGACGTCAGGGAGGAAATAGACGCATTCTCGAAATTCAGCTTTGAGAGCGAATTTCAGACGATTTCGTCGGGCGGTGCCATTTCATATGTCGAGATACCGAATATGAAAAACAACCTCGAGGCTATGGAGGACGTAGTAAAATTTATTTATGACAATATCCAATATGCCGAGTTCAATACAAAATCCGATTATTGCCACATTTGCGGGTACGACGGTGAGATTATTATTAATGATGACAACGAATGGGAATGCCCGAATTGCGGAAACAAGGATCAAAATCGCATGAATGTCACGAGGCGTACGTGCGGATATCTTGGAGAAAATTTCTGGAATGTCGGAAAGACTAAGGAGATAAAGGCGCGCGTGCTGCATCTTTAATGTGCGGCGAGCGACTGATGGAAGAAAGGCGGCGGCCGGCAAACGGTCGGAAATGCGAAATGATGCAGGCTAAAGCCGGCGGCACAGAGTAAGGCGGCGGCCGGCAAACGGTCGGAAATGCGAAAGACCGATGACGGAAAGGGGGAGGCAGCGTATGAATTATATGAAGATAAAGAAGCGCGACATATCGAACGGACCCGGAGTCAGAGTTTCGCTTTATGTGAGCGGCTGCAGGCATCATTGCAAAAATTGCTTCAATCCGGAGACGTGGCCGTTTGAAGCCGGGGAAGTCTACGACGACAGCGTGACAGAGCAGATTATAGAGGAGCTTAGGCTTCCGTTTGTAAAGGGTCTTTCACTTCTCGGCGGAGATCCGTTTGAGCCCGGAAATCAAGCTCAGCTGGTGAAGCTTCTGAGGCGTGTGCGAAGCGAGTTTCCTGACAAGACAGTCTGGTGTTATACGGGATATGATTATGAGAAAGATATTCTGACAGGAAAGCTATCAACAGGAAGAAAATCGCCGAAAAGTATGTCGACTGAAAGAATGACAGTGGGAAGGCAGTCAACGGAAAGTATCCCGGCGGAAAGTGTGGCAGCGAAAAGTATATCGGAAGGACAGTGTTCCGATGGCTTCGCAGATCCGGAAGGCTGCGCAGGTGAGAAACGTTTTGCGGATGCAGGGGACAGTACAGATGCAGAAGACAGTGCTATGGAACTGCTTTCCATGATAGACGTTCTTGTGGACGGCGAATTTGTGGAGGAGTTGAAGGTAATAGATCTCAGGTTCAGAGGGTCTACAAACCAGCGCATTATAGACGTAAAAAAATCACTTGAGAGCGATGAAGTCGTGATATGGCATGATGAAGAGCAGCAGATATATGATTCTATAAGCTTATAAACTCATAAACTCATAAACTC
>CAVCIY010000089.1:0-18709 GCA_963602445.1 Lachnospiraceae bacterium | reverse complement strand
CTCTGAACCCCGGCCTCGAAACCCGTCTCCGAAACCCGCCTCTGAACCCCGTCCTCGAACCCCGTCTTCGAAACCCGCCTCTAAATCCCGATGACAAAACAAAAACCCCCTCCATCGCTCAAACAATCGAAAGAGAGGGCAACTTGCGTATCTTTTGTCCTGTCACGAAGTCCTGTCGTGAAATCTTGCCGCAAACCTTTAGAGACCGATTTCTGAAAGAACATCGTCCCAAAGGCAGTATCTGCATGCACCCGGGCAATTTCTCGGATCGTGGTATGGATTATAATAATTAGGACATACGTTATTTGTCTCTACGGGCAGTCTCTTGAAACTTGCAAATTTCTTTTCCAGAAGTATAGCTTCCTCCTCTGTGAGATTTGTAAGAGTCTTTCCATTGATAACGACTGTCTTTTTCTTATTTCTGTCTTCTGCTTTTACAGGATCCACTTTTCAACACCCTTTCTAACGCTATAAATGCAAACAAATACTAAATTCAATGATGTAACACCTTTATTATCTATTTTTTTCTTTGCAAAGTCAATATCTTTGCGAATTTTAACATACCAAAGTCGGGAATTTTCCGTACCTATACAAGCATCATCCGGCGGATTTTTTCACATTTATCCGGCCATACTACTCGGCCAAAGCACCGCCTTGTCTATCTCGTCCTCCTCATCCGCCTCGTCCGCCTCATCCGTCTCGTCCGCCTCGTCGACTTCATCTGCGCAAATTTCCGTTTAAAAAAACGCCCGCCATACCGTTTTTCAACGGCATGGCGGGCGTTTAACATATATCATTCGGCAACCTTAATTTAAAACTTTATCAATTTGATATTCTATCAACTTGATATTGTAAATGAATAATTTATTTAATAATAGCTATTACATATAAAGCATCCGGCCATTATATAAAACATTTAACTATTACATATAGCCATTCATTACATATAGCCATTAGTCATTACATAAAGTTTCGGTCGTTACCTAAAGCAATCGGCCGTTACAGCATGTATCGCTCTACTATGCTTCTACGCGTGTAAATCCAACCTTTTCAAATACCTTCATAGCATCGTCGCCCTGGAGATATTCGAGGAATGCCTTAGCAGCGTCTGCGTTTGCTGAGTTGCTCATAACTGCTGCAGGATAGATTACAGGCTTTCCTGTGAGTTCGTCACTTGCTGTATCAACTACATCGAGACCTGCAGAATAAGCATCTGTTGCATATACGATACCGCAGTCAGCAGCGCCTGAAGTAACCTGTGAAGTTACTTCCTTTACGTTTGAGCCGTAAGAGATGATTCCCTTTGAAACCATGTCAGATTCGTTTAATCCGAGGTTTGTAAGAATAGCTGAAGTATACTGACCTACAGGAACGTCTGAGTTACCCATAGCAAAGATCAGGTCTGAAGAGCTGTTTGCTGCCTTGATAGCAGTTTCAAAGTCACTCCAGCTTGAGAGAGTCTTTGTAGTTGTAGGTGAAACTACGAGAGCGCACTTGTTCTGGAGTAAGTCAACTCTAGTGCCCTGTTCAACATAATTTGTTCCTTCATAACCTTCAGTAGCTGTTTCATCGATAGCATTCATCTGCTTCTGAGCAGCTGAGATAAAGATATCACAGTCAGCGCCGCTCTGGATCTGAGTCAGAAGTGTACCGGATGAATCATAAGTAGGAACGATAGTTACGTTTGAGTGTTCAGCAGTATATGCTGCTATAACCTCATCTAACGATTCCTGCATAGAAGCTGCTGCAGAAACATGGAGTTCTACAGGAGTAGTATCTTCAACGGTAGCATCTTCAGATGTTGCAGAAGCAGATTCTGCGCTGCCTGAATCATTTGTTGAACCACAAGCAGTCATTGACACGATCATTACAAGTGCCAATACTAATGAAATAAGCTTTTTCTTCATTTTTGTTCTCCTTTTTGTAAAGAAAATAGGTTTGTTTAAAATGATATATTTGAAATGGCTCGCTTTGCGCGAACGCACATTTCCGAAAACTTTAAAAAATCGCGTCGTTTAACGACAATTCACGTGCATAGTCCTTCAACGACGATTCACGTGCATAAGGACAATAATATATTCCTTTGCGTAAAAGCAAATATTATCTGCTCAAGAGCAGTATATTTTCAGGGCTGAAATCTATATAAATCTCATCCCGGCCTTCAAAAGGCTCCCATTCTTCTTTCTTTACTCTTACATTCAACTCAGAATAATCTGTTGATCCGGAATAATCCGCCTCCCCGGCGCCGTCCTGTGTCTTGCCGCACGCTTGGAGCAAAAGTATCATCTCGGTCAGGTTGTCAATCGTCTTTTTTATCCTGAATTTTGCCGTGCAGCTGCTCGGCTGCTCTGCAGGCTTCACGAAATACGGCTTGATCGCTATATATTTTACGTCATGACTAGCCTTGCACTCGAAGACTGCATTCCAGTCGATCACCTCGATATGCTCATCATCGATATATTTCACGCGTGAAAAATTCTTGCAGCCCGTAAGAAGCGCACTCTGATACGTAGGAGGATTTGTAAATATATCCCTCTTGTCGCCATAGCAATCGACTCTTCCGTCTGTCATGACCGCCACATGATCGCTTATGCGATAAACCTCGTCTCTGTTGTGCGAAACGATGATCGAAGTCCCGTTAAAATCCTCAAGAACCCTCATAAGCTCCTGCTCAAGCTCCCATCTGAGAAAACTGTCAAGAGCTGAAAAAGGCTCGTCAAGCATCAATATGTCCGGCTTTGAGACCATTATCCTGGCAAGAGCGACCCTCTGCTGCTGCCCGCCGGAAAGCTGAGATGGCTTGTGACGTTCTAACCCGTCGAGATAAAACTTTTTCATCATATCTCTGCACGTTTGTTTTTTCTCACTTTTGCTTATATCAAATGTATTCATCCCGGTCATTATATTCTGCTCGACCGTCATATTTGGGAAAAGAGCGTAATTTTGGAAGAGCAGCCCGACTCTTCGCTTTTGCGGCGGAAGATTTATCTTCTTTTCACTGTCAAAAAGAACCTTGTCATTTACGACAATCCTGCCTTCGTCGGGCGTCACAATGCCCGAAATACACTTAAGAGTCATGCTCTTCCCGCATCCTGAGGCACCCAGAAGAGCCAATACTTCATTTTCTGCCTCAAGATTCATATCGAGGACAAAGCCTCCAAAATCCTTTTTTACTCTGAGTTCGAGTGACATATCAGCCTTCTACCCCCTCGCCATCGCGTGTGCTGCCTTTGACGTCGTGAGCTTGTCCTTCTTTTCAAGGAAGTTAACCGTAAGAAGCACTACAGTTGAAATAGCAAGATTTATCATTACCCACTTAAAGGCACCTACTTCGTCATTTGTACGCCATAATTGATATACGGTCGTTGATATGGTTGCTGTCCTGCCAGGAGTATAACCTGCGACCATGCTTGTCGCGCCATATTCGCCCAAAGCTCTCGCAAATGCAAGAACGACGCCGGCTATAATGCCCTGCTTGCAGTAAGGCATCATAATTCTCCAGAAAATATATGTATTTGACAGACCAAGCGTCTGACCGGAATATTTTAATGTAATGTCGAAGCTCTCAAAGGCCCCGCGCACCGTTCTGTACATCAAAGGGAAAGCGACAACCGATGAAGATATGACAGCCGCATACCATGTCATCACTATCTTGATGCTGTACTCACGCATCAGCCAGCCTCCTACAGCTGTATTTGGTGCAAGCAGCATCAATATAAAATAACCTACTACAGTCGGCGGGAGCACCATCGGCAGTGTAAGGATAACATCTATAATGCCCTTAAGCGCACGCGGCAGCTTCGCCACGTAATAAGCGCAGAAAACACCGGCAAAAAATACCACTACAGCTGAAATCAATGCTATCCTCACCGAATTCCAAAGTGGAAACAAATCCATACTATCCCTTCTTTCTGCAACCAATTCATCTTTTTTGCAACTAATCCGTTGTAAATATCACGTCCCACCGGTCAACCGATATTGCCGGTTATCATACTTATCACGTAAGTTGACCGATAACCCTTATCCGACAACCGACTTGCAGCCAACGTGTCTTGTCATTTCATTGATTTTCTCTGCGGCTTTAGTATAGCAAAATCATAAATTCTTTACAAGCTTTTTATAAATTTCTCACCGGATTACACCTTTTTTTTATTCGCAAAACAACATATTTTCGCCTACAAATTTATCCCTATAAATTACGCATCATCCATCATCATCCGTCGAGTTGAATATCACACGACTTCGACAGGATCGCATCCCCTTATTTTCGAGTGCTGTCTTGATTATGGTAATGATGCATGTTAAAATTATCGAGGTGAAATTACATCCGAGTATATTAGATATAAATTATGCTAGATATAAATATCAAAAAGTGGAGGAAATAAAATGGATTATATGAAGGACGGCTTTGATTATGAAAGCCTGGACGTAAGAAAAAGTGTTTTTGACATGCAGGTCATCACTCTGCAGAACGAATATCCGGGTTATCTTCCCGAAGAGCTTAAGAAATTTCATTATTGCTTCTCTCACGAAGGCCATGTGCTCATGGTTATTCCGAGAAATTATCTCGAGAAGGCTCTCGAGACGGGCGATCTTGACGACTATGAAATTCAGATTCCTGTAAAGTATGTCCTGGAAAAGGGATATGAATTCGTAGAAGGACATCCGAATTACATCGTCGGAAACTTCGACTACGATGACGAGCAGGGCATGGTTCCTGTTCCTACGGAATATTACGAGGATTAATTACGAGGATTAATTTCATATGCGTATGCATTCATAATGCACAAAAAACCGCGGCACAGTCGTTCATTCGACTGTGCCGCTTTTTACCTAATACCCAATATTTTTACCCGGTGTACGTTTTTTATTACCGGTGTGCGTTTTTCTGGTCAATACCTGATCCTGCTTTTCCGCCGTGAGACACTTTCTACTTGTGATACTTTTCTCCGCGGTTTATTTTGAACGTGCGATATATCTGTTCGAGCAGGATAACACGCATCATCTGATGAGGGAATGTCATCTTTGAGAAGGAAAGTCTCATGTCAGCTCGTCTCTTAACTTCGTCCGACAAACCGAGCGAGCCTCCTATTATAAACTCTATAGTACTCCTGCCTTGAACGCTGAGAGTGTCTAGCTTTGAAGCAAGCTCCTCGGAGCTGAGAGGCTTGCCTTCCACATCGAGAGCTATCACATACGAGTCTGACGCAAGCGATTTCAATATAGACTCGCCCTCCGCGATCTTTACTTTTTCCTCATCCGCAGGTGAAGCATTTTCCGCAAGGCGTTCCTCTTTAAGCTCCAAAATATTTAGCTTGCAGAATCTGCCCAGACGCTTGCTGTACTCTGCTATCGCATCGGTCCAATATTTTTCCTTTAACTTGCCGATACAAACTATCCTGATATTTGACGCCATGATTAATTTCCGAATAACCCTCCGAAAAATTCACTGATTGATGAGTCGTTCGAGCCTGACGATCCGTCTGAGCTTCCGCCATTCTGATTGTAATTTCCGGAGCCGT
This sequence comes from Lachnospiraceae bacterium, assembly GCA_963602445.1. Classification (GTDB taxonomy): domain Bacteria; phylum Bacillota; class Clostridia; order Peptostreptococcales; family Anaerovoracaceae; genus Alangreenwoodia. The sequence continues at coordinate 13,187 of CAVCIY010000089.1, read as the reverse complement.
CATTTCCATAAGAATACGAACCAGATCCGTCATCCGTCGTTCCTGATGATGACTGTGTCTTATATTTCATCCCTGAGGTACTTTCACTGCTCTTTCCGAGAGTAACCTTCACTTCTTGTTCTTTCTGGTCTCTCTCGATCTTGAGTGTTACCTCATCTCCCGGTCTGCACTTGACGAGCAGCTTCTTGAGAGTACTCATAGTGTCGACACTTTCGCCGTTCATCTCGACGATTACATCACCTTCTGTAATTCCTGCAGTTGCTGCCGGTGAGCCCGTGTAAATCTGTGTAACGTAAACACCCTCTTCAGCCTTTGCGTCTGTTTCATAATACTGCTTTACTGTAGCCATATCCATTCCGGCTATTCCGATATAAGCAGATTCGTATGTGCCGTCTTCCTTGATCTCGTTGATGATAGGAACTGCTGTATTGATTGGAATTGCAAATCCAAGACCTTCACCTGAAGTTGCCTTTGCAGTGTTGATTCCGATTACCTTGCCTTCGCTGTTGATAAGAGGGCCGCCGCTGTTTCCTGAGTTGATGGAGGCATCTGTCTGAATCAGACCTTCCATGTTGTTTGTGGTTGAGCCGTCTGTAGTTGTGATGCTTCTGTTGAGTCCGCTGATAATGCCCTGTGTGACGCTTCGCTCAAAATCCTTTCCGAGAGGATTTCCTATAGCAAGTGCATAATCACCTATCTTTACGTCGTCCGAATCTCCGATTTCTACCGCATCAAGACCTGTAGCGTCAATCTTTACGATCGCGAGGTCAAGGGAAGAATCGCTCCAAAGAACCGTTCCTTCTTTTTCTGTTCCGTCATAAAGGTCTACTGTGATCTGCGATGAGTCGCTGTCTTCGACTACATGCGCGTTTGTAAGAATATATCCGTTTGAGTCAACGATAAAGCCTGTTCCCGAACCTTCCGCAGTTCCCTGCTGAAGCCCGAACATAGACTGAGTGTATACCTGTGTAACAGTACTGATACCAACTACTGAAGGCATTACCTTCTCAGCAATCGCTGAAGCTGCGTCCATCTCAGTCTCTGAGGAATCTACCGATACGGTCTTCTCTTTGACCGTTCCTCCGGAGCTGCCTGAACCACCCGAGCCGACAAGAGTATTTATAGCCAATGCACCGCCGCCAAAGCCTGCGCCAAATGCAAGAACAACAGCTACCACAACCGCAATAACCTTCTTTGTTCCCGGCTTCATAGGCTTGCGAGCCTTTTTTTCCTTCTTTTTCTTTCCTTGCTCACCTGTGCCCGGCGCTCCGGCATAGTTACCGGTGTATCCGCCTGCATATCCGCCGGTGTAATCGCCTGCTGCTCCCGTATAATTGCCGGTATATCCGCCGGTCTGATTGTATACATTCTGTGCGTCATATCCCGCACCTGCCGCGTCAGACGTTCCTGCTGCTCCGTCATAACTGCCTGCATATCCACCTGCCTGGTTGTATGCATTCTGTGCGTCATATCCTGTACCTGCCGCGTCAGACGTTCCCGTTGCTCCGGTGTAGCTGCCATTATATTCGCCGGTCTGATTGTATACATTCTGTGCGTCATATCCCGCACCTGTCGCGTCAGACGTTCCTGCTGCTCCGTCATAACTGCCTGTATATCCGCCTGCCGCTCCGATATATTCCTTCTGCCCTGCTGCAGAACTGTAGTCTACGGGTGCTTGTTCTGCATTATCAAACGGCATCGAAGCTGCATTGTCGCCTGATGCTGCAGCGGCATCCGAAGTTCCCGCCTCACTGCTAAAGTTATTTTCATTTGCAGCATAATCATTCTCGTTATAATTAGTTTCCATGTCCTTTTCACTCATAATAATGCCTCCTAAATATTTTATATATTTACAACTCCACTCATGCCCTCACGTGCAAGAACTTCAAGTTTGTAGTCCTTTTCCTTAAAAATTCCGTTTTCCTCAAGGATGTTTTTTACTGTCTGGTAAGCAAGCTGAGGAAAATTATTTTCCCTGCTGAGATGAGCGAGTAATATTGTCCTGAATTTGGGTGTCGCTTTCATCACTGATGCAACAGTTTCTCCCGCCGTTTCATTTGACAGATGTCCGTGATCTCCGAGGATTCTCCTCTTCAATTTGTATGGGTAAGGTCCGGCCTTTAGCATATTCACTTCATGATTTGCTTCTATGATAATCAAATCCGAGTGAACCATTTCATCAAATATTTTTTTCGGTACATAACCTGTATCTGTCATCACCGTAAGCTGTGACTCACCTGCGCTGATCGTGTAACACAGCGGGTGAAGCGCATCATGAGAAACGAGCAGCGGCTTTATGTGCATGTCTCCGATTGTGATTGTCTGCCCTTCGCATATGCATATCAGAGAATCCTGATCGTAAACCTTGTCCATAAGACAGCCGCAAGTTTCTTCACTGGCATAAATTTTTACTTTGGGGTTCTGCTTGGTAAATACCTTGAGACCCTTTACGTGATCTGTATGCTCGTGCGTAACGAATATCGCGCTTACATCTTCTCTGGCTGTCCCGGACTCTTCAAGTCCCATATGGATCCTCTTTGTAGTTATTCCGGCATCTATCAGCACCGATGCTTCCCTGCTTTTCACTAAGTAGCAATTTCCGCTGCTGCCGCTCGCAAAAGAGCAAAAGCTCAAATTCATATTTTCTCCTGTCTCGGTCGGATGCAATTTTGCCTCTTTCCGTTCCTCACTATATTTGTAATCCCTTACTGTGACAGTAATTTGAACGAATTGTGTACAGTTACTGTTGAAATGCAAAAAAGTAGTTTACATTCCCGTTGTCTAAAACTATTTCCCACGCAGGAAATGCTGTATCATACAAAATTTCATCAACCACATCGCTGTCATCCACATAATAAGCAAGCTTAATATTCACGATTTTCCTGCCCTTTAGCGAGATACGCCCGTCACCGCCGTCACCGTTTGTCACACTGCCGTCTGCGTCACTATCCGAATCATTGTCGCTGCCGGCATCGCCATCCGTGTCGCCATCCGAATTGCTGACTTCTTCGCCATCCGTATCAATGCCTATGTCATCGGTACCTGAGTCGCCGTCCGAATCGCTGACTTCTTCGCTATCCGTATTAATGCCTATGTCATCGGTACCTGAGTCGCCGTCCAAGTCGCCGCTTGCGTCCCCGTCATTATTTGAATCTTCGCCGACGGGTTCTTCCGTGCCAGACTCGTCTTGTTTGCCGTCCAGTTCAGATGCTTGTGCAATTTCCGTCCGATTTTCCGCATTGTCAGATAAGAGACTGAGAATCGCAGCCGTAGAACTTGTCAGTTTTTGCTTTGTACTTCCCTCGCCCACAGGTATAAACCACTTGTAGTCTATATCTGTGATAATTCCCTTCTTAAAGCTTATTTTTATATAACATTCCTTCAGCTCCAAATCACCGTAGTATCCCTGAAAGATTACTTGCCCGTTGCCTCTCTTGTTTATATCCGCAGTTTCTTGACAATTTGACAGATTAAAACCGCAATTTTTAGCAAATCTGCTCGCTTTATCAATATATTCTGAGACATTGTCATTATCAGACAGTGCGGCTCTTTCTGAGGCCTCCTTTAAAAGAGCTTTCTTTTTCTCTGACGAAACTGTCTGATATTTCACCGAAAGCGATGCCATCTTAGCACCGGAATCAGGTATTTTACATGAAAGTGTTATGCCTTCTTCTTCCATTTTTTCCATCGTGTAATTGTAAATTTCCGAGTCATTTTTCTGTGTTTTGACATATTGGATTCCGTAAACTGTCATAAGCATCACATTTACTGCCAAAAGCACAATCAATATAATATTTTTCGCTCTTCCCCAGTCCATTGCTCATCCTCCGGTTTACATTACAACCATCCTCGCCGGCATCTTTATCGCATTCTCGCCGGCATCTTCGTCACATCCTCGCCGGCATCGGCAGATCAAATTCTTTCACCGGTTGACTTTTCATACAAAAATACAGATCCGTCTTTCATCGTAACCATCCAGGCAGGTTTTATCATCAGCGAAGATCTCGCTGTATCTCTGACATAACACATTTTGAAGCTCTCTATTCCTTTAAGAAAATCTTTATACTTGCTATATCCGAGAGTGCTCCCAATTTCCTTCCATTTTTCTTCCAAAAGCATTTGCGGCGTATATTCTTCCGAAGCTATGTCTGACTCGCCGCCTGCACCACTTATATCCTCTGACTCGCCGCCTGCATCCTCTGACTTGTCGTCTTCACTTAATGACTCGCCGCCTGCACCACTTGCATCCTCCGACTCGCCGCCCTTGCTGTCTGCGCCTTCATTTCCCGACGTTTCACCATCACCGCTCACGCTTGCCGACTGCCCGGATTTATCTGTCTCGTCGTCCTCAGAGTCTAAAAGCAAAATATTTCTCTTGTATAAGACAACTTGCTCACCATAGACTGTTATCTCTATAATATTTCCTTTTGTATATTCAATAGGAACGTCATCGACCAAAATACCAAAATAATATTTATAACCGTTCTCGTCTGCCTGCGATACCTTCTCAACATTTTTCAGATACGGTTCCGCACCCTTTTCGCTCAATTCTTCCCAGCCGCCGTGGTCATTAACATATTCTACAGCTGTTTCAAGAGTATGATACATATCATAATTTGCCGCATCCGTAGCGTTTAAGCTTTCTGAATAAGAGAGTGCTCCGTTTTCCTCGATGATCAGCATCTGATTGCTGCCGTATGTATACATTACAGCACCTTTGTTTTCTGTTATTTTACGCACAAAATCAAGGCCGGATGTAAAAAACCCTGATGCGATATTATTTATATTTTTTTGTTCGCCGATTGAAAATTCAAGCTGTCCTTGTTTTTCCCCTAACTTAAATTTGTCAACTTCTTTTTCTTCAGGTATATATACCTTGCTCTCCGTCCCCGTCAGATTTCCGATTGTCGTATATACAGGTCCGTCCTTTTCGAGCGCACATTCAATCAAACTGTCTATTCTTTTTTCGGTAATACCCGTAGCATTTTCCTTTATATTTATTTTGCAGAACAAGCCATTTGCGCTGTCCTTGATATACAAACAATTTTCGCTCTCCCCTCCCACGGCAAGCGCATCAAATTGCTCTATTTTCTTATTGTCCAAGCCGTCATTTATTTCTTTTAATTTCTCATATTCTCTAAAATCCTGAGCGTAATTGAATTTCATTTCAACAGATCTGCATTCCTTTACTTCGTCATACTCTTCTTTTGTAATTTCGCTGCAGGACTCAGCATATTCCATACATACGCTGATGATTTTATCCATTTTTTCACAAAAGCTTTCATCCTCGTACGTTTCCGACGCTGTAATTAACGAGTAGTTCCCGTCACCGTAACTGACAATTATATCTTCCGGTTTAATAAGTGCCGTTATCTCGGGAACATAGCTGTCCGTATTTTCGTCGGATGTAAGAGGGTTTAGCCTTTCCAGCGACACATCACCCCAAAAAAAAGACAGAAGAACAATCGCCATCACTATAAGAATCAATATCAATATGTTCTTTGCAGTCTCACGAGCTTTCTTCCTTCTATATGCTCTCACAACAACCTCCATACTCCGCTTTCTTTGCGTATCCTTAACCCTCTTTCTCTATGCCTGTGCTATTTTTCTATAACTTTATTATTTTATCACATTTACTCAAATGATGTATATAGTGTCTATGAAGTCCGAATTATAAAATTCTCCGGAACATTGATAATTTACATTCTTTGTTTTGACCTTTTCGACATCGTTTTTTTAACCGGCGTCAGGGCTCTCGCAACCGGCATCAAAGCTCTTGCAGCCGGCCTCAGGGCTCTCGCAACCGGCATCAGGGCTCTCGCAGCCGGCATCAAAGCTCTTGCAGCCGGCCTCAAGGCATCGGAATTTTTGCTATCGATATTCCGATATTTGCTTTTTTGAGGTCCGAAGAGGATTGGGTCTCGGCATCGGCGTTTTTGCAATCAACATTTTAAACTTTGATTTTCGCAGCTATTATGATAAAATTTTTCAAAACAAGCATATGAAACGGATTTTGCCTGCTCATGTGATATATTCGGGACTCGCCTGCGCGTGTAACAGATCCGAGACTTACCGACTCAGGCGACAAATCTAAAACTCGTCAACATAAGCAACAAATCTAATGCTTACCCACACGGGTGACAGATCCGAAACTTGCCGGTACGTGTGACAAATTAACAGATAAAAACCATACGACACCCGGCAAATAACACTTAACACACGACACTTAATAAACAAATTTAAATTGAAAGGAAAATTTTTCTTTATGAAAATTGTAAGAATATATACTGACGGAGCATGTTCAGGAAATCAAAACGAAATAAGTCCGGGCGGCTGGGGTGCCATCCTCGAATACGGCCCCGCTATCAAAGAGCTTTGCGGAGGCGAAAGCAATACCACAAACAATAGAATGGAAATGACTGCCCTGCTTTCAGCTTTCAATGCCCTTAAGCGTGACGGTTTGGAAATTGAAGTATTCGCTGACAGTTCATATTTAATGGACTGCTTCCGCAAAAAATGGTATCTCAAATGGCAGCAGAACGGCTGGCTCACATCTTCAAAGACACCGGTGGAAAATCGTGACCTGTGGGAACAATTACTCTCCTACCTCGATCGTCATACCATCAGATTTTACAGAGTAAAGGGTCACGTAAATGTCAACTCCGTCTCTGTCGATTTCACCAAGCTTTATTCCAAATTTACCGAATGGAACGGCTCGTCTTTTACATTTGAAGATTTTATGTACATAACGAAAATGAACAACCGCGCAGATGCCCTCGCCAACGAAGGAATGAATCCATATAAATAATTCAGCAGTTCGGGCATTTTGGCGCATAATTCAGCGCGTTTTGACGCGATATTCTTATATCTGCCCTTTTGACCAAAGCTTTTGCCGTGATATTCTCTCGTCAGCCCTTTTGACCAAGTACGCAACAATTGTGATCAGACTTATCCCGGCAAAAATCTGTGCCGGGTATGCAGCGGCTGCCGTCAACACGCCTTTTGACTCTATAAGACTGTCACCTATAAGGAAAGGTAATATTGCAAGCGCACCTGCAGGGGGCATCCACATTTGAAACTTTTTCATTACAAATTGAGTTGCGAAGCTTGTGATGATTGCGCCGATTATAATGTTAACTCCCAGGCCCGCATCACACGCTATCCCAAAAATCCCTGCCATATCAGGAATTATTGAACATATTACTTTAATTGACATTCCAATGATCGCACAAATTGTCACAAGTGCTGCAACCCTGAACGGCTTTTCTATAGCCTTACTTTCTCCGGACGTCAATTCTGTGAGAGCTACAAACAGAGGCGGAGCTATGCTGAATCTCATCCCGGCCGGCAAGAAAATATATACGAGCGCCACAACAACTAATATCCTGAATATTCCCTTGAGCCATATCGATCTTTTATTTTTTAAATTTTTTCTTCCTTTCCCCTCAGGATTTACTTCTGTAATTTTTCTTGCTTCTCCATCAAGCTTTACTTCTGCAGCCTTTCTTGCTTCTCTATCAGGCTTTACTTCTGCAGCCTTTCTTGCTTCTCCATCCGACTTAACTTCAGCAGCCTTTCCTGCTTCTCCATCTGACTTTACTTCTGCAGCCTTTCTTGAAATTTCGCTTCGTTCACCTGTTTTTATTTCTTTTTCATTTTCCTTTTCACCGCTATTTTTACCCGTATTTCGTTCATTTGCTGCATGCGTTTTATCAGTCAGTCTGCCCGCCGCACATACGAGAGCTGTAAATATTATTGCAGATAATGGATATATAACGGTTTCTGTCTGAAGCAGGACAGGAAGAACAGCAGCCGATATTGCAGGCATAAATGTTGTATTTGAAATCAGATATACTGTTTGAGCAAATATGAACGACAATATTATCTGAATCTTTATGTCTGCATTCAAATATCTTACTATTGCTATCCCTGCAAAGGCACAGACCGCAATCATAAATATCATCTGAAATTCATTCACTTTCCAGCTTTTCTTAGGGGCCGCAAGCCAGCCTATGGCAATAGCCGCTATTTCCGGAAATATTATTTCTTTCTCTTTAATAACTACAGCCGCGATAATCATTATTGCTGTCACGGCGACAGCCGTGATATTTTTTTTCTTTAACATCTATTCATTTCCTTTTTTATTTGTCTTTGTCCCGATTGTAATTCGCTCTTACCACGCCCGTGTCCGACCTCATTTTGACGGTGTCACGTTCTCGCTGCACCTGTGTCCGACCTTATTTTGACGGTGTCACGTTCTCACTGCGCCCGTGTCCGACCTTGTTTTGACGGTGTCCCGTTCTCACTGCGCCTGTGTCCGACCTCATTTTGACGGTGTCACGCGACATTGCCGTGACGCATCGCATTTTTTTCTGTGCGAATCCCGGACGTGATGTGTAAAAAGCGGCAGCTTTTTCATTTATTCCGCAAAAAATTTGACCGGCATTTTATTTTATCATAGTTTTTACGCTTCTTTAATGTTATCATTTCATTTATAGAGAAATGTTGATTTTTCTCTTATGTATTGCTTATCACTATTTTAAGGATGCTGCAAGTTCAGCCTCTCTAGATACGATGCCGGTATGCGTTTTCACAGATACTGCAAACCCAACTTCTGCTGATACGATGTTCGTTCGCATTTTCACAGATTCTGCAAACCCGACTTCTGCTGATACGATGCCGGTACGCGTTTTTGTGGATGTCGTAATTACCCAAAATGATTGGGAGAAAGGAAATATCCGTTTTTTTCGAAATAATCGGATTTTATGTGTTTATAATGAGTGACAATTTTAAGAAATTTGACCCTGCTTCCTGTGAAGCTCCTATAAAAAATGACGAGAATTTTTCTGAAGGATTAGACATTAAAACTCGTTTAACCCCGTTTACAAATGCCGATCTTAAACCCGCATATATGGTTACAAGCTCGTGCAATGGCTGCGGCACATGTATAGACGTCTGTCCTGCCCAGTGTATAGAATCTGTCAGAGTGCCTGTTTTTATTCGACAAGATGATTGCCTCCATTGCGGCACGTGCGCTTCTGTGTGTGACAAGCATTCAATTGTCAAGACTGTTCGTCTGTAAACTTCTTTAGCTTAGACGAAATGGGATTATTGAAACAAAATTATTGAGTAAACAAAATTATTGAGTAAAATAGTATTTATTATTTCAAAGTTAATAATTTTTACTATAATCTCAATGTTTTTACTATAATCTCAATATAATGTTGTTTTTGTTCGCAAGACGAAATAATTTACACAATATGTTGTATTTTTTCTTTAATTTGACGACTTTTTAATGTTTCACGTGAAACATCGTTGAGTTGCGATACTTTAAACTTATAATATCAACAATCATTGATGCTGCTTTTTTAAGGTAATATTTCCTAGGACAGACAGCACACAGCAATAACATCCACTAATATTATATGCAATATTATATGCAATCGAAAATGTTATCTGCTGTCATATATAATTTAAAGTATTATGTATCTTACTGAAAATCTAAATCACTGGAAAATTTACTAACTAAAAGAGGACACTCAATAAAGTGTCCTCTTTTAGTTAGTATTTTAATTTAATATTTTCCCGGTTCAGTTTCCTGATTTTAAATTAAACATTTTTTAAGTCAGTTACTTAAACTTTTAAGCATTTCGACTATTTTATTAAACTCCTCTGTACTTTTATACTTAATCTCGATCTTACCCTTTTTGTTTGAGTCAGATACTTTGATTTTATATCCAAGAATTCGGGATAATTCCTTTTCACATCTAATAGATTCCTGGCTTCTAACTTTTTTCTTTTTTTCTGACTTAGATTTATCTGTATAATCGTTTACTATTTTTTCAAGCTCTCGAACAGATATTCCTTCTTGGCTTACTTTTTCTGCAAGAGAAACCTGTACATTTTCATCCTCAATAGTCAACAATGTCCTTGCATGTGCGCCTGAAATTTTCTTTTCAGAAACAAAATTTTTAATGGCATCAGGAAGTTTGAGAAGTCTGATTGCGTTTGTGATATACGGTCTGCTCTTACCAACTATAGAAGAAACCTCAAATTGCGTCATTTCATATTTTGTCATGATTTGTTCAAATGCCATCGCTTCTTCTATCGGGTTGAGATCTTCTCGCTGCATATTTTCTATCACAGCAGCAATCATATTTTCCTTTTCCGTAAACTTTCTTACAAGTGCGGGGATCTTTTTCAAACCTGCTTTTGTGGCTGCGCGCCATCTTCTCTCTCCGGCTACTATTTCGTATTTTTCGGGCGCCTGCGTTTCATTTTTTCTTAGTATGATCGGCTGAATCAAACCATATGTCTTTATAGATTCTGCCAACTCATCTATTTTAGATTCGTCAAAGCTTTTTCTTGGCTGCGATGAATTCGGGATTATGTCTGTAATATCTATATAATATACTGCATCTTCGCTGTCTATCGTTTTGATTTCTCCTGACTCATCAGGAATAACCGATACTTTTGCCTGTTCTGCAGTCTGTTCAAATAATGCGTCAAGTCCTCTTCCAAGTGCGCCTGTTCTCTTTACTGACATTACTTATTTCTCCTTTTCTTCTGTATGCTAAGAAATTCTTCTGCGAAATTCATATATGCCTCTGCTCCCTTAGACCTGGGGTCATATTCGACAATCGGCAGTCCGTGACTTGGTGCTTCCGCAAGCCTTACGTTTCTTGGAATAACTGTCTTATACACTTTATTTTTAAAGAATTTTTTCACTTCTTCACTCACCTGGTGAGACAGATTTTGTCTGCCGTCAAACATGCTCAGGATTACACCTTCGATAGTAATGTTTGGATTGATCGTCCTTCTCACCAGCTGGATTGTGCTCATAAGCTGGCTTACTCCCTCAAGTGCATAAAACTCACACTGAATCGGTATAAGCACGCTGTCAACAGCTGTAAGTGAATTTATGGTAAGAAGTCCGAGTGACGGCGGACAATCCACAAATATGTAATCATATTCGTTTCTTACTTTATTTAAAGCTTTTCTAAGCCTCTGTTCTCTTCCTTCGAGCTGTACCATTTCAACTTCTGCCCCTGCAAGCTCAACACTCGCCGGAATAATATCAAGATTTTCTACATTTGTCGCTTTGATTGCTTTTTTAATATCATAATCATGTTCTATAAGAACATTATACATAGTTTCATCATCACCGTTTTTCGCAATTCCGAGACCTGTAGTTGTATTTCCCTGCGGATCTATGTCGAGCACAAGGATCTTTTGACCCATCAGTGCAAGGCAAGCCGCTAAGTTTATATTTGTAGTCGTTTTTCCTACTCCGCCTTTTTGGTTAAATATTGCTATTGCCTTTCCCACTCTTTTCACCTCATAATTTAAATCGATAGATTTCACTTTTAATAATTTAAAATTTTATAAACAAGTAATTTGCCTGAATTATTCGCTGATTTTCTTTTATTATATAATTGTTGATATTTCAACATTATTTAATACTTATATTAATAATGTTTCACGTGAAACATTATTAATATAAAACCATATTTATTATACCATAATTCGTAATTTTTATGTGAAAATCATCTAAATTTTTTCGCTAAAATTCACGGTTTTTTTCTTGTTTTTTCTTATTTTTTTCCGTTTAATTTTGGGTCTTTTTTCTATTTGATTTTACATATTTCCCGCGTTTAATTTTACACATTTTTTCACACGTTTTTTGTGCTCATTTGTCTCTGCTTTTCTCCCGATTTTATAAAAACTAATACCCGGATTTTATCAAACTGTTTTTTAAAACTCCGATACTTACAAGATTAAACGCCTGTAAGAAGTAAACATCTGAAGAACTTATGCATCCTAAAATTCAGTCGCCTGCAAATGATATAATTTAAAAACAAGCCGACGCAGATAAGCGTCGGCTTGCGGAAACTATATTTAAATCATAATCTGTCATAATTCAAACCATAACTTATCATAGTATTTATTTTATTGTTATGCTAACTTTATGTTGTATCAATTATATTGTCGTCGACAGACCGCTCATTTTCCCTAAAAAATAAAGAATATAAAGGCATTTTTATCCCATTTTTATAGGCAACGTCATTATATAAAGAAAAAACGCTCAGAATGCAAATTCTGGCGTTTTATGTGTGATTTTATACTATTTTAAAGAATATTTCCCGATTAATGTCTAATTTCATATTGGTGCTGCCTTATGCACATTATAGCGGCATCTTACTCGGAACCCCGGCTTTTCTTGGATATTTTGCCGGAGTATTTCCTGTCTTTTTTATAATGAGTATAACGTGTGACATATTATATTTCTCAAGATCAGGCGTGAATATTTCCTCTACTTGTGCAGAGAGGATTTTTAATGCTTTTGATGCGTCAGTTACTTCTTCATCCACATCTGCGCCCTTGTATGAAAAAAGATATCCTCCTTTTTTCACAAATGGCAGGCAATATTCTGACAGTACGGAAAGTCTCGATACCGCTCTCGACACGCATATGTCAAATGTCTGACGGTATTTTTCATCTCGCGCGAGGTCTTCCGCCCTGCCGTGAACAGCTTTAACATTTTCCAAGCCGATTTCTTCGCAGATCTCATTTATGATTTTGATTCTTTTATTTAAAGAATCCATAAGTACAAATTCTTTTTCAGGGCAAAGTATGGCGAGCGGAACTCCGGGAAATCCCGCGCCTGTTCCCACATCACAAACTGTCTTTGCTCTGCGCCAGCGCGGGTCTGATATACAGCAGACTGAATCAATATAATGCTTGTCTATGAATTCCTGCCTGTCTGTAATCGCAGTGAGATTGACATTTTCATTATACTCAAGGATTTTGTTCATATAAATTTCAAACTTTTGCAAAATCTCGTCAATCCTGCGATTTTCGGGCTCATATCCAAATTGCTTAAGAGCTTTTTTTAATCTTTCCATTAATTTCTCCGATGTTTTATTTACTGCTTTGTCTTACATTTTCGCCGCTTCGCTTGCTCCTGCACCGTTTCGCATTGCATTTTCGCTGCTTCTCTTGCTCCTGCGCCATTTCGCATTGCATTTTTGCTGCTTCTCTTACATTTTCGCAGTTTCACATTTTCCTGCGCCGTTATGCATACATTTTCGCCGCTTCGCTTGCTCTTGCAGCGTTTCGAATTGCATTTTTGCTGCTTCTCTTACATTTTCGCAGTTTCACATTTTCCTGCGCCGTTATGCATACAT
>CAVCIY010000088.1:0-23740 GCA_963602445.1 Lachnospiraceae bacterium | reverse complement strand
GTCCATATCAGCTCAATCCTTTCTGAAATAATCACCGACCCAGCCGTCAGCATTCAGCGGCAGGTCTTTCGCCCACGGAATAGGCAACGTCATAAGTTGAACCACTTTATCGAGGTCAGCATGGTCGGCGGGGCAGTCAATGACAACCTCATCGTGTACGTGGAAAACGACTGGGAAACCAGCATCCTCCAAATGCTCTATTGCTATGGCGAGGCAGTCTCTTGCGATAGCCTGCACAACATTCTCGACGAGTTTGCCGCCATAAGTTTCAAGCCGCGTCCATTGCTTGGTTGTCTGGTTTACACCCTGATACAGAATAGAAGAACGGTTCCAACGATTCGCACCAAGCTCAGGCTTCGCGTAGTAGAGTTTTCTTTGGCTTGGCAACGTGATTGTCAAGAAATCCAAATTGTTCTCTATATCAAACTCTCGTGCCAGTATCAAACCTCTCACTCCTGCGGGGGCGCCCGTCTGAATAACCGACACCGCTGCGCTTTCAAGCGAGTACCATAGGTCAACGATACGCTTATTAGCTTCACGCCAGCGGCTTACAATATCGGGCAAGTCATCTTCTGGAATGCCCATTCGTAGAGCGCCCATCGAAATCAGAGCGCCAGAGCTTCCTTGATAGCCGAGTGCAAGTTCCGCAACCTTGCCCTTCTGACGCAGAGCGTATTCTGGATTGCCCTTCTTAATTTTTTCAATCGGCACACCAAACATTTGGCTGGCAGAGGCTTCGTAGATTTTACCGTGCGTTCTGAACACTTCGAGTCGCCATTGTTCTCCGGCAAGCCACGAGATGACTCTTGCTTCAATGGCACTGAAGTCAGCGTCCACTAACTTATTTCCCGGTGAAGCAATAAAAGATGTGCGAATGAGCTGCGAGAGTGTATCAGGCACAGAACCGAACAGGAAACGCAGTTTATCACTCTTTTTGTTTCGAACAGCTTCTCTCGCGAGGTCAAGCTGTTCAATATATGTTCGAGGCAGGTTTTGAACTTGTACTAAACGTCCCGCCCATCTGCCGGTTCTATTCGCGCCGTAGAACTGCAATAGTCCACGAACACGCCCATCACCGCAAACAGTAGCTTCAATCGCATTGTATTTCTTAGTGCTGGTCTTGCCAAGCTCCTGTCTGATTTCAAGAACGCGATTGGCAGAACCAGTCACTGTTTGACTTTCAAGCATCTGCGCAACCGTATCTTTCCGAAGGTCTGTAACCGGCGTATCAGTGTTTTTTTCGAGCCATCCTGCAAGCTGGCTAACACTGTTCGGGTTTTCAAGTCCAGTGATTTCGATAGCTTCTTTCGTCAAATTCTCGCGTGCCGTTGCATCAATTTCCAATGCCCCCTGAACCAACCCCATATCTACCGCAACACCGCGTGAGTTAATGAGCAGGTCAGTCTGCCATTGCTTTTCAACAGCCAACGGCACAGGGAAGTTAGACAGCCTACGGTCGATTTCCATTTCGGTTATAACGTCGCCCAAGCAGTAGGTCTTAAACAGATTCCACTTTTCAGGGTCGTGCTTCGGATAATTGCGCGTCCTACCGCCGTTCGATTGCGTAGGCTTGCAGGGAACGCAGAAGTATCTGATAAGTGCTTTGCCGACAGACAGCTTCTGCTTTTCAGCAGGCAAACCAAGAGCTTTACCCGTGGCGTCCAGTCCTGCTGTATATCCGCAATACAAACCGTGCAGCATCGTATCTCGCCACTGGTCTATCGGCAGAAGAAAGCCGTAGAATTTAGACAGGCAATACCACTCGAAAGCAGCGTTGTACGCGTGCTTGATGTATTCGGGACTTTTTACGGCGTTATAAAGCCATTCGGGAAGAATTTCTCCCTGCGCCAAGTCCACAATCTCGACTGGGCTACCATCTACGCTGTATGCGAAAAGCAGTATTTCAAAATCGGGGCTTTGAACGTATTTGTACGCACCCGCTTTTGCTATAGGAACACTGCTGTAGGTTTCAAGGTCAATCGACAGATGGTGAATCATTGCCGTTCCACCTCGCTTTCTTTAGGTTTTTAACTTTGTGTTTATCGAGGGTTTCCAGTACATTATTTATGTGCATCTCGCCCGTCGGATAGAAGACGTCAAATTTTTTATACCCATACATAAGAATCCTCCCTTAAAAATAAAAACGCATGACTGCTTGATTCGCAGCCGTGCGTCTTCTTCGCATTATCCGTAATACGGCTGTCCAGTGAGAGGATTGATGGCACCCGGCTGAACGCCCATCAGATTAGGATTTCCCTGCGGTTGCTCATAAGCGGGAGAAGCAGGAGCGCTAACCATCTGGCCAATTCCCGCAAAGTCGGATGCAGCAGAAGCACCGCCTGCAAGGGCTTCGCCATCGCGGGTTTTCATTACATTCCCCAGACCACAGCCAACGCCCTTCTTGCCGGCGCGACTATAACCGAAGAAATTGATTGTTACACGAGCGTACATACCGCTGTAGATATCCTGCGGCAGAAGCTCCGTGTTGATGTCGCTCTGATGAACGACCTGCGGCTTGTTCTTAGAACTTGCCGTGATGACCCAGCAGCCTTTGCACTCAGGACCGTAGGGCGTACCGTTCTCACGGACGCCGTCGCCGTCGTGAATAGGAATTGGCATAACCGGCGGGCGAACGCCATTCCAAATTCTGCCTTGTGCGTCAGCGGCGGCGGCTTCGATGCTGGCGTCGATATTTTGCTTAACAGCAACGTCCGTCTTAGGAATAAGAAGTGTTACGGAATACTTTGGCGTTGCTGTCGGGTCATTGTTGTTCACTCTGGGAGCAACGAGATTCACGTAAGACAGGCGAACTTCGCCGGTCAGAACTTTCGTAGGTACATTGTTATACATAAATTTGTCCTCCTTAATTTGCTACATCCGCGAAATCTGCGGCTGCGTTGTTATATTCTTTGCGGGAATCGGATTTGAGCGCCAGTACAGGTTTGCCCTGCGGCTTAGTGACGAACTCGCCAACCAACTCCTTAAACTTAGCTGTGCCGAGAAGCTTTTCAAGTTGGGCAAGCGTCTTTGGAACGCTATCGTAGATGACTGCTCGGTCAATACCGGACGCTTGCAGCTTCTCCAAAGCAGCGTCTTGATTAGTCCAAATGCGAGTGCTTCTGCCCTCCACGACCTTATAGCCGGGGATTTTTGTGCCGCTGAGAGCGGCTTCCAGAGCTTTCTCCTTGACGGCTTCAAACCACGTCACGAGTGTCTGCCCACGTTCGAGCACTGAACTTACTTCTTCAGGCGAGAGCAACGCAGGATTTGTCATCTCGGTTGCCGTGGCAAAGTCATCAAAAGCACTGGACTGCTGTTCAGCCTGCGCTTTGCAGATGCCATTTGCGCGGCAGAATCTGCACCAATCGCCCGCATGGTATTCGCCTAAGCCCATAAACGCCCTCTGTGCTTTAGGCTTAACGCTTTCGCCCCAGTCAAGTAGGTCAGCTGTGCTGCAATCCCAGCCTTCGTAAGAATTAAGGCGAGGCTGGTCGATGTAAATGACAACCTTCTTCAAAGCACTGCCAAACAGTGGCTGGTAAAGCTTTAGAGCACCAAGGGCGTACAACATGAGCTGCGGATTCATCTCTGGCGAAACTGGAACGCCTTTGCCATGCTTGTAATCTGTGATGATGAGTGTATCGCCCCCAAACATCACGCAGTCGCAACGTCCGAAAGCTTCCGGAACATACTCAGAGATGTCCACCTTAACCTCAAAAGCAATATAAGGTTCATTCTCGAATCCCATTGCTCTCTCGGATAGATGCTCCACGTACTGCTCGGCTGTGTGGAGCATCTCGTCGTCCCACTGGTCGTCAGTTTTGAGCTTCTTGATAACCTTGTTATACTCAGCGGCTTTGACTTTCTTGAACTTCTTCTTGGCAGCAATCTCGCAGACGCTATGAGCAATCGTGCCTTCTCTCGCATATGCGCTCGGCTTTTCTGGAAGTTGTGCTTCCAAGCGCGGTGCGAGAGGGCAATTCAGCCATCTGTGAGCGCTGGACGGGGAAAGTAATGCGTGTTTACTCATATCTTTGCCCCCAGTTCTCTCATCGCCGTAGCGAATGCGCCAAGCTGCTCAGGCTTCAAATCCATAACGGCCTGAACACCGAAGGAGTGGAGCAGATTCATCAGCTCGTTCACCTTGCCAGCGTCCATCAGCGTCGCACCAGCCGCCATGATTTGGTCCACTGTGTACTGCGGGGGTGCAGCGAGAGGAACGTTAGGCGCAGGCGGCGCCATCGGGGCAGGCACAGAAGCTGCGACCGGGGTAGGCTCAGGTGCAGCAGTCTGCGTAGCGGGAACCGCCACAGGAGCCTTGCCGCTGATGGCAGAAGCCAGATTGTTGATTGCTCCGGTAAGGTCGGGAGCTGTGATTGTGACATTGATTTCTAGCATTGATTTATCCTCCTTAGAAACTGTTTATTCAATATTCCTCACGGAATACGTTTTCACGGTTGTCGCCTGCGGAAAAATAAAGCAGGTTAGACAGCGCTTGATACCCGTTATCGTGCCAGTCTGTAAGGGCTTGGTACACGATTTCGTAGTCGTTCTCCGTAACGGAACGGCTCTGGCTTTCATAGCCGTCGAACTGATACGGAGCCGAGCAAACTTCATAAGGCGTGTCGCCAAAGTTGCCACTGCTTACGCGGTTCAGAATGACCTCACAAACGAGCCTTTTGTCTTGCGTTTTGTCGTCGTAGCATTCGCCAGCCAGCGTAAGTGCCATAGCTTCGACATCCTCGTCCGTGTATCGAACGATGGAAACTTCGGTAGAACTAATTTCAGCCATATCCGCGCTGATGTTGCTAAAGCAGAAGGCCGATAGCGTAATTACTACCAGCGCTATAGCAACGGCAGCACTTTTTTTAGCAATTAACTTCTTTTCAATGGTTAGCCGGATTTGAGCAAAACACTTTAAGCCGAAACGCTCAATAATGGGCGTCCACCGGAGATGACCGCCCGGTGCCGATGAGGCAGGTCGAATACATAATTTTACATAATTCTACATAATTCAAGGAGGACAAACACTGTGACTAACTACATTACGAAGCAGAACAAGAACGGCGAGACCCGTTACTACCGCGTAGAGGACGGCAAGATGACCGCCATTAAAAAGTCCGAGTATGAGTCAAATACCACCACTACCGCAGCAAAAAAGCCCACCCGCTTCAAGCAGAGCCGCTGGACTAAGGTTCACGCGCAGGGGCAGGGCAACTTCGAGAGCAAGAACAACGTCATCGACATCACGGTCGGGTCGGGTCGTGCGCGGGCAGATGTTCTCTACTCCACACAAATGGTTCGCACGTTCGAGAAAGCCGCCTACTGGCTGCTTCACTCGCTTGAAGTCGCTCGCGCAAACGAGGTGGTCGAGCTGGCAGGCGACAGCATCCGCGAGAAGGTCGCTACGGCTGCACGAAATGACGAGCAGGTCATCGTCGAGGGCGAGGGCTGGTCTTGCATCATTGAGAATATGGGCGATGGAGAATTCAAAGCGCAAATATCGTGGACGTTCAAAGCAGATGAAGACCCGCAGGTGGCTCTTGACCTCAGCACCGGTCAGGCGGTGAGCGTCTGATGACGATGCACATGAATTTAGAAGTCAAGAAATATCACAACTTCTTTTGGCTTCGGGCAATTTATGGCGCACGAATTGACAAGTGCTGCATCGAGTGCTTCAACGCCAAGAAAGATAGCCGTGTTTATCGTGCAACCCGCTATAAGAAATATGCGCTGTTGAGCATCGACATCGAGGAAGATTCGAAGGCGCAGGCATATTATCTCTGTGGGATAAGCGCAGGGAGCGTTTGGGCGAACAACGTACATGTTGCGTTCATTCCCGCTCCCGGCGAGATGCTTGAAATCAACAATGACAAAATCGGACTTCGTATCACAAATGCAAGGGAAATTCATTTCCAAGACTACAGACCAAATCCAGTCGGCGTATTCACGCGTAAACAGCGCACCTGCCGCAACTGGATATTCGCCAATTACATTTTGGATGGAAAATTAGAGGAGGACAAACAAAAATGAGTATGCAGGAAATCATCAGTCGTGCAGAGGGGAACATCAGACAGGCGCTTGCGGATTACGCGCGTCACACCTCGCGCACCGAGGAACTCGACCGCGTGAGCGAATCATTCATCAGACAGCTTGCGCACGACAGCTCTTATGCCAAGCAGGATTTGCGTGAATTGTTCAGCAAGTCTCCCGTGTGGGACACAAATCTTGACGCGCTAGTCATCAATGGCACGAGAACTCACAATCCCAATTACGACCGCATTTACGGTCTTGCCTTAGAGATTCTTGATGCCGCACTGTACGGAGTGGATGCAAATCCAGATTTAGCAAGCACGATTAGAAACGCGATTTTCTTCTTCTCGAATCCGGACATGAACGACGCTGACAAGGAGTATAGCATCAACTGCATTAAAGAACTTGCACCGAAGGCTTATGCGCCTACGAAGAAACCGAGCCGCATTTTCAAAGCGCTTTGCGATGCGCTTGGTGTTTCAGATGACACAGCGGGAAGTAAGTTCCAGCGGCTGTACGCCCAGTTTGCAGACGAACTTAGCGCCAAGAAGATTAGCTTCAAAATGTACGTCTCAATCAATCCAGCTCATTTCCTTACTATGAGCAATCCGAAAGGCGACGACCGCGGAAACACGCTGACAAGCTGTCACTCGTTCAACACAACCGAATACGACTACAACAATGGCTGTTCTGGTTACGCACGAGATGAGACGTCGTTCATCGTTTTCACAGTTTCCGACCCGACAGACAGAGAAACGCTCAACAACCGAAAGACCACTCGACAGGTTTTCGCTTATCGTCCGGGTAGCGGGCTTCTGATGCAGAGCCGGATGTACAACACATCGGGCGGTGTTTACGGAGCTGCTGAGGATTCCAAGCTTTACCGCGACCTCGTTCAGCGTGAGATTTCGATGCTCGAAGACATGCCGAACCTGTGGAACACTTATGCGTCGGTTCACCCGGATTTTCGCGGCTATGTTGTAACAGGTCATGGCTTCGGTGGATATCCCGACTGGACTTACGCCGACTTCGATGGACACATCAGTCTTCGCAAGGACTGCGACCGCGAAAATGTTGCGCCTCTTACTGTTGGAACTTGGGGTCTGTGCATTTCCTGCGGCTGCGAAACCAATACCGGACTCTATTGTGATGATTGTAACGACGATAGGTGTGTTTGCGAGGACTGCGGAGAACGCTTCGACGAAGATGACCTCTACATGGTTCACGATGCAGCTGGTGAAGAAATCATGGTGTGCGATAGATGCCGTGAAAGTTACTACAGATATTGCGATTATTGCCATGAATACCACCCGGAGGAAAACGTGAATTACATCGACGGTGAGGGCGTCTGCGATGACTGCCGAGACGAGTATTTTGAGCAGTGTGAGGATTGTGGTGAGTGGCATCACCGCGACAACATGATTCTCGTACACAACAGCCGCGGCTATGAAGTTTGGGTCTGCGAGAGATGCCTCGACCAGTATTACTGCTGCGAGAAGTGCGATGAGTATTACCCAATTGATTACATATACCGCGTGACGAAGGCCAACGGCGATGAGATTAGCGTTTGCGAGGATTGCGTGGACGATTTTAAGACTTGTCCGCACTGCGACGAGCATATTGAGATTTGCAGTGATGGAACTTGCCCCGTTTGCGGAGTAATCATCAATGATGAAAATGAGGAGGAAAACGCATAATGAAACCCTTAGAATTCTATCTAACCCCGAAGCAAGAAGCCCTGTTTAAGATTCTGTGCAACGCCTACAAGGGCAAAGTCGCCAGTATCTGCAAGAAAAACTACATTCTCGTTCGCGGAGAGGCTCCGATTCTACTCGTGGCGCACCTTGACACGGTTCACCACGAGCCAGTTAGCGAGATTTGCAAGACTGCAAACGGCAATATCCTGATGTCCCCACAGGGCATCGGGGGTGATGACCGCTGTGGTGTTTATGCCCTCAATGCGGTTTATGCGCAGTCCAAAGTCAAACCATGGCTTTTGTTCACCTGTGATGAAGAAATCGGTGGTGTCGGTGCAGAGCAGTTTTGTCTGAAGCATCAGGCAAAGAAGCTGCCGAAGGAGATGGACAAGCTGAAGCTAATTATCGAAATCGACCGCAAGGGTAGGAACGATGCCGTTTACTACGACTGCGCCAACGACGAGTTCGAGAAGTACATCACGGACAAGGGTTTCAAGACGCAGTTCGGTTCGTTCAGCGACATCTCCTACGTCGCACCGGAGCTGGGTGCGGCGGCGGTAAACCTCTCGTCCGGTTACTACAACGCCCACACGCAGCATGAGTACATCAACCGTAAGCACCTGAACAAGACGGTGCAGAAGGTTATCGAAATCGTCGCAGACGCCGCAAAGCCCGACTTCCCGCGCTACGAGTACGTCGAGCGCGTCCGCAGCTTCGGTCGCTTCAAAAGCGGCGGTTGGGGCGATTGGAATTACGGCCGGGGTGGCTACGGAGCGTGTACCAAGAAAGACTTCGGCGCAACTGGAGTTGACAAAATACTGGATGATGTTCCAGTAGATATTCTCGATGAATATCTCGCGCTGCTGGATTTTTACAGCATCGAGGAGCTTGAGGAAATCCGCACAGAGCATGGCGACAGAGCGATTTCAATGCTCTGCCAGTCTGAGTTCGGTGACGATTATTATGGAATGTTTGACGACAGAGAGGAGATTTAACAATGGATGGATTCACGGTTGAGTTCAAGATGGACCTGCTCGTAACAGAGCAGGACATCGACGATTTCATGTGCGCCCATCTTGTATGAGGAGGAAAATAAAATGACAGTTAGCAGAGAAGAAAAGAAAATTGAGGCAATCGCCCGCATGAAGTTGTGGGGTATTTACCCGCCAATCCGCAGACAGTTCGAGAAGGAAGACCTCGTTTCTGAGAGCGCACCGCCGCTTGGAGCTTGCTACTGGCTTGATGAGAGTCAGCTTGCGCGGGTACGTGATTTCGAGAAGCAGAACAACGCCCTCGTTTACCACGTCATCCACAGCTACACCAGCATCGGCGAGATGGAAAGCTATCTCTACGTCAGCGATTATCCTGAAGAATGGGAGCAGGACCGAGAAGACATCGGAAACGGGCAGCAGCTCGTTTATGTGCTGAACAAAGATATGCCGGACTGCTCGGAGTTCGGTTCAATCGGCATTGTATTGACTGGCGCAGCAGGACTGCGCCGGACGTGGTGAGAGGAGGCACTTAGAAATGCTGAGAATTAAATTCGAGAGGTATTGGAACGATTACCACCGCAGAGACGAGAACAAGGTGTTCGATGATTTCTTGGAGTTTGAAAACTGGATGTTCGGTCAGATGCAGCAGGACTATACCGGCGACAACAGTTACGTGATGAGCTTTCCTACGCTTGCTGCTGCAAAACTAATTCACGCAGATGGTCCTTGGAGTATTGAGATTCAGCCGAAACGCCGCGAGGAACAGATTTGGATTCACCAAATCGAATCGTCCGAGGGAATTATCTTCTCCGACGGCAAGTTCACCGCAGGTAAAAAGCACTGGACTACGGAAGTTCAGGACTGGCTTGCCCATTGCGAACAGCGACGCAAGAATCCGCAGTTCGATTTTGTGGGTGCGGATGAGGCACCTAAGCGGGACCTGTGGCTGCGGTTGGGTGCCACAATCAGAATTACCGCCGAAGAAGAAGCAGTGATTTTCGGAGAGGATGAAAATCTAGCGGCGCAAACGCTCTGCCGGATAATCAAGAAAGGCAGGTTCATACCGTATGGCGACTGTTACGTTCCCGACCCGATAGTTGAGCAATTCAACAAAGAGCACGGCACGAATTATACCGTTCGGGATGTTAATTTTGAGATGTGAGGAGACTCGGCAGATGGATGATAGAACCTACATAGTGACGGAAGTGTGTCCACAGTGCGAGCACGAGGTCGAGATTCACGGCTGGAATACTGATGCAGAAGGCTATCAAGCTTTCTGTCCGTATTGTGGTGGAAGACTTATGCTTTGTGATGAATGCCTTCACAGTGATGAATGCACGGGCTGTGATTACAACAGCAAGACCGATAAGTGTTATCGGCAGAAAGAGAGAATTAGAAATGCCCAATAAAATTAGACGTGGCGAGATTTATTATATCAAGAACGGATTTCAGACGACGGGCAGTGAACAACGTCCCGGACGCCCCGCTATTATTGTATCGAATGATGTAAACAATGAATTTAGTTCGACGGTTGAGGTTGTTTACCTCACGACTCAGCCCAAGCAAGATATGCCGACGCACGTAGAAATCAAATGCTTGAAGCGCGGCAGCACAGCTTTGTGTGAGCAAATTACTGCGGTGGCGGTAGAACGCCTCGAAAACTACTGCGGCGAGGTTCATGAGAGCGAGATGCAGGCGATTGAGGCGGCAATGGCTGTGTCGCTTGGCTTGAACGTCAATAAGTCATCTGCCCAGAAAGCGTCTGATAAGGACGTTGCAAAACGCTGCGCTGCCGCCGAAGCGAAATGTGCTGTGCTTCAGGAGATGTACGATGCGCTGCTTGGCAAGGTCATAAACAGCAAATAAAAATGAGGAACGGCGGGTTCCAGTTAGCCCGCCGTTCCGCGTTACTGCCAGAAAAATTTTTCCGAAAAATTATTGACAAAAGCGACTCAAAGTGTTATAATAAGAATATAAAGAAAAAGGTCACGGAAAGGAGGAACAAAGATGACCCGCGGGAAATGCGAACACCGCAAACCGAATAACGTTTGCGACGGCGATTGCCTCTGCAAAGCAAAAGGCTTAGAGGTTTAGCAGGACGACGACGTTAGATTCTACGATAAGAACAACAAGCCATGTGAAAACTTCACACCGGCGGGTTAAAAATATAGGCAAATTCAGCAGACCATCAAGATGACAATCAATATAAGAATTATAAACAGCGCCACTATAGTTGCGATGATTATATAATCGATTCTGACAGCGTCTGCCCGAATGTAAGCCGCATCTTCTTTCGGCACGTTTTCGGTGCGCATGCCGCGTACCAGCAAACGTTGTGTGTTGATTCCGTAAGGTGTGCATGTCAGAAGCGTACAATAATCCTCCCCGGGCACGATTGCCAGGTCTTCTGTCTGAGACGGCTCAACAATTTTGATTTGATCAACCTCATAAGTCAGGACGCGATTTAGTACCGTAATCGTAAATATGTCGCCCTCTTCAAGTTTGTCCAGATTTGAAAAAAGCTTTGCGCTTGGAAGTCCGCGATGACCCGAAAGAACTGCATGCGTACCTTCTCCGCCAACCGGAAGACTTGTACCTTCTAAGTGTCCCACAGCCGTATTTAGAATAGAGTCAGACGTCCCGTGATAAATCGGCAGTTCTACACCGATCTTGTCGATGGATATGTAACCCATTATATTGTCATCGCTCACACTGAGAGCCTCTTCATATCCGTCAAGTCTGTCATAAAAAAGTAAGGGATATGATAATTCACGCAATGATTCATTATATTCTTCGGCTTTCTCGAAAATTTTCGTATAATCTTCGTCTGACAACTCCGACAGGCTCTCCTCATAATCCATGATTGCTCTTGATTGATGAATTGAGTTGATATAATTGCTGAGAGCCGGATATAGCAATAAGGAGAGTCCCACGAGAAAAATTATGACCAATATGACATTCGACGAAAATTTTTTCATGTTTCTCTCCCTATCATCGTTGACTTGCCGATTTCCTTATTCAGCCTCACTTATTTGCCGACATTCTCTTTCTTGCTGCAAGAAGGACAAGTGCTCCTGCCGCAAGTATTCCTCCAACGACATAGAAGACAGTCGTGCCGATACCGCCGGTTTCAGGCAAAGTAGTACCTGCGCTGTTTTCAACCTTCACAGGAGAAGTACAGATACCATCAGTATATTCATCTTCTGCACTCAGTTCAAACTTATAAGGCTCCGTAAGCATGTTGTAGCCGTCCGGCGCCTTTGTTTCCTCAAGATAATAAGTGCCTGCGTCAAGGCCGAAAATCTCAACATCACCGGCTGTGATCACATTGCCGGTTTCACCTGCGGTTGCAACGCGATACTTGCCATTCTCACTGACAACTGCGATTTCATCTTTATTTTCATCGAGCAATTTGAATTCAGCACCTTCAAGTTTCTTTCCGGTGCCTTTTTCAACCTTTACCAGATTGAAGCCGTACACGTAGGTAGTGGTTTCAGTAGGTTGCGGAGGTTCAGGCTCACCACCCTCAGGAGTTGTTACATAATCCCACGCCATATTCACGGTATTCTTATTCTTATATTCTGCATCCTTGTCAACCTTTGCAGAATAAGTCATGACAACGTGTGCGTCTGCAGGATAATTCGCAATGGCGCTTGCGTGAATTACAACTGTCATGTTCTGTCCACTCTGGAAAACTTCATATTCATTAGGAATTAACACTCGTTCACCAATCTTCACAATTATATCATCATTCCTTGTGAATCCGTCACCAAGCGTATCTGTAAAGGTATAATCTTTCACCTGTGTTTTTCCTGCGTAGGCAGGTACATGCGCTGCGATCTTAAAATATGCGGTGTCATTGATGCCGGCAGTGCTGGACTTGTCATAGCTGTTTGCTTCACCTGTCGCTGACACAAATTTTCCTGTATCAGAGTCACTCGGATTATCAGGATCCGGATCCCATCCCGGCTTCTGGTTTTTGTCGATTACTTCGGCATTCGGCTTCACGCTGCTTACAGTTACGACAGCTCCAAGGGAGCTCGTGATGAAATAGTAACCGTAGTCTACTGACCCGAGTTTAAGGACTCCGCCGTTACCCTCGCCGCTGACAGCTGCTTGTCCCTCAGGTTCTTGATCATTTAACCACGAAACAACATCTGCATCCTCTTTTTCTGCTTTGACGGACACATTATAGACACCAGACTTGCTTGTTGCTGTGAGCTGGAAAGGGCTGTCTGCCGCACTTACTGCGGAGTACCATTCGTCAGTATCTTTGATGCTGTAAGCAATCTTATCGTCACTGACAGTTGCGTCGAAGATTTTGTAGGCGTTATATACTGCGTTATTCGTAGTATTTTTGATCGTGATCGTGCCTGTGCCGTTTGCAGCAAATGAGGTTACTCCCGCAGAAATAACCATGAGCAAAACAAGCAGCAGGGAAAGCAATTTTTTCATTCTTTTCATGTTGATATTCCTTTCATTTTACAAGTGTTTTAACATATTACATATTACTTACATTACGGACATTTTTACTCAATGCGGACATCAAGGCAAATCTTTGACTGTCATGAGCAATTCTGATTATCGTAAATACTTTTATCCGTCATGAGTAATTTTTGCAATTTGAGCATTTTGAAAGCATTTTTTAGCATTTTGAAAGAAGCTGTGCTCTTTGTGAGTATTTTTGGAAGCATTTTTTAGCATTTTGAAAAGATTTTGAAAGCGTTTTTACTCATTGAGTACATTTCTTTTGTGTAAGCGTTTGTGGCTCGTTGTGCAAATCTTTTAGTATATGTTTTTAAATACATCGCAGCGCATTTTTCCTCGCCAAAATCGGAGGCTTACCTTTTTAACCTCCTTTCGCGTTTGCGCCTCAAAATGTATCTGTACATCAAAGCGGATACTGCCATCAGGGCGCCGCTCAATGTGTAAGGGTAAATTCCGGAGCTGCCGGTTTCCGGTAAAATGTAGCCGGTTTCGTTGACAACTGTAATTTGCAGTTGATTTTCCCCGGTCTCATCGTTTTCTTCTAGCTTCAGAGAAACCAGATCCTTTAGCAAGTCGCCATTAATCAAAACAGCCGAATGCTCACCGGTATCCTCATCTTCCGATACTTTGAATTGAATGGAACACGGCAGCCCGAAATATCCATCCGGCGGTGTTAATTCGGTCAACTCGAAGCTGACATTTAATCCAAAATCCGAGTCAAACAGGTACTCTCCGTTCCCGTCTGTATAGCATTCTGACCAGACACCTTCTACATCCGGTGCAAGAGAGAATGGCACATTTGATATGGGATTTCCTTCTTTATCCTGCTTTATAACAAGGATGCTGTAGGTAAATGGGTTTTTACTGTTTATGACCGTCCATACTCCATCGCTGTCATTACCTGTGTAACGCATATTTTTTTTATTGAAAAAAGCATCCTGCCCTAATTGTGAAGAATTCGTTGTATAGCAGAGCGCAATATTCCATTCAGCAGGATCCGTTGCGCTGTATCCTCTTGGTGCTTCTATTTCACGAATGACATAACTGCCGCACGGCAGATCAAGGAAGGCATTGTCCGCAACAGCTTTATCTGTTGTGATCGTGTAAGGAACGCCATTTTGATATATTGGCGTTACGCCGTCTGCTTCATAGATTCCAAAGACCGCACCGCTCAAATATCTTCCGTCATCGCCCTTCTTTTCGAATGTTATGTCGTACAAAAGCCCACGCACGTATGGTACTTGAAAATCACGTGTATACGCTTGGCTCCCAAGACGATAGTTCATCGTTGCGTACCGGTTGACAGCGTAGCTTTCCTCATCACCGACAGAACTGTTCATATTGTCGGCGCAGCTGTGGAATCCATCCTGTGTTACATCCAGTTTCACCTTATACACAAGTTGGGCAACATTCTCTATATATCCCGTAACCGGATTCGTATAGTTGATACCTGTCACATTTTCATTTTCAATAATATTCCATGTAAGTGTATCGTTGTCATAAGATACCGTACCATCACAATTGACAACTTCGTCATAAACAATTCCGTTTCCCATTACATCCGTTACGGAATCAAGTGATATCTCCTCCACAGCGTAAAAAATGCCGTTGCTGCTCATCTTATCCAAATCAATGGTGTAGCTTAGTTCTCCGCCACTGCCGCTGCCATCCTGATGCAGGTTCACAGAAACTGAAGCAATAATTGCCTTATTATCCAGCCCCTTCAGAATGATATAACCTGTGCAGTTGGATGCATTCGGAGTTGTTCCGTTGTACCATCCTGTATATGTATGTACGGTGGTGCCGCCGCGCTGCAGGTAGATAGTTGCTTCATAATTTCTGCCGCCACTTGAATAACCCGGCTGCAATATATTTGTCTTATTGCCGCCAATCGCATTTGTTGAGACGAGGCTTCCAACATCCGACTCGCTCCATTTTCCCTGTGTCGTAAGTCCCACTGTGGATTGTGCAAGCAATTCATCCCATGACATTTGCTTTGTTATGCCCAGATAAACCAGAAATTCGTTTTCATTTTCGGTCGGAATCACATTCTTTTGCAGCAAAACATCTGCGCAGCCGTCTCCATCGGTGTCATAAGGAATTTTATCTGAATTCAAATTGCCGGCATATTGCTCCGCAACAATCTGCCACTGATTTGCGGTCCCGATTGTTCCGACATAATCGGGAGCCTCATTTATCTCTTCTGTCCCTTCGGCAGCAAGCATCATTGAGAAGCTGTCTTCTCCCGCAACAGCTTCAATGCTGTTTTTTTCCTCCTCAACATCCGCTTCAGGATCAGAATAACAGGACAGCGTGTGAGTATGCTCCAAGCCGCAGAATGTTTCGCCCGTCATGGTGACAGCCGGAAGCATCAGAGCGTAAACCGTACAGAAAACGACAATGCAGCCAAGCGCTGTTAGGACGCGCTTCCGGCGCTTGTTCCACGTCCTTTTTTTCATATGTTCTTGTATTTTTTTCGATATAATATTTTGCATATAACGCACCCTTGCTGATATCAGTATTCCGAACCGAAATCACTCTTCACCAAAATCCATCTTCGGTCGAAAGTACCCTATTTTGACTGAGGCTTTCACACTCCGCATCTGCCTTACGCAGACTGTCACCCTCTTGATATACGCTCATAATATCAAATCGATACCAACGCAAAACCAACGCGAAAATCCATTTTTTGTTTCTTGTCTCCGCTCCGTAAACTATAAAAAAAGAACTGCCTCCTGTGAATTCAATCACAGGAGGCAGCCGATTTTTCACAAATAAAATTCTTTCTGTCGCCGCAGTCGCAAGCTCAATGCCTTTAGTTTAGCCAATTGGCAGCTGACTCATAATTCTTGCCAATATAGTCTCGCCCCAACTGTATTCCGAGAGAAATTCACCTTCGAATCGGTCGCGCTGCTTCATCTCCCTGTCCTGCCACGCAAAGTAGTCACAATCGCATATTGCGGTATTTAACATTTGACCGTGCGCTGTGGATATCAAAAGCTCACTTATACCGGCATCCGCCAACACACGCTTT
This sequence comes from Lachnospiraceae bacterium, assembly GCA_963602445.1. Classification (GTDB taxonomy): domain Bacteria; phylum Bacillota; class Clostridia; order Peptostreptococcales; family Anaerovoracaceae; genus Alangreenwoodia. The sequence goes on along the minus strand of CAVCIY010000088.1, from coordinate 7,496 downwards.
AGTCTGCTTAGGGCATTGTAATATACCTTCATATTTTCATTGCTGTACTCGCGGTTTTCCCAAACGATAGTATAAATCTCTTCGTTGCTGATCTCTTTTCCGCGCCGCGAAGCGATAAGTGCCAGAATCTCCTTCGTCTTTCCGCTCATTTTCAGGGGAATGCCGTTTTTAAGCACATTGAACCGTCCAAACATCTGAATATAAATTTCTTTGTGCAGCCGCTCAGAAAGAACAGCCATTTTTTCTGCCATCATTTGAATCGTATCTTTTTTATATGGCTTGAGGATATAGTAATCACCGCCGATTTCATTGAATTTCCGGAGATAATCGTCATATGCGGAGATGAATACCACGAGCATATCGGGATTTATCTCACGAAGACGAACAGCAAGATCAATGCCGTTCATTCCCGGCAGACACACATCCAGAAGTGCCAGCTCAAAGGCGTTTTCCTGCGCATAGGAAATGGCATCCTCCGCGTTTTGAAATTGCGCAACCACATCCAGCTGCGGGATATCAGCGCTGTAGCGCATAAAGCTGCGCAGCATGATTGGTTCATCATCTACAAGAATCGCTCTCATAACTGCACCCCCTATTTACGTTATCGTCCATCATCTCATTCACACTCTTTTCCGGTCTTATCTTTATGCCTGCTGCAGTCAGCGTCACTTTTGCTTCTGCAGTCAGCGTCACTTTCGCTTCTCTGTTCAGTGCCGCTGCCGTTTGTCGGGATTGTAACCGTAACCTTTGTGCCGCTGCCGATTTTACTGTCAACGGAGACTTCCGCCCTCATCAAAGTCGCAAAGCGGAAAATCAGATTTGCAAGTCCGTTTGAGTCCCTCGTTCCGTCCCTGACCTCCTGCATAGTCTTCTTATAGTCAAATCCCACGCCGTCGTCTTCCACACATACAATGATGCACCCGTCACCGCCGGTCGTGCTGACCGTAACCTTGCCGCCGGCCGCGCCACGGTTAAACACGCCGTGTCGAACCGCATTTTCCACCAGAGGCTGAATGCTCAATGGAATAATCTCAAAGTCAGTTTCCGCACAATTATATTCTACGCTGAGCCGGTCACCAAAACGCATCTTTTCTATATTCACATATGCGCGGATATTCTCAAGCTCCTGCGTAAACGGCACAAGTGCGTCACTAGACATAGAGCGTACACATGCACGCAGATGTGTTGTGAAATCATAAATCAAGTCTGAAGCATATTCGGGATCCTCAAGCACAATTTCTCTAATAGAAGAAAGAGCATTATAAAGGAAATGCGGCTGCATCTGACTGCCGGCATTTTTGACCCTCGTCTGTTCAAGCTGGTCGCGTGTTTTACTGAGTTCCTTCTCAAGCTGCTGCTGTTCCTCACGGTACTTGTGAAGGTCCGTTACAACGGAATATCCGTACATAATGCCGGAAGAGCTGCGTTTCGCATCCATGGTATCGGAAACTTCAAGAAGCTCGCCGTTCTTGCATTGCAAGCGATATTCACAGCTGCCCACGCCGCCGGATTTAGCCAACTCATCTAAGAAATCTATGAATTTTTGTCTGTCTTCAGCACAAATCAGCATGGTATACAAATATTCCTTTCCAATCAGTTCATCTATTTCCGCATGTGTATATCCAAGCATTTTGCATAAGCCGTCGCTGTAATAATTCACATGCATAGGCTTTGTGAGAACATGTCGGTGAACCGCTCCCGGAATCTGTGCATATGTCTCCAGTGCGGTTTCTTGAGTGCGATGCACGTCGGATACATCAAAGAGCACACAGTAAATCCGTGTCATTTCGCCATCCTCATCAGTAATAGGGATCAGCTTCGTCTTCAACCAGTAAAATCTGCTCGGATCCGGCGCCAAAATCGTTTCAAATGAGCATGTTCTGCCGCTTTCTCTGGCAATTTCGATTTCCTGCTCCAGCTCTTCGAAGTCGAACTCCGGATGTACATGCTTATATTCTTCATATGCATCCAACGTTCCGTTTAGCGATCCCAGCTTCAAGTCACCGAAATTTTCCTGGATAGTCGTCATTGTCTTCTTGTCGGTATCATACTCCACAACCGCGCAATGCGTTTCGCTCAGGATATTTTGATAATTGTCATTATAACGCTGAATGATCCTCGCCTCCCGTTCTTTACGCTTCATATAGATCCGTCCCAAGATAATAATATAGATAATGCACGCAATGAAAATCAGTGTGATAGATGAAATCGTATTTTTGATTCTCTTCTGATTCTCACTATATGCTTCATTGGCATCTGCCTCGTCTGCAAGGCAGCACAGGCTCCAGCCGCATTCGTCCACTGCGGTATAACCTGCAAAGCAGTGCTCTCCTTTTATTTTTATATGCCGCGTCACGATTTTTCCCTGCTGTGCCGCACCCTCACTGCTCTGCGATGTGCTCTCTCGGTTCTGCGCCGCACCCTCACTGCTCTGCGCCGCACCCTCACTGCTCTGCGATGTGCTCTCTCGTTTCTGCGCCATGCTCTCTTCATATATGTTCTTTAAATCGTCGCTTAGATCATTTATATTCAACACATCGTCTTTTGTGATATCATGCTTTGAGAAAAAATTATATCCGTTTTCGTTTGCGGCGATGACCTGTCCTGACTCGTCACAGATAAATGTAGCGGAATTTGAACCAAAGAGGTCATTCTCTTCAAAAAGAGATTTTTCAAGAACAGAAATTTCTTTGCTGCAAAAGAGCACGCCGAACATTTCACCATTTTCGTCATATGCAGGTATGGACAGAATGACACGAGGCTCATCTTTATTTTTTGTAACGGCAAGATATTCACAAATTTGACTGTGGCTGCCGTCAACAATTTCGCGGAAATATTCACGATCCGAGCAGCTGCCGAGAGCGTTGCCCAGATAATCCGTGGTATTGCCGTCCAAGTCGGCAAAACATAATCCGCAAAGTATAAATGTATTTACTATGGATTTTAATGTAGGCTGAATCCCCTCGCTTGCGAAATGCCTGCCATTTTGAAGCATATCAGCTACAAGCCGCACCGCCTGAAACTGCTCGTCCATATAGTCTCTATATGCTGACACCTGCATACTTACGGTTGAATTCATCTCCGATAGGGCGCGGCTTTCCACATTCTGCGTCAGCTTTGACGATGACATTGTAAAAACAAACGCAACCACCAGCAAAGCAGTTACAACATGAAATAACGGCGTAAGACGCTTAAATTTTTTTAGCTTGCCGAAAGCCGCTGCCGCACGAGAGCGTCGACCTCCTGTGTCATTATTCTTCATCATGCTTTATCCTTATCCACCATTACATTATTATCACAACGATACCAACGCCGTACCAACGCTGCGGTCATACTTCCCCAATGCCGCACCGCACTAACGCCGCACCTGGATTGCAGCCACTTTCGCTCACGTCCTTATAACAAACTCCCCATTATCGACACAAACCGCGGGAAACTTCATATTCTGCTTCCCGCGGTTTTGCACTAGTCAACCTGTCACTTTATGCTATCGCAGCCGCAGCAGCCATTTTCGTCGTCGCCGCATCGCCGCCGGCACTTTCAATCCAAGCTATCACCGCCTGCCTCTGGCGCCTTCGGTCATTCTTTTTCAAAGAAATCCAAGCATCTCTGCCTGTAATCCGGCGCTTCATCATATACACCGTGGCCGTAGCTGTCATCATAAAGGTAGATTTCGCAGCCAAGCGCCTCGGCAATCTGTCTCGAGCCCTCCGCAGTCACGACGCGGTCGCCCTCCGATCCGAGTACAAGAACAGGACAGCTGACAGAAGAAAGCTCATCATAGCAATCAAACGTTCTGCATGCACTTGTCAGAATCCGGAAGCGTTCAAACTCCTCATCGCTGATGCCGGAATTGGAGGAAATTATAGTGTCCCGATATTCCTTAAGCGTAGCATCGGAATATACATAGTCGACAAAGCTCTCAAGCAGACCCGTCTCATCCTTTTCTTCCGCAAGGCTGACCCATTCTTCGGTTATCTTTTTAAATGTGTCATTTGGCTTTGCGAGTGTAGAGCCCAGAATCATCTTGTGGACCAAGTCCGGATGATCAATAGCAAGATACTGAGCGATCATTCCGCCCTGTGATGCGCCAAATATATCAGCATCTTCAATATTCAGAGCTTTCATCGCCTTCGCCGTATCATCAGCCATATCCTCGACGGTATATCCGTCCTGTATATTCTTTGCTCTGTCAAAAACGTATACGGTATAATCTTTGGCAAATGACTTATACGCATCCGCAATGACATCAGCCGAACCCATCACACTGTGAACAGACAGACCGGGTAAAATAACGAAATTTTTCTCACCGCTTCCGAAAATGATATAATCCATTTCCAAATCACCATCGGAAACAGTTTTTACACTTGCCGTCACCGACTCATCATCAGCTGACATTGACTCGCCGTCAGCTGACAGCTGTTCATTTTCTGCCGACATAGACCCATCCTCCGTTCCTTGCTGCTTCTCCTTGCTCTGACAGCATGCCAGACATACCGCCATCACGACAACCAACAATAATACAATGCACTTTTTAATATATTTTTTCATCATCTTCTCTTCCTTCTGTTCCCTGCCGAAATCCACTCCGAGCCGCCGCCGAAATCCACTCCGAGCCGCCGCCGAAGCCGATACCAAAACCTTATCAGAACAAGGTGCGGTTATTAATTATCACGAAAGCAACCAAAGCAGCTGCGAGCAGCAGCGGAAGCACGATCGCAATCGCACGGTTCGCCTTTTTCTTCTGAATCGCGAAGCTCATCACACCAATCGAAGCAAAGCATACAATGCCGCTCAGCAGATGATGTGGAAAATCATTTATCATCTTCGCAAAATACGAAACACCAAGTGCTGCCTGTATGGTATTTCCAAGGCCGAGGATAACTGCGCCGAGTGCGTTCTGCTTCTTGCAATAATATGCAATAAATCCGCCCGGAAGCGTCAGCATCGTCATCGGGAGCCATATCGCACGATAATAATACCATGCCTTAGCAACCGAAAGCGGGCCAAATGCAATTTGAACCGCGAATACAAGCGGCTGACTTATCAAAAAGAATACAAAGCATTTCAGCATAGCTTCCCAATTCTTTTCGCAATTTACGACAATAACCACCGCAAAAATGACCCACCATTCATATGCTATTCCGATATCCTGAAATGACGTATCCTTCAAGGCGTCAATCATCAAGACAACACCTGTATATACGCCTGCGATAATCGCAAACAATACAACAGACGGCCATTTCATTTTTAAATTCCCAAAAATACGATTCATACTCACTACCCTTCTTTCCTACCTATCTCATCTGAAAATATCGCAGCTTCCGCCGCAAGACATATGCGTAAAACGCAGATGCAAAACACCGATACAAACCGTGTGCGCAATGCGCCGGTGCAAAGCACGGACACAAACCGCAAATATAAGCCGTTTACACAATGCATATGCGCATTATCGCCGCGCATATACACAAAATTTTCACACATTGCAGCCGCAAACTTTTTACGCAATGCGTGTGCACATATAAGCCCCTATTTTTGTGTATACACAAGCGTATATATAATAATATACTTATGTTGCATTTTCAAGGGTAATGAAAAAATGAACACAGAAAAAATACTGCATTTTCTGCTATGCGTAAAAATCATTAAACCGCATTATATCAACAGTTTGCCGTTTCAATCCATAAAGTGATCGCCAAAGACATCAGAACATACTTTTCGAAATTGAGAGTGCGGCAGCTATATGTCTGTATATGGAATACAAAAATGAAAATTTAGGTATATTTTTTTCTCTGATGCTGATAAAATAGAATAGGTTGAAATCAAAGAAAAGAGGTTAAAATGGATACTAAGAATAAAAACAATTCTACACAAAGCAAACGTATTGACACAAATGGTCAAAATGCCGGTGTAAAAAATCAAAGTAACGGCATAAAAAGTCAAAGTAACGGTGCGAAAAATCAAAGTAACGGTATGAAAAGCCGAAGTACCGGTGTAAAAAGCCAAAGTAACGGTGTGAAAAATCAAAGCATCGGCATGAAAACTCAAAGCACCGGTGCGAAAAATCAAAGCACCGGCGTGAAAAGTCAAAGTAACGGTGTGAAAAGCCGAAATACCGGCATAAAAAGCCAAAGTAACGGCAGAATAAATGACACACCATATAGCGAAGCATCGGCAGAATCAGCAGAAAAAAAGCGCAGGATTGCCGAGCAGAGAGAAAGAAACAAAAAACGCAAACGCAGAAGAGCGCGTACAATCAGAATTCTGGCATTGCTTATTGTCGTAGTCGTAGCAGCGGCAGGCTTATTTCATTATTTTACAAAGACGTCCGCAGAGCCTTATGATTCTTCGTCTACACAGACCACAGCGATAAATGTAAAATCCGGAAGCACTACATCATCAATAGCCGAGCTTCTCGCAGACAACGGCATTGTCAGGAGTGCGCTTGGATTTGAGATTCAATCAAAGATAAATCATTATGACGGAAAATATAAGGCAGGCGTCTATGAGCTCAGCCCTTCCATGTCTGCGGCGGAGATTATGGAAAAGCTTTGTACGGGCGGCGACGATCAGATTACGATAACTATTCCCGAAGGGTCGACCACAGCTCAGATAGCGCAGATTGTTGCAAAGACAGGGCTGTGTACGGAAGAGGAATTCATGCAGGAAGTCGCCGAAGGTGATTTCGATTATAAATTTATGGAATATACGGGTGAAGGCGAAAGCAGGCTTGAAGGATTCCTTTATCCGGAAACTTACAAAGTTGCTCCTGAGGCAACTGCCCACAACGTGATAAATACCCTCCTCGCCCAATTTGACAAGATTTTCACCGAAGATTATTATACAAGGGCTGCGGAGCTCGGTTATACTCCGCGTGAGATTATTACTATAGCGTCCATGATTCAGAGAGAGGCGATGTCATCCTCGGAGTTCCCTATCGTTGCGAGCGTCATTTATAACAGACTCGAATCAGGCATGAAGCTTCAGATTGATGCCACAGTCCAATATGCTCTCGGAGATCAAAAGGACAGGCTCACGACAGAGGATACCAAGATCGACTCGCCGTACAATACTTATCTGGTAGACGGGCTTCCTGCAGGTCCGATCAGCTGCCCTTATGATGAATGTATTTCAGCGGCGCTCTATCCTGAAACCACCGATTACTTATATTATGTACTGAAACCGGACAATTCAGGCCTGCACAACTTTGCGGCTGATTATGATACATTCCTCGCCTATAAGGACGAATATCTGCAGTCGCTTGAATAGTCGAATCAAGCTGAAACTTAAACTAAGAATCTCATCTGACTCGCCGGCGGTATGAGATATTCATTATAATTGTCAGTGACGGTGCAGCGATCAAAGCCTGCATCGTTTTCTGTCTGAAAAAGACGCACGGCGGCGCGGCGGCGCGGCGGCGATACGAAGACGGCGGCGGCGCGGCGGCGCGGCGGCGCGGCGGCGATGCTGCAATGACGAAGATGGCTGCAGCGCGG
>CAVCIY010000087.1:0-23875 GCA_963602445.1 Lachnospiraceae bacterium | reverse complement strand
AATGCTCTTTTTGACAAGGAGCAGCCTATCTATATGGAGCTTGGATGCGGAAAAGGACAGTTTATACTTGCTCTTGCGAAGGCGTATCCGGAGCGCAATTTTATCGCGATAGAAGCCAATGAAAGCGTTGTGCTCCGCGCTCTTCAGAAAGCTGCCAGAAATGTCGCGGGAATTTCTTCAAAAGATATTCTTGATGAGAATGGCTATGAGAAGCCTTTTGAGGATCTGATTGAGGACGGCATTTTTGCGGTCACCGAAAGGCGAGACATTAAGGAAATCCTTGCGGACGGAATGGAAAAAAATGCCGCAGGCGTAGAAGCAGTGAGAAATGCTGTGGACGTAGAAGCAGAGAGAAATGCCGCAGACGGGTCGGAAAAGGACCTTACGCAGGGCGGCAAGGCAGATATTGCGGCGAGGAACGAGAGGAGAGCGGAGGCCAGGGCAAAGGCTATGGCGGAATTTGTGCCCGGCTATCATATCGTTGACGGTAAAAAGAAGAAGAATCGCAGGCCGGACGAGCCGGGCAACATTTACAAGCTGATGCCGAATCTTCTTCTTGCGAACACGCTCGTAAAAGATATCACCGATATTTTTGATGAAGGCGAGCTTTCGGGAATATATCTCAATTTCAGCGATCCGTGGCCGAAAGCGAGGCATGCGAAGCGTCGCCTGACCCATACCGGTTATCTGAGAGGCTACCGCCACATATTAAAGCCGGAAGGGTGCTTGGAATTTAAGACAGACAATGAAGGATTATTCAGATTTTCGATTGAAGAATTTGACGCAAACAATCTCGAAAGGCTTGAGTATACCGAAGACCTTCACGGAGTGCTTGGCGACGCAAAAAAAGGCCGCGCGTTAAGCGCTGATTCGAGTGCAATGCCTGATGAAGAGTCGGGAGCAGATTCAAATGGCAGGCTAAGTGCAGCGCAGGATGCGGAGTCGGGTATCGAAAAAAGCAGATTTGAACCTGCAAAACACGAATTTGAATCGACAAAGGATAAATATGAATCGGCAAAATATATGACCGAGTACGAGCAAAAGTTCACTTTGCAAGGAAAACCGATTTATTATTGCAAGGTAAAATTTGCTTAAAAGGCATTTTCTCTATTGCGAATGGCCGGATAAAATCATATAATGGAATTGTATACGATATTTTGCGGCACGGATGCGATTAAATTGCCTGAAGCATGGCTATTACCTATGCCTCGGACGAGCAGACGATGCCGTAAGAATATATTTAATTTGAAATGAAGCATGTAAGCGCCCAGAGAACTACCGCTTGTAAGGGGGAATCCCGTAAGCCCCCGGAGAAAGTACCGTCCTTAAGGGGGCACTGCGTAAGCGTAAGGAAGTCTTACTGCTCAGAAGGGTGCTGCGTAAGGTTGCGGCACGGACAATCAGTTATAATAAATGGCGAACGATGCAGTTCAAAGAGGACGAATGATGCAGTTCAAGGAGAATGGAAGGAGACAGACATGGAATATATTTATGCAGAGGGCAACGGACGCGAAATTACAGGAAAAGATAAGTTGTTTGGAATCAGCCAGCTCGCGAAGAAGGCTGTCGCAGAATATGGCAAAGAAAATGTTGTAAATGCGACTCTCGGAGCGTTATATGACGATGACGGAAATCTTATCGTTCTCTCGTCTATGGTAGATGTGCTCAAAAATATGACACCGCAGGAATTTGCAGAATATGCACCTATTGCAGGCACTCCCGAATATCTCGATGTTATAAAAACCGTAGCATTCGGAAACCACATGCCTAAGGGTTATATCGAAGCATGCGCCACACCGGGCGGCACAGGCTCTATCAGAAATTGCATCTCAAACTTCACAAGACCGGGCGACAAGGTTTTGACTTCAAACTGGCATTGGAGCCCATACAATATCATTGCCACGGAAATCGGCAGGACTATAGATACATATCAGATGTTTGACAGCGAAAAGAATTTCAATTTTGCTTCGTTTAAGGGCAAGATTCAGGAAATCCTCGGCACTCAGGACAGAATCGTTATCATTTTCAATGCGCCTGCGCACAATCCTACAGGTTATACACCTTCGGACGAAACGTGGGACAAGATTATTGAAATTCTCAAAGAATGCGCAGTTCCGGGAAAGAAGATTACTTTCTTCCTCGATATCGCATATATCGATTTTGCCGGCGATTCGGATAAGGCAAGAGAATTTCTGCCTAAGTTTGGTGACATGCCGGACAACATTCTTACAGTAGTAGGCTTCAGTGCATCAAAAGGATTCACTTTCTACGGACTTCGTACGGGAGCTATTTTGTGTATCACTCAGAATCCTGAAATCGCCGCTGAATTCAAGAGAGTTACTTCATTCTCAAGCAGAGGTTCATGGTCAAACTGCGCAAGAGTCGGTCAGATGGCTATTGCTAAGGTATTTAATGACGAAAAGCTGCTCGCTAAGGTATTTGAGGAAAGAAAGATCTACGAGGATATGCTTTCGGCAAGATGTAAGGCTTTCAAGGAAGCAGCTGACGAAGCCGGTCTTGAAACATGTCCGTTCAGCGCAGGATTCTTCATCACGATTCCGTGTGAAAATGAAGAAAAAGTAAATGAAGAGCTCCAGAAGGAAAATATCTTTGCTATCGCAATCGGCGGCGGCATCAGAATCGCAATATCAGCTATCAGCGAAGACATCTGCCGCATGCTTCCTGCAAAGATCGCAGCAGCTATCAAAAAAGTAAACGGCTAGAAAATTTCGCCCGGCGCACCCGACAGCAAGAAAGCAGCCAGTCGGGCTCGTCGGGTCCGTCGGCACGCCGGGCACTAAAAAAGCAATCGAGGTTCGGCGAGGCTCGCAAAAAATAAACAAGGATTTGGAAAATATCATTATGGCAGACCACAAAAAGAAGAAGAAAAAAACCAGAAAAAACAGCAATTACAAGCCGACAGTCAAATATGCGCCTATCGACGCAGTGCTTAGGAAGGCGCTTTGCGATTACAGATCCACTCCTCTCGAGGAGACAGACATGTTTCGCTCGAGAGAGACGGCTGACAACAAGTATGAAAAATCACTCGAATTCTGTCTAAAGGCAGGCATTATTACCGCAGAGGAGAAGGAAAAGCTTTTTGACGGAAAACGCGGCGAAGTCATGGCATTTGAGGAAGTTGCCGAGTTTACGGGACTCCCTGTGAATATGACGAAGAAAAATATCATTTCCTACAAAGCCGGTGCTTGCGACGATGACGCTCTCGCAGATCAGTACAAGCAAGCACTTTGCGATATCATAAATGAAATTATATCGGAGTTCGGACCGGAGCCCGACGAGACTGCCGACGAACCTCTGCTTGAGGCGGCTGCGTGCTATATAAATTTCTGCATGGAAAATCAACTTATTTCACAGGATCAGGCTATTTCGGTATATGTAAATGTAAAGCAGCGTGAAAATGTGACCATGGAAGTGCTTGCGGAGGATGAAGGCCTTTCAAACGCTCAGGTGGAAGCTATCATGAAGCTGCGCGAAGCGGCAAAGAAGGCAGGTCGCCCGGGGCTGTAATATAAGAAGCCGGGATTGCAGCAGAGATTGTAACCGGAATCTTAATCGAAATTATAATTTAAATAAACAAAGTGACCGGCAATATCGGAAATATCATCCAATATCAGCCGGTCTTTGAAAAGGCATTATAGCTGAGCTGCCTTATTTGGCAGAATATATGATGCCGGGAAGTGTGAAAAATAATGCATAAAGACAGAAAACTTGTTTTGGAAGACGGCCGGGAATATTACGGATATTCCTTCGGCAGCACGTCAGATAAATACTGTGAGGTTGTATTTAATACATCCCCGGTCGGATATCAGGAAATCCTTTCGGATCCGTCATATACGAATCAGGCCGTAGTCATGACTTATCCGGTTATCGGCAATTATGGAATGGCAGCCGACGATTATGAGACAAAGACGCCTACGATCAATGCTGTCATAGTTCGCGATTATGTCGACACGCCGTCAAACTTCCGCTCGGAAAAAACATTGTCAGAGGTGATGAAAGAGTATGACATCGCGGGTTTGTCCGGGATTGATACGAGAAAATTGACACGTTCCATCAGAGATTACGGAACGAGAAAAGGCATGATCTGCAGCGCAGACGCAGACACCGAGCATGTTGTCGAATTACTGAAAAATTATACGCTGCCGACGGACGAAGTCGCAAGAGTTACGAATTCAGAGATATATACTGTCAAGTCTGATTGCGAAAAGTACCGCATTGCGCTTATCAATTGCGGAGCAAAGCAAAATATAATACGAAGCCTGTGCAAAAACGGCTGCACCGTTACCGTTTTTCCGTATAATGCCTCAGCTGAGGATATAGAGAAGATCAAGCCGGACGGCCTCGTGCTTTCAAACGGCCCGGGCGACCCTACAGATGTGCCGGAGACTATCGAGACTGTCAGATCGCTTATCGGAAAATTCCCGATAATGGGAATATGTCTCGGACATCAGATTATTTCCCTGGCATATGGGGCAAAGACTTACAAGCTCAAGTTCGGACACAGAGGCGGAAATCATCCGGTTAAAAATCTTGATACAGGCAAAATTGAGATAACATCGCAAAATCATTCCTATGCCGTTGACATTGAAAGTATTGAAAATACACCGCTTAAAGTGACTCACATAAACATCCTCGACAATACCGTCGAAGGAGTAAAGTGCGAAAAGGATATGATTTTCAGCGTCCAATATCATCCGGAAAGCTGCCCGGGACCGCAGGACAGTCATTATCTGTTTGATATTTTTATAAAGAACATGGAGGATTTCAAAAATGCCTAAAAGAACTGACATAAAAAAGATCTTAGTCATCGGTTCAGGCCCTATAGTCATCGGCCAGGCGGCAGAATTTGATTATGCGGGCACTCAGGCTTGCCTCGCTCTGAAAGAAGAGGGATACGATGTTATTCTTTGCAATTCAAACCCCGCAACGATCATGACCGATAAGTCTGTCGCAGACAAAGTATATATGGAACCGCTGACACTTGAATATATATCGAAAATCATTCGCTACGAGCGTCCGGATGCGATACTGCCCGGAATCGGCGGACAAACGGGGCTGAATCTCGCAATGCAGCTTGAAAAGAAGGGCGTGCTTTCTGAGTGCAGAGTAGAGCTTCTCGGGACAAAGGCTTCCTCAATAGAATGCGCAGAGGACAGAGAGCTTTTCAAAGAGCTGTGCGAAGGGCTCGGAGAGCCTGTTCTTCCGTCAGACATTGCCGAAACGATGGAAGAGGGGCTTGAGATCGCAAAGAAAATAGGATATCCGGTGGTTCTTCGTCCCGCATTCACACTTGGAGGGACCGGCGGCGGATTTGCAAACAATGAAGAAGAATTTAAGTCCATTATGAAAAACGCGCTGTATCTTTCACCGGTAAATCAGGTGCTTATAGAGAAGAGCGTAAAGGGATATAAGGAAATAGAATACGAGGTAATCAGAGACAAGAACGACACAGCAATCACGGTATGTAATATGGAAAATATAGATCCTGTCGGAATACATACGGGAGATTCGGTTGTTGTTTGTCCTTCTCAGACCTTGACAAACAAAGAATATCACATGCTCCGCGACAGTGCCCTGAAGATTATACGCGCGTTGAAGATAGAAGGCGGCTGCAATGTCCAGTTTGCTCTTGATCCGAATTCGTTCCAATATTACCTGATCGAAGTCAACCCGAGAGTATCGCGCTCATCTGCTCTTGCCTCAAAAGCAAGCGGTTATCCGATAGCAAGAGTATCTGCCAAGATAGGAATCGGCATGACGCTTGACGAAATCGAGCTCGCAAATACATGCGCGGCATTTGAACCGGCACTCGACTATGTAGTGTCAAAGATACCACGTTTTCCTTTTGACAAATTTGCCAACGCCGACAACTCCCTTTCCACTCAGATGAAAGCAACCGGCGAAGTCATGAGTGTGGGAAGAACCATAGAGGAAAGTCTTCTCAAGGCAATTCGCTCCCTGGAGACTGGAGTATATCATCTATACTCGGCAAAATTTGACGACATGAGCAGGGAAGAATTGCGTGAGTATATAAAAATAGGCACGGATGACAGAATTTATGCGATAGCTCAGCTGCTTCGTCTTGGTGAGAGCATAGAAGAGATATCCGCAATTACAGGAATTGACAAGCTGTTTGTCCAGAATTTCTTAAATATTGTAGAAGAAGAGAAGATTGTCAAAGCCAATCCAGGTAATCTGGAAGTTCTTTATGATGCAAAGAAAATGGGATTTTCCGACAGAGAGATCGCTGTATTGTGGAATATGACGGAGGATGACATCTATCAGCTCCGCCGCAAGGAATCTATTCGCCCTGTATACAAAATGATTGACACATGCTCTTCGGAATTTGAAAGCTATATACCATATTTCTATTCGTCTTACGAAGAGGAAAACGAATCGATCATATCAGAGAAAGAGAAGGTTGTAGTGCTTGGATCGGGTCCTATCAGAATAGGGCAGGGTGTCGAATTTGACTACTCGACTGTACATGCTGTCCAGATTATACAGCAGCATGGATATGAAGCCATTATCATCAACAACAATCCGGAGACAGTTTCGACAGATTATACATGCTCCGACAAGCTCTACTTTGAACCGCTTTGCACCGAAGACGTAATGAACGTCATCGACTTGGAGCAGCCTGTAGGCGTGATTGCGACTCTCGGCGGTCAGACGGCGGTAAATCTCGCTGAATCGCTGAAGAACAGAGGCGTAAAAATCATCGGGACGGATTGCGATGCTATCGATCGCGCCGAAAATCGCGACCTTTTTGAAAAGCTGCTGCTGTCGTTAGATATCCCTCAGCCAAACGGATATGCCGTTACGAGCATTGAGGAAGGCGTGAAGGTTGCCGAAAAAGTCGGTTATCCTGTTCTTGTCCGTCCAAGCTTTGTACTTGGCGGAAGAGCAATGCAGATTGTTGCAAATACGGAAGAGCTCCGCACATATCTCAAAAGTGCAGTAGAGATAAATGAAGATAAACCGGTTTTGGTCGACAAATACATAACGGGCAAAGAAGTGGAAATTGATGCGGTATGTGACGGGACAAACGTATTCATCGGCGGAATAATGGAGCTTGTAGAAAGAACCGGCGTACATTCCGGTGACTCGATCAGTATCTATCCTTCGTACAGTCTTTCGCAAAGCGTCAAGGAAACTATTATCGATTATACTGAAAAATTGGGCCCGGCAATCGGCATAATAGGATTATATAATATCCAGTTTATCGTGGACAAAGACGAGAAAGTATACGTAATCGAGGTAAATCCTCGTTCATCCAGAACGGTTCCGTTCCTTTCAAAGTCGTCCGGATACAACCTCGCAGACATTGCCACTCGCTGCATACTCGGAATCAGCTTGCCTGAACAGGGCTTCAACGATGTATATCCTAAGGAGAAAGACAGATTCTACGTAAAGGTACCGGCATTTTCATTCTCCAAGCTAAACGGTATGGACGCATATCTGTCACCTGAAATGAAATCGACCGGTGAAGCGATAGGATATGACGAAACGATACATCGCGCAGTCTACAAGGCATTGATTGCGTCGGGGCTTACCCTGAAAAATTACGGAACTGTCGTAGTCAGCGTGGCTGATGAAGACAAAGAGGAGGCATTGCCGCTTGTCAGACGTTTTTACAATTTAGGCTTCAATATCGAGGCAACTACCGTGACGGCGGAATTTTTGAAGGATCACGGCATAAGGACAAAGCTGCTTCACAAGCCGAGTGAAGGAAGCGAGGAGGTTCTTGATTCGATTCGTGCCGGATATGTAAGCTATGTCATAAATACACGTGCCATCCTTTCCGGAAAGCATTATGGCGACGGTATAAAGATACGTAATTGTGCCGCACAAAATAATGTCACCATGCTGACATCACTCGACACTACGGGATTGCTTCTGGATGTCCTTGAAGAAATCACCATAAGAGTTTCGACCATATAACATCATAAATAACGCAATGACGGATTAGCGTTACGATGCGATGCATGTCTCGCCGTTGTGTGTAAACAATCGAAAATCCCCAAAAGAAAGCAAAATAGCTTTCTTTTGGGGATTTTTTATGTCAGCCATGTAGCAGCTGTTTACTCTTCTTTATCAAGCTTCTCTATCACGCAGGTATGCTGCTTACTCTTCTTGTCATAGCTTATGCCTACAAGTATGATGTCGCCTGTATACCGGAGGAGTGAGTCTGTGTAATGGCGTTCTTTTATCTGCTGCAGCGCTGTGGATGCCTTCTCGTTCCATTTCAGCTCGACTACGAGAGCCGGAAAGTCCGCAGCAAAGCGTGGTTTCGGCACGTATACAAAATCAGCAAAGCCTCTGCCTGTGGGAAGCTCACGCACCGGTCTGAAATACCACTGCATGGAGCTGAGATATGCCAGCGTCAGGACGCTGCTTAGCGAGTTTTCGTCGTTATATCTGATAACTGAGGCATATTCTGAGTGAATCTTTTCTATGCCGGAAGCGACAGCCTCAGCGTCAAGGTCAAGAGTAGCCTGCAGAAGTGCGTCTGACTGCATTTCAAACTCGTTAAGCTCACTCCATTTGTTGCGCTTTGTGGCAGAGATAAACTCCTGACGTATTTCCTCATTTGGTATGAAGGCAGCCTGTTCGTCAAAATCATATGCCAGATATCCCAGGTGAATCAGCAGGGTAAGAACATCGTCCTTACATTTAAATGTAACCATGTCATTTTGGAAAAAGTTTGTATCCACTTCAACTCTGCTGCCGGAAAGCATAGATATAATGTCTGTCCTTAGCCCATCAAAATCCATATCGATAAATGGTCTGACAGACTCAAATGTGCTAGTCTGCGACCAGTAGCTCTGGAAAGTGCCGTCAAGCATGAAATTCACCACGGCATTAGGATTATATACGTGACAACCCGCCAGCAAATATCCGTCATACCAGTGCTTTACACCAGAATAGTCACGACCGTATTTATTACAAAGCTCCAGTACCTCGTCCTCGGTAAATCCTATATATTCGGCAAACGCACCCGGCGCAAGCATCGTAAACTGACGGAAATTATTAAGTGACGACTGGGTTTTGAGCCTCTTTATCGGAAGTATTCCGGTCATGTAGGCAAGGGCAATATATTTTGTAGGTTCGGTGCCCTTAAAAATAACACGCAGGAAGTTGATATATTCATCCTGAATTTTACTGTTGTGCGCCTCGTCACGTATGAGGAAGTCCCATTCGTCTATTATGACAACAAACTTGTTCTTTGTCTTTTCATGAATATCAGAAAGTGCGTCAGCCAGGCTGACGACAGAATCACCTATGATTCCGGGATAGGCTTCCCTTAGCTCGCTTATGACAGCATCCTGAATCAGAGACACTACATTATTTACATCAACGCCGGATTTTACAAACCACTGCACATCAAAATGAATAACATCATACTTGTTGAGGTGCTTCCTGAAATTGTCGGATTGGCTGATTTCAAGTCCGGAAAAAAGCTCCTCAGAATCACAGCCCTTGCTGTAGTAGGCTGTGAGCATATCAGCAGTCATGGACTTTCCGAAGCGGCGCGGTCTGCTGTTACATATAAAGGCCTGCCTTGTATTTGCTACCCTGTTTGTATAATTTATGATGCCGCTCTTATCAACATATATTTCAGAATCAACAGATGCCTGAAACGCACTGTTGTCCGGATTTAAAAATTTCCCCATAAGTGAACGCCCTCCTTCTGAAGTAAGTATAACACAAGAAAACCTGTCGGGTCTGTGAAAACTGAAATTTAATACTAAAGTGTAAGTGCATGTTGGGGTAGATTATTTTTAATATAGCAAGATGATGCGATATTACATGCTTTCGGCTATATCTTTGCAGTGGTGTGAACTGGAGATTATGAAAAAGTACAAAATATATAAATATTTCAAGCTCTAATTTGAATTTATAATTTAAAAGTAATAAATAGATGTAATTCATTTTTTTTTAAAAATAAATTTAATTAGTATGTGTTTTTATTGACATGATATTTATATAGGGTGTATGCTATTGATTATGGGTGTGATGGTTAAGGATTATAAGAGCTGTGATAATTCTTAGATGTATTGCACCTGCGGATATGAATAGCTTTTGTAGTACGACGTCGTATTGATAATTTGATAAGACAATATTATACGCAGCAGAGAAAACCAAAAAAATAGCGTGACTGTTTGGTCTGGTTATTTGCAGGCACTTTCCTTCTGTGTAAAAAATGCGTTATTGATCTTCAGGATGATATGCTGCAAGCATACACGGGAATTGTGTTGCGATTAAAAATACTGTTTGTTTGTACAAGTATCCTGAGTTTCGATAAATCAATTAGCGTGGCTGATTAATCAATAAAGAATAAAGATTGTCAGTCACAATCTACCAGTATGTTTTATATGAAAAGGAGGAGAAAAAGTAAGTTTGATGGTTACTTCAGTAAGAAAAAAAGGTCTTGCAATAGTTCTTGCTGCTATGACAGTAACGACATCACTAAGCATGATGCCGACTTTGTCCTATGCGGAGACAAGAACGGGTGCATTGACCATCAGCACGCAGGAACAGATGAACACCTGGGTCAATACTGCTGATTACTACAAGGATGCAACATCCGTAATCACATTAGGCACCAATGTTACTGTGACTGAACCTGTTGAAAATTTTGCTGGTACATTTAACGGTAGTGGCAAGACGATTAATCTTGCAATCAATTCAACAGAGGGAAGTGCTGCATTTATAGGAACACTGGCAAGCACAGGCAAACTTAACGATGTAAAGTTTTCGGGAAGTGTAAAGTCAACTACTACAGGCGATTATGTCGCTGCAGCGGTTGGTCACAATCTCGGTGTTGTTGATGGTGTAACAAACAATGCTACGGTAGAAGCAACTTCTGCATATAATGTAGGCGGAATCGTTGGTTATAACGATCATTATTCTGCAGGCTCTGTAGGAGTTGTTGAAAACTCAAAGAATCAGGCAGCAGTAAAGGGTAAGTCAAAGACAGGCGGCATAGTAGGAGAAAATGCCGGAACAGTAGCTTCTTGCTCTAATACAGCTGCTATCCGCTCATACGGCGGCGGTAAAGATGGTACAGGCGGTATCGCAGGTAGAAATGGCAACAACAACGCTGCCGTTGAAACTGGTATCGTTAAGGAATGCTATAACACAGGTAATATCTCAGACGCTTCAGCTGCAGGTACTGCAGGCAGATGGGTAGGCGGACTGGTTGGTTTCCAGAATAGTCTTTCATCTCTCGTAAACAGCTACAATACAGGCACAGCGACGGGATACAAAGATTTCTCAACTCTCGTAGGTAAGGATGAAGGTACGACTACAAACTGCTGCGGGTCAGCAGCTTCAGCATCTGATCTGACTACAACTGGAAATACAGGAAGATGGATAGCAGATACTAACCCTGCCGAACTTGCGTACAATGAAAACGCAACAAACGACCCTGCGAAGGTTCCGTCAACAGCTACAGAGTTCTATCTAGGCGGAACAAGTGCAAGCGATGAAAACACAGGTCTTGCAGGAAAGCCAGTAGCGACTCTCGCTAAGGCTCTCGAAGTTGCAGGCGCTTCAACAGCAGAAAATAAGGTTATCCATGTATCTGAGACTGTCGCTATATCAGGGACTCAGGAAGCTTTTGGAGACAGCAATATCACAGTTCAGTGGGATGGTGCTGCGGACGATGTAATGTTCGACCTCTCAGGAAGCTTAAAGCTCGGCGGATCTAAGTTTGTAGGCAACGGCGTTGCGACTATGTTCAACGTACAGAGTGCCGCATCTCTTAAGGTTCGTAATAATGCAGAACTCAGCGGAGCTGCAACTGCTATAGACGTGAAGGCAGGCGGAGCTCTGACATTAAACAGATCATCTGTAACAGGTACTTCATATGCCATTAAGCTTGCTGGTTCAACCTCGACATGCACAATGTCAGTAGGATCAAATCAGCAGATTACTCTTGGGGGAAAAGTTTACCTCGGGACAGATGCAAAGATTACTATGGGATCAAATCCTGTCACTATGTTTACAAATACAATTACTGTAGATTGCCAGTCAACGGCATCATCCATTACAGTAGCAGTTCCTGAAACCGGAATTACATTAGCTGCAACTGATGTATCAAAATTTGCTCCAACTTCTGGTGCATATTCCACACATCTGGTATCAGGAAACATTGTATTTACAGAAAATCGATCATGAAAAAACATATTTTAAGTGTATTTTTATCTGCGGTCATAATTTTTATTATGACTGTGACGGTCTCTTTTGCAGGAGAGATTGTCCAAACAAAAGAGTACTCTTTTAAAAATGATTCACAAACATGGTCTGCCAAAGTAACTGCGAAGGTAGATAAGGCTCAAGTAAAGCCAGGTGAAGAATTTAATATCTCTTTATCAGTAGAAAATATATCCGGAGCTGATGAAGTTAATGTATCAAATGTAAATTGGCAGTTAACCAATTTCGCACAACGAGTTGGGGATTCTGCCAGTAACCTTCTTGGTTGGTATTCAGTATTAGATGGCAAGTTAGATCCGGATGATCCTTATCAAGATGTTTATGATGCCGTTACTAAAACTGGCACTAATGGATTAAATGTATTAAATAGTTCGCCAGTTTATTTTTATTCGATCAAAGCCAGTGCTGAAGAAGGAAAAGAAGTAAAAATAAGTGACCTTACACTGAATGTGAAGGTTAAAACAAAAAAAGATGCTCAAACTGGGACAGCAAAACTTTTTGGGGATGCCGTTTCTCTTATGATTAATACTTCTCAGACTACAGATGGAATACACTTTGATGAAATTCCAATTGAGATTACAAATAATCCAACAGATGATCAGACTCCTACAGAAACAACCTACACAGTTTCAGCAAAGCCATCTGTTACGTCTGCATACGTGGGCGATACGTTCAATGTAGACGTTGTAGCGAGTGCTGATCAGGCTGCTGATCTCGCGGCTGTTGACGCAGTTCTTAATTATGATAAGGATCTCGTAAAGCCTATAGGTGCAACAGCTAGAGCTATCAACACAACTGCGACTCCGTTGTATTATACAGACGGAACAAACGGCATAACAACTGACGGCACGGGAAAGGTGTATTTATACGGCAGCAGTGCACAGACAGGAACGGATGGTCTTGTCGTAGCTACGTATCAATTTGAAGCCTTAAAGTCAGGGACTGCTTCCTTCAGCATAGCTGACGGCGCAAAGATAGGTAAGTCAGGAACCACCGCTGACATCGCGGCGGCTTCCGGAACTGCTTCTACAGTAGCAATAAATGAGGTACCTGATGAAAAGAGCCTTATATCAAACGCTGATTATAAGGGTGCTCCTACAGGAAAGCAGGTGCTCAAGTATGTAGCTAAGGATATGCCTGCCAGTGGCAACGCATATTTCTATGGCGAGGATACTACACCGCTCTACTATGCATACGATAATAATGACGGAAAGCATGTATTCCTCGGCTTTGTCGATGCAGGTCTGACTAACGACACTCTTGCTGCTGTAACTGAAAAGACAGGCAATTATGAAACCTTGTCATATACGGGAGATATAAACAAAAATGACAGCATAAATGCGGTTGATTCCCTTATAGCTTATGATCTCGCAACAGGTGTATACAGTGCTGACAGTGATATGTCGACACTGACAGCTCAGCGTCGTCTTGAAGTAGACATCAACAAAGACGGCACTGTAACTGCAGCAGACGCGCGAGCTATAATGTTCAAGGCTTTGGGCATTGCTGATCCTGAGCTTGCTCAGTAATATAAAGCAAAAGGAATCGTGATGATTCTTTAAGTCGTATGATATTATTAGACGGTATAGCTTGTCATATATGTTTATTATAGAAGACAGGCTATACCGTCTTTTGATATGCAAGGTATTGCAGGAGGAAAAATCTCTATGAAAATATCACGAAAGATACTATCCTTGTTCCTGACTGTCGCAATGGTATTCACTGTGATGCCGGGAACGGGGATGCTTATGTCGTATGCGGATGATGCAAATTATAAGGTATCATTTTCATATGGTGGTGAAAAAGTGGCTGCGGGTGAAACATTTGATGTGACATTAAATGTTTCGGCGGATGCAGAAAGTGCACAGGTTGCGGCTCTTCATTCTGAGATAACATATGACAGCAAGAAGCTTTCATTTGTAAAGGCGGCTGCTCCGGATGGGACAGGTCTGACCGCTTATGGCAAGGACAACAGCGGAAGCGTTAGTATTGAATCCTACGGTACTTCACAGACCGCATCAAGCAGCGGTGCATCTATGGTGAAGGTGACATTTAAGGTGCTTGACGGTGCTTCAGGCAGTGCGCAGCTTTCATTTGTTTCTGACAAGTCCCTTGTAGGAAAGTCAGGTTCACAGAGCGATATAAAAGCCTCTGTAGGTGATTCGTTATCTGTTGATATAAGTGCTAACAACGTATTTGATGTTACATTCGGATTGCCTGACGATGGGCTGACATGGGAGCTTCTTACTGTTAATGGTAAAGCAGTGGATAGAGAGTTTAAGAGCGGTGAGAGCGTATCGTCACTGTTTGCTGCAGGAGATACTATAACATTTAAGATAAAGCCTGAGTCAGGGGTACAGTATACAAATGTCATTGCATATGAGGATGTTCCATTAACTGATTTTGATCCTTTTGTAAAAGAGAACAACGGTATATATACGGTGACTACACCTGAACAGCTTGGGGCAAATAACCTGTATTTAATAAATGCGACTACGCTTCGTGTTGAGGATTGTGTATACGGCGATGTAGAAGCTTCCTTATCTGAAAATAAGACAGAAACAGAAGCGACTATAGATCGTTATGGTTCAATATATATCTATCCGTCTGTACAGGCCACATTAAAAAATATAACCGGCGGTAATTTTACAGGATGGTCATACACAACTGACGGAAGTACATGGAAAAGCCTTGGAACAGGAACAAGTTCAGATGATGGAGCTTATACATTAAACAAGAGAAACATGTCGGATCGCATATTTTATAAAAGATATGCACATCCTGATTCGGCAAATCAGAATTTAAAATTTGAATTTAATAATGTATGCTACAGACTTAAAGCTGAATTTACAGATGAGTTGATAACATCTATAAGCTCAGAAGATGATCTCATAAAGTTTGCACAAACAGTAAATAACGGAACTACTTATGAAGGTTACACGGTAAAACTTGAAAAAGATATAACGCTTACTAAGCCGTGGACTGATCCGATAGGCGCGGATGCTACGCATGTATTTTCGGGTACATTTGATGGAAACGATAAAACCATAAGCGGGCTCGATATAAACTATACGTTTACAGATTCTGATGCGGAAGATTCTTATGCCGGCGAAGTCAGAGGAAAAGCATTCGGTCTTTTCGGATATATTTCAAATGCAGAAATAAAGAATCTTACTGTAAGCGGAAATATAGATATCGATAATACGGTTAAATATGCTTATGCGAGCGACCCTGAAGCAAGTGAATTTGAGTATGAAAAACAAGGTCCTCAGTCATATATAGGCGGAATAGCAGCAAGTACGTCAAATGCTGCTTTTAAAAATTGTGTGAGCAAGGTAGACATAAAGGCTCACGGCGGATATATAGGCGGCATACTTGGATGCGTTAAGGATGTATTTAACAATAATAGCGTTACATTTACTGATTGCTTTAACTACGGTAGTATTGAGGTAACACGTCGTAATACATCTGCATGTGGTATAGCGTCAACATATGGATCGAATAAAATAGAATCTATGCTTCGCTGCGGAAACTACGGCAATATAACTATAGGCGGAACAAAGATAAAAACTATCGTAGGAAGTGCAGCTCACTCAGGAAGCACTGAAGTAACATTAAGATCTGATGACACAGCTACAGGACAGGCGGCAGGTCTTACGGGTGTTTGTGAAAACGTAACAGAATGCTTCAACAAAGGAAGTATAAAAGGTATTGCGGCTGTTGAAGCAGGTCTTATATCAGGTATTCAATATGCTGAGGGCAGCAGTTATGATGTAAACGCAGTTATAAAGGATTCATACAATACAGGAAGTATAGAGCTTCCTATAGAGCATTTAGACTGGTCAGCGGTAGATAATAAAAAGGCATATACATCAGGTCTGATTGGTCACTTTACAGGAACTGTTTCTATTACCAACTGCTATAACTCAGGCTCAGTCATATCAAAGACAACTACTTATGGTAAGTCAGATCAGTTATATATCGCTGATAGCGGACTCAACGTTACAACTGAAAATGTTTACGCAAGCGACACTGACCCGTCAGTTACAGGTCTTAAGGCTGCTTCGCTAAATACCGGTGATACGGCTAAGTTTAAGGATGACGAAAACAGTATAAACGGCGGTATGCCGCTTCTTATCTGGGAACAGTCTGAGGCATCTGACGAAAAGTATGATGTGACATTTGACATGAAGGATGTCAAGGGCAGTGTGACTGTTTACTCAGACGCTGCGCGTACGAAAGTGATAGACGCTGCCGGTGACGGCAGTTACAGCCTCAAGGCAGGTACTTATTACTATACTGCAAAGGCTGACGGTTGTGAGGATGTCCTTGGAAGCTTTACTGTAGTCAGCAAAGCGGTTACTATTGAAGTGAATTTCCGAGAAATAGTAGACAATACTATTACTGTCAGCCCGGCCGATGCAGCGCTTACAGTCGGGATTTCAGGCAGTGAGCCGGTAGAGGCTAAGAGCTTTGAAAATGGCACATATACATTTACGCTGTATAAGGGCGCAACTTATGTATACACCGTAAAAGCAGAAGGATACAACGGTCTGACGAGAACGTTTGTCGCAGACGGAACTCCCGTAAATATCAGCTTGACGAAGTCAAGTTATGACACCGGCGACAACGACAACATGATATACGGCTCTTACAATGCTGGAAAGACTTCCACGATTACAAAGGGCGGCATATACTATGTAGGTAATGGCGAAGGCAAGGACGGAGCACAGGGTATTATCACTGTCGACACAACGGAAGCGGTTACTCTGGTGGGAACAGGTATTTCCACGGATGATGCATATAAGTATTTGTTTATCGACTGTACGAAGGCCGGTGCGGATCTGACTCTGCAGGACATTTATATCAGCAACATAGGCGAGCAAAACAATGCTGAGAAGATCGGCAATATGATCAACTTTACAGGAAAAGGAAACAGCCTGAAATGGAAGGGCACCAGTATCCTTGACCTTGACCAGAATGCCGCAGGATATGCCATGATACATGTAAATCAGAACACCAGCCTGACAATGGGCGGTGAGTCTGACAGTGATACGCTGTACATGTATAAGAAAGAACAGGGAGCAGGCATAGGTGGAAACGGAGGAGCAAAGGGCTCTGACGGACAGATCGCCGAGACAAACGGTGATATTACTTATACTGGCGGCATCCTGTTTGCGAAGAATACAAAGCAAGGTGCTTTCTTCGGCGCAGGTGCCGAATCAGCATCGGCAGGACTTACTCCGGGAACGATAAAATTCACCGGAGGAGTCATCAACCTTATAGCAAATTCGAGATCTGCTGCTATAGGCGGCAGTGCGGGCTCAGGCGGCGCAGCCGGCGGAACAAAGGTATATGTGAACGGCGCTTCTATCAATATTAATGTTGACTATACCGGCTCTGCTATAGGCGGCGGCGGATATGACAAAGGAAATGATTCCGACGGCGGTACTCTATACTACACCTCAGGATCTGTCCGCACTTATATAGACGCCAATGCTGTGTCTTCATGGAGCGGCAAGGGCGTGACAGAGGCAGGAGTAAACGGAAATGCAGGAGTGACTGCGAATGTGGTAAATGGCAGCGGCAGCTCGCTCTATCTGCTCGAGCTTGATACATCGAAGCTTAAGAAATCTTCCGATAATTCCGATTCAGACAATTATACGGTAAAGGAAGGGAAAAATATTTTATACAGCGGCAGACTCCACGAGTACAGGTCTGTAAATGAGGCAGCTGTGAAGGATAGTCAGGCAGAAATTACCTACACTATGGACAACTGGACGTCGCTTGATGATTCAAATCTTTATCTGTATTTTACAGGAGAGGATCACACCCTTGACGTAAACGGTGAAACAGTTACCGCTAAGTGGGATGCTTCATCCAAGACCTTTACGCTGACATATTCCGGCAGCTCGACAAAGCCTGACAGCGGCGATACAGGCGGCGGAGACGGCGGAGATTCATCAAAGGATGATGATACTTCGGATGACACTGCGAAGGAACCTGAAGTTATAAAGCCAGAAGTAGAGGTTGACGGAACGGATGCCTCTGCCGAGGTTGAAAAGGACGCAGTAGATGACGCAGTAAAAGCTGTGAAATCAAAGTCTGACGCAGCGATAACAGTAGAAGCAGGCACCGGAAAGTCAAAGATAACTCATGTTGAAGTATCTATTCCTATGAAGTCCGTAAAGGCGATACAGAAGGATACAAAGGCTGATCTCGTTATAAAGACTGACCTTGGCGACATAACAGTAAGCAACGGCGATCTTTCAGAGCTTACGACAGGAAACGGATCAGACGTGACATTCACGATTGATAAGAACTCCGACGGCAGCATGAAGCTGAATGTCACTTCGGGCGGCAAGGACGCTGCGACAGGTAAAGACATACTTCAATACAAGTATAAGTTTGACGATAAAGTCATGAAATCGCTCGAAGGAAAGAGCGGTGTCAAGAATTCCGATCTCGTCGGAGTTATCATCGGAGATGGTAAAACTGACGCAAAGACTGATGCAGACGAAAAGACTGATGCTGACGAAAAGAATGATGCCGGTGCGAAGGCGGCACAGACCATTATACGTGAATCATTCGTAACAGCAGACGAATATCTGTATGCCAAGGCACCTGTCGGAGCCACAGTTACGATCATCGCAAACGGCAAGCCATTTAGCGATGTGGCTGACAGCGCTTGGTACAGAGGGGCTGTGGGATTCGCGGTTTCACACGAGCTCTTCAACGGCGTGTCAGATACAGAATTTGCACCAAATAAGTCTATGACGCGAGGCATGTTCGTAACTGTACTTGCGAGACTTGCAGGAGAAGAAAATTTCAGTGCCGGTGCTGATTTCACCGATGTTTCTTCGGACGCATGGTATGCTTCAGGAGTTGCATGGGCAGCTTCTAAGGGCATAGTAAACGGCTACGGCAACGGAAAGTTCGGACCAAATGACGAAGTGACTCGCGAACAGATGGCAGTTATCATGTATAACTTCACAAAGGCTATGGGTTATGACATTGCGGGAAGCGCAAGTCTTGACAAGTTCAGCGACAGCGAGACTGTACACAGCTGGGCGTCCGACGCTATGAAGTGGGCTGCAGGGTGCGGCATTGTGAACGGAAACACAGACGGCACACTGAATCCTCGCGGCACAGCTACACGCGCACAGGTAGCTACTATCATGATGAATTATGTTAAAGTGCTGCTTGACGTGAAGTAAAACCGGTATACCGGTCATTTTCTGAACAAGGAAATTATTAAAAAATAAAAAAGAGCGCCCCGGAGATGAAGCGATATAAGCTTTCCTCCAGGGCGCTTTTTGAATGTCAGCCGTTGCGACTGTTGTGATTTTAGCCGGTGTAGTCGTGAGTGAGCCATTCATTTCACTTATTTTGTTACTCGTCCTTATCAAGCTCCTCTATCACACAGGTATGCTGCTTACTCTTCTTGTCATAGCTTATGCCTACAAGTATGATGTCGCCTGTATACTGGAGGAGTGAGTCCGTGTAATGGCGTTCTTTTATCTGCTGCAGTGCTGTGGATGCCTTCTCGTTCCATTTCAGCTCGACTACAAGAGCCGGGAAATCTGCGGCAAAGCGTGGCTTCGGCACGTATGAGGAAGTCCCATTCGTCTATTATGACAACAAACTTGTTCTTCGTCTTTTCATGAATATCAGAAAGTGCGTCAGCCAGGCTGACGACAGCATCACCTATGATTCCGGGATAGGCTTCCATTTAATATCTTATAGTAGGATCAAAAAACTCACTTTCCCTGACCAGCTGCACAGGCCCGTTCGGATCGTTCTCGCGGCAGACTGAGTTGAGCAGCAGACCCACAAGCATGATATAGCTCAGCCAGAAGAACCAAAGCAAAAGAGCGATGATGGTTGCCAAGCTACCGTAAATCAAGTTGAGATTTGAGAAGTATGAGAAGTACAGCTGATATGCCAAGCTGGCTACTACGATTCCGACAGAAGCAAAGATGCTGCCCGGGAACATGTAGCGCAGCTTGAGTCCCTTTATCGGAATCAGAAGTCTGTAATTGATGGCTATTATAAAGAAATATACAAAAAACAGAATAGGCCATCTGAGCAGCAGATAAGCATTTTCAATCTGTAATTCTATGCCAAAATATTTGTCGAGCGCCGTCGTGAGAAGTCCCAGGATCGTCTTTCCGTATACGAGGACCAAAAGGCTGGTAAGTACGATGAGGATAAGAATTGTGACAAGAAGCATCGCCTTCGCACGAATCTTGAAATATCCCGTGAATTGATTGCCCGGCTGCCTTATGCTGTATGTATAATTTGAGATTCTCATCAAAGAAAACTCAATCTTCGACGCTGCAAACAGAGCACCGAACATGAATGCGATATTTACTCCGCTCGGAAGTGTACGCTCAAATGACCCAAGCAGGTCGGAAAGGAAGCCCTCATTTGAAAGAGATACCTGAACTACTTGGGAAAGTACACCGGAAATGCCAAGATAGCCAAGCAGCTGCGTGAGAATCGTGACTATCGGGACTATCGAAAATATAAAGTAAAAGCCCATCTCGGCGGCTGAACCGTTATAGTACGGCATTTGTAAGCATTTCACAAGCTTCATGCATACAGTCATAAAGCCGTCTTTTTCGTAATTTTTTTCTTTTTTAAACATATCTAAAACACACCTTTCAGTGTATGTGGATGCTGTATACAGTCCAAATAAAATCGCATAAAAACAAATTTATCTAAACTATTTCAAACAGTCAAATCTCGGATTCTTATAATCTAAAACACATGATATATTACCATTATATTACGAAATGTGCAAGAATTTATTACAAGAATTTCCTGTAAGGCTAACGTGCGACAGTACCTGCAAGATTATTTTGAAATAGTTAAACGGAAATTTTCGCGACCATTTATCAGAGGCAGTTCCCGGGATTAATTATGGGAGAATTATTATATGATATGCAGAATGATATGCAGAAAAAAGCCGATATTTCTTCTCATTTACATATCAAATTTGATGTAGTACAATATTAGGACAGGTGATGTATTACCGGAGTGCTAAATAAAGTGATGCATTACTCTGTTAAGAATGAAATTCCCATTTTGAATGTATGACGCAAGGAGGCAGGTCTTTATGGCAATTATCACTACGACAGAAATGTTCGGCAAGGCTCTTACAGCCGATTATGCGGTAGGAGCTTTTAATGTAAACAATATGGAGATCATCCAGGGCATCGTAGATGCCGCAAAGGAGGAAAATGCTCCTCTGATTCTCCAGGTTTCGGCAGGCGCAAGAAAATACGCGAAGCCTGCTTATCTTATCAAGCTCGTCGAGGCTGCCATGGAAGATACAGGCCTTGATATTGCTCTTCATCTCGACCATGGCGAAGATTTCGAGATTTGCAAGAGCTGCGTTGACGGCGGATTTTCGTCGGTTATGATTGACGGCTCGAAGCACTCGTTTGAAGACAATATCGCACTGACTAAGCAGGTTGTGGAATATGCTCACGCTCACGGCGTAGTTGTCGAAGCGGAGCTCGGAAAGCTCGCAGGCATCGAAGATAATATCAAGGTTGACAAGGACTCTGCTCAGTTCACAGATCCTGCGGAAGCAGAAGAATTTGTAGAGCGTACAGGCGTTGACTCACTCGCAATCGCCATCGGTACAAGCCATGGCGCATACAAGTTCAGCGGTGAACCTCGTCTCAGATTTGATATTCTTCAGGAGATCCACAAGCGCATCCCGGAAACTCCGCTCGTACTTCACGGAGCTTCTACGGTTCTTCCTGAGTTTGTTGATATGTGCAACAAATACGGCGGCGAAATCCCGGGAGCAAAGGGTGTGCCGGAAGAGATGATCACTGAGGCCGCAAAGTACGGCGTTTGCAAGGTAAATATCGATACTGACTTAAGACTCGCCATGACAGCTGAGATCAGACGTCATATGATAGAACATCCTGCCGACTTTGACCCTAGAAAGTATCTCGGCCCTGCAAGAGATGCAATCAAGGATATGGTTGCGCATAAGCTGAGAGACGTTCTCCACGCATCCGGCAAGAGATAAAGGGCTGTGATCGGCACCGCAAGAGCCGAAAGTCTCGGCGCTTCAAAGGATGAAGATCGGCAGAAAAAGGCCTAAGATCGGCGCTGCAAAGGATGAAGATCTCGGCATCGCAAAAGTAGAAAATCGTCTTCACATAAGCCGACGTGCCGTATTTGAGACAGACTGAGTGTTGATCGAAAAGTTGATCGAAAAAATGTATGACAATTGCAAGAGGACGTAGTTATATGTACGTCCTCTTTTGGTTAAGGTGTAATTTTGCGGGAAAAAGGAAAAATCCGCAAAAATGATTCGTTGGGAAAAGGGGTAAGACGGAAAATGAACAGAAATATATTATCAAACGTAGTGAAAAATATTGTTCCTTCGGGCACTGTGTCTATCAATGCCAGAGTTCTCGAGATGATTGACAACGGTGAGAAAATCATAAATCTCAGTGTGGGTGAGCCTGACTTCAATACTCCCGAGAGTGCGAAGCAGGGCGCCGTATGGGCTCTGAAAAACAATAAGACAAGATATGACAAGGTTCCGGGGCTGGTTGAGCTGAGGCGTGAAATCTGCAGAAAGCTGAAGGAAGAGAATGGTGTGGATTACGAGATTGATCAGATCGTAGTGTCGAACGGCGCCAAGCAGTGCATTGCAAACACATGCCTGACGCTTCTCAACCCGGGAGATGAGGTACTTATACCCGAACCGTACTGGGTCAGCTATCCCGAAATCGTAAAGATATGCGGCGGAGTTCCTGTATTTGTCAAGACTAAACGCGAAAATGATTTCAAGCTCACCGCTGAAGAGATAAGAGAATATGCGACGCAAAAGACAAAGATGATTATCCTGTGCAATCCGTCAAATCCACTCGGAACAGTGCATACAAGAGACGAGCTTGCGGCGATTGCCGATGTATGCGTCGAAAAGGGCATATTCATAATGGCCGACGAAGTGTACGAACGAATCTGCTTTGCGGATGAATTCGTGAGCATGGCTTCGATTTCCGAAGAGGCAAAGGCATTGACAGTTCTCATAAACGGCCTTTCGAAGTCGATTCCGATGACAGGCTGGAGAATCGGATATACTGCCACTGCAAAGGAAATCGCGGCGGCGATGATTAAGCTTCAGGGACATATCACATCGCATCCTTCTACGATTTCCCAGTGGGCGGGCGCAGAAGCGCTAAAAACATGCGGCGAGTACACTGAGATGATGGTTTCGGCATATAAGGAAAGAATGGAAGCGGCAGTCGATTTTATAAGACGTGAAATGCCTGATGTCACCTTTATCGAGCCTAAGGGAGCTTTCTATCTGTTCCTCGATATCTCCTGCGTAAAGGACTGCTTCGGAGAAGACGAACAGCCATACAGCACAGCTTTTACGATGAAGCTGCTAAACGAAAAGAAAGTTGCCGTAGCACCGGGCGCTGCATTTGGAATGGACGGATTTATAAGACTTGCATATGCGGCCGACAAAGAAACGGTGCTTGAGGGTCTTCTTAGAATGAAGGAACTGATAGAAGAAATTACAAGATAACGTGAAGCGGCTTGCGATGCGAAGCAGGCAATGGTGTGAACAACACGAATAGCGTGAAGTGGC
>CAVCIY010000086.1:0-26404 GCA_963602445.1 Lachnospiraceae bacterium | reverse complement strand
GTGAAAAAGGCAGGCTCTGCGATGGTGCGGTGCGGAAGGTGCGATGTAGAAAAAGGCAGGCTCTGCGATGGCTGCGCGGTGCGGTGCGGAAGGCGCGATGTAGAAGAAGGCAGGCTCTGCGATGGCGCGGTACGGTGCGATGGCGCGGCGCGGTGCGGTGCGGAATATAAGAAAGGAAGATGAGGTATGAATATATTGGTTGCTAATGATGACGGGATTCAGTCGAAGGGTTTGCACGTTTTGGTAGAGGCTTTGGCGCGTGTGCCGGGAAACAAGGTTTATGTGGTGGCGCCGGACAGCCAGCGCAGTGCCTGCGGTCACGGAATCAGCATGAATAAGATTGTGATGGTCAATGACGAAACTGTGCCGGGTGCTGTGTGGGCGCAGTCGATTTCGGGTACGCCGGCCGACTGTGTGAAATATGGCATCAGACATCTTAAGGATGAGCATGGCGTAAAGATAGATCTCGTATTTTCCGGAATTAATCACGGAGGAAACATAGGAACGGACGTATTTTACTCCGGCACTGTTTCGGCAGCGATTGAGGGTGTGTTCTGCGGCGTTCCGGCTGTTGCGATTTCGGTAGGAACACATCATCCGACGGATGAAATGCTTTACAATACTCAGAAGATAATAGTCGAAATCTGTGAGAAAGTTGTACCGAAGCTTGACAAGAAGACAGTAGTAAATGTCAATTTCCCGAAATGTGCACCGGAAGAAATCAAAGGACTTCGTGCCGCAAGGCTCGGTCCGAGAGAATATGAAGAAAGCTTTGATGTGCTCAAAAATCCTAAGGGCAGAAAATATTATTGGTATACGGGCACTCCGAAGGTATATGACAATCTCCCGGAGGGACTCGATACAGAGGAATTCCAAAACGGATATATTACAGTGACACCGCTTCGGATAGACATTACAGATGAAGAATTGCTCGGAAGTGTATATGACTGGGGCCTGGAATATTAATATGCCAATTGCTCTTAGATTCAGAAAAAATCTCACGAAAACGGAGGAAGAAAACAACGAACTTTTTTAGAAACGTTATAACTCTTGAAGACAGAGAAAAATTTAGCAAATATATTGACGTCGAGGCAGCATCAACAGACAGCAGCGAAATTGCGAAAGACAGCAAGGCGGCATCGACAGACGGCGATGCCGCGGTCAGCCGTCATATATTTCATGAAACATCAGGGATGTCATTTTCATCGTTATATATGTGGAGCAAAGAATACGGATATTCTTACGACATCATCGAAAATCATCTGTGTGTGGCGGGTCTGAGCAACTTCGAGGGAGAACCCGAGGCGCCGTTTCTGTTTCCCGTTCTGCCGGAAGGCGGAGTGTTTGAGACAGAGCATTACCGCAGCGTCCTGGAAGAGCTGGACAGACGGTTTGAGACGACAGGAAAGCCTTTTGTAATGCGTCTTATTCCTGAAGAAATCAAGGAAATTATGCAAAAAGCACGGCCGGACAGATATATTTTCATAGAAGACTCGTCAAATTATGACTATCTCTACAAAACAAGCGACCTCGCGGCACTCCGCGGCAAGCGATTCCACGGCAAAAAAAATCATGTGAACCGCTTCAACTCGGTATACGAGGGGCGTTTTGCGATTGAAGATATTTCCGACGAAAATGCGGAGGAAATAATAGAATTCGTCAAGCGCATCAATGCAAAGAAGGAGCTTAAAGGCGTTGAAAGAAAGCTGCTCAGAGATGAAGAACGTATGATGGAAGAGATAATGAACGAATACGACCAAATCGGTCTTGAGGGCATTTTGCTCAGGATAGACGGGCGCCCGGAGGGCGTTGCATTTGGCGGAAGACTTGGCAGCGACACGATCGTGGAGCATGTGGAAAAGGCAGATGTCGATTATTGCGGCATTTACCAGAAGCTGAACAACGAATTTTGCATCCGCATGCAGCAGCGTTATGCATATGTTAACCGCGAAGAAGATATGGGAATAGAAGGCCTGCGCCGCTCAAAGCTCTCGTACAAGCCGATTCGGCTCATAAAAAAATATATCGCATTGCATATTGACGATACAGAAGCAATGGATTTGTACGGCTCGCCGTTTTAGCAGATTTGTGCGCACGGAAAGCCTACAGACTTCTCAGGCAGGCATAAGCTTACGGAAATTTCAGGCAGGCATAAGCTTACGGAAATTTCAAGCAGGCATAAGCTTACGGAAATTTCAAGCAGGCATAAGCCTGCTGAATTTTCAAGCGGGCACAAGCCTGCGGACTTCTCAAATGTATAATAAGACCTAAATAAATATTAACACATAAAATAAATATACACATACAAACTATAAGCAGAAAAATAATTTGTATGCAATGGTAGAATATCATTGATTTATTTTGAATAAATGGTAAACTATAAGTGGTTGGAAAAATGCCGAAAAACCTTAGCGTGAAGCCGACCGCAAGCGCAAGTGCAAGCACGAAAGCGAGTACGATTAAGTGTGAGCAGTCAAGCGCATGTACGAAAGCGAGTACGATCAAGCGTAGATGCGACCGCGGGTGCAGTCGCAGGCACGAAAATGAGTTTGATCGGGTGCGGAAGCGACCGCAAGCGCATGTATAAGCTTGATAAAGGGTTTAGGGTGAGCAAAGGCGAAGGCGAAGGCGAAGGCGAAGGTGAAGACGGTAAAAGTCAAAAGTCAAAAGTCAAAAGCCAAAAGTCTTTGCGAAGTTGTTAAGCGGCATTTATCTTGCCATATTTAGGTGAATCCCCCATTTAAGAAGGAGGTACAGGCATGAAGGAAGTTGTTATAGTAAGTGCAGCAAGAACACCAATCGGCCGTTTCGGAAAGTCATTAAACGGTGTAAGTGCAGTAGATCTTGGCGCTACAGCTATGAAAGAGGCTGTTAAGCGTGCCGGAATCTCACCAGAACAGATTGATGAAGTAGTTTTCGGATGCGTGCTTCAGGCAGGTCAGGGACAGAGTGTTGCCAGACTTGCGGCTATGGGTGCAGGCATTCCACAGGAAGTGCCCGCTTTTACGATAAACAAAATGTGCGGATCGGGTCTCAGATCTGTCAGCCTCGCGGCACAGATGATTAAGGCTGGAGACGCAGATATCGTCCTCACAGGCGGCACAGAATCTATGTCTATGGCGCCGTACCTTGTTCCAAAGACAAGATGGGGCGCACGTATGGGAAATGCAGTTATGGAAGATGCTATGCTCAAGGACGGTTTGACAGATACATTCAGCGGACTTCATATGGGCATTACAGCAGAAACTGTCGCAGAGAAGTGGGACATTTCAAGAGAAGCGATGGACGACTTCTCATATCAGTCACAGCAGAAGGCTGAAGCAGCCATCAAGGCAGGAAAGTTCAAGGATGAAATCGTTCCTGTGGAAGTTCCTCAGTGGGACGGAAGCAAGGTCACAGTAGATACAGACGAGCATCCGATTTTCGGTATCGGAAGAGAAGCATTTGACGGAGCAAAGCCTGCTTTCAAGGCAGACGGAAAAGTTACGGCTCTGAATGCCTCAGGTATAAATGACGGAGCAGCAGCTCTCGTAGTTATGTCCGCAGAAAAGGCAGAAGAGCTCGGTATCAAGCCTATGTGCAAGATTAAGTCATACGCATCAGCAGGAGTAGATCCTTCAATCATGGGTATAGGACCTGTTCCGGCTACAAGAAAAGCACTTGAAAAGGCAGGACTTGAGCTTGCAGACATCGATCTTATCGAAGCAAATGAAGCATTTGCGGCGCAGTCACTTGCCGTAGGAAAAGATCTCGGCTTCGATCCTGAAAAGCTCAACGTAAACGGAGGAGCAATCGCACTCGGTCATCCTATTGGAGCATCAGGTGCCAGAATCTTGACATCACTCTTATATGAAATGGAAAGAAGAGGCTCAAAGTACGGTCTCGCTACACTCTGCATCGGCGGCGGCATGGGAACCGCAATGGTTGTAGAGAAATAGTAGAATTAAGAGACAAGTCAAGGTCCAAGAAATATAGACAGAAACAAAAGCCCCGGAGCTTCGGCCCGGGGCTTTTTGAGAAAGGAGAGGCTGCAAGTGGAAAAAAGAATTGATTTGAAAGCATATGCAAAGATAAATCTTTCGCTTGACGTGACAGGGCGTCGGGAAGACGGATATCACGAGGTTGCGATGGTGATGCAGGCAATCGGTTTGTATGATGATATTAGCGTAAGACTTCAGTCGGCAGACGGAGCTGCGGATACTGTCGGGGCATCCGGATCTGCCGATACGGTTGGAACGTCCGGAGCTGCCGGTACGGTCGGAGCGTCCGGAGCTGCGGATACTGTCGGGGCAGTCGAAGCAGCCGATGTATCTGACGTGGTCGGAACTGCCAATACTGTAAGGGCAGACAGAGCTGCTAATACGTCAGGACCGCAAATCGTCTTGCATTTTAAGGCAGGCAGTGAATGGAACGGCAGCCTCGACGAGATACCGACCGACTCCCGAAATACAGCTTATAAAGCTGCCGAAATCATGCTTAAAGAAGCAGGGAGAATCAGCGAAAGCGCCGCAAGTGCCGCAAGCAGCGAAGACACCGAAAATTCCGAAAATTCCGAAGACTCCGTGAAGGCTGAAGACACCGAAAAAGGCGAAAGTATCGAAGGTGCCGAAGAAACCAAAAGAATAGAAAAAATTGAAATCGAAGTTGTCAAGAACATCCCTGCGGCGGCAGGACTTGCAGGAGGCAGTGCCGATGCCGCAGGTGTGATCATGGCATTAAACAAATTGCTCGAGCTCAATCTGTCACTCACAAGACTCTGTGAGCTTGCGGTTCACGTCGGCGCGGATGTCCCGTTTTGCGTCATGACAGTCGCAGCGATGTATCGCAAAGAGCTTGGCGTCAGCGGCGGCACGGTATGTGCGCTCGCCGAAGGAATCGGCGAAATCCTCACACCGCTTCGGAGCGTAAAATTTGATGTCTTGCTTGCCAAGCCGCCGGTGTCTGTTTCCACGAAGATGATTTATACGATGCTCGATTCGACTCAAATCACACGCCGCCCAAACAACGCAAAGCTCATAAAAGGCCTGGAGACCGGGTCGTTTAGTCTTATCAAAGAATCGATGTTTAATGTCCTTGAACCGGTCACCTTTGGGGTTGCTCCCAAGAGCGAGGTACTTAAGGAACAGATGGAAGGCCGCGGCAGCTTCGCAGCCATGATGAGCGGAAGCGGGCCGACAGTATATGCACTTTATACAGATCGAAACAAAGCAATCGCAGCGAAGAATGCACTTCATAAGCTAAGAGACGAAAATTATCTGGTTATATTGACAGAGACGTTGTAAAAGCTTTGGATAATGTTACAGAAAGCAGCACCGAAAGCAGCACCGAAAGCAGCACCGAAAGCAGCACCGAACAGTGTTACTGAAAGCGACATCGGACGGTCTTACTGAGAGCGGCACCGAACAGTGTTACTGAAAGCGACATCGGACAGTCTTACTGAGAGCGGCACCGAACAGTGTTACTGAAAGCGGCACCGAGCAGTGTCGCTGTGCGAGGCAGATCGATTTTTTATACAATGTATAATTTCGCATCTTGTATACACAGTACAATTCGTTTATAATATAGACAGAAAGACAGTCAGAACTTAATGCAGCAGAGCCAAAAGCTGCCGCCGTGAAGTGCACCGAAACCAATTTCAACTTCGATGCCGGCTTCGGCTTATGTGGGCTGAGACCAACGCCGACGCCGATGCAGCCGCAAGGAGCTGCTTAAGCGAGTTTTGTGCGGAAGTCGCACATGATTTGCGCAGAGTTTGCATGATGGGAATGACACAAAACACATAAAAATACATAAAAAATATATACGAATAGGAGAGTGTAAAAGTGATTAGTATTAATGTTCAGCAGCATAAGCCGCTTAGGGAATTGGTTTATGATCAGCTCAGGATGCTCATTATGACGGGAAGTATCAAGCCGGGCACAAGGATGATGGAGATTGAGCTGGCAGAAAGCATGGGAGTGAGCAGAACTCCGGTTCGCGAAGCGATCAGACAGCTCGAAAAAGACGGACTCGTAACGATTGAGGCAAGACGCGGCGCATATGTTTCAGACATATCACCTGACGATTTTGACAGCATGATGATGGTAAGAGAACCACTCGAAGGGCTTGCGGCATATCTGGCAACTCTAAACATGTCAGAAGACCAGATTGCCGAGCTTAGAAATGCAGCCGCAAGATGCAAGGAAGCCATCGAGCACGGGACGCAGGAAGAGCTTTCGGACGCGGACCAAAAGTTCCACGACCTGATAAACCAAGGCAGCGGAAACAGATATCTGATTTCGTTATGCCACGACCTGCAGGAAAAGGTCACAAGATTCAGATATATATATTTTAAATCAAGCAAGCGTGCTCAGGATATCACGGAGGAGCATGACACGATTCTCGATGCCATTGAAAAGAGAGATGCCGAAGCGGCTCGCGAATGCACCATCCAACATATAGAAAACCTCAGACAGACGATCAAAAACGAAGAAGACTTCCGCCCAATCGGCTGATAGTTTTTAAGCCCGAAACTGCGGAAAAGCTTTGAGTCGAGGGTTTAAGGCCGAAGACGCAGGAAAGTCGGAATCGATGGTTCAAGGCCGAAGACGCAAGAAAGTCGGAATCGATGGTTTCAAGCCCCGGGTGTGGTTAGAAGAAAAGGGTAGAGGGAAAAATGAGTGAGGACAGAAAAGACAGATCTTTTGAAATAGGACCAATCAGGCCGCCAAGTGAGGCGTCGAGCCTGCTGCTGCAGATTACGCAGGGATGCACGTGGAACAAATGCCGATTCTGCACGGTTTACAGGGGATCGACATTTCATGTCATTCAGCCGGACGATGTCAAGAAGAATATCGACAATATGGCATACTTCCGCGACATTATCGGCGACTGTGCGACGTCAGAAGGAAGAATTGACAAAGACAAGCTTTATTCGTACCTCGAGAAGTTTACGCAAAGTGAGCTCGAGTGCTTTTATATGGTCTACAACTGGCTGGCAAACGGCGGAGAGTCAGTATTTTTGCAGGACGGAAACTCGATAGCACTCAAGCCGGAGAAGCTTGCCGACATACTCGTATATCTCAGAGAAAAATTTCCGCATATCAAGCGCGTGACGACATATGGCAGAGCTGAGACGCTTTCAAGATGGTCATTAGAACAGTGGAAGCTTCTGCGAGAAAGCGGACTTGACCGCATACATTCGGGATTTGAATCGGGGTCCGACAATGTCCTGAAGATGATAAACAAAGGCCTGACACAAGAGCAGCAGATCGACGGCGGATTAAAAATCAAAGCTGCCGGAATGGAGCTTTCGGTATATTTCATGCCCGGAATCGGCGGAAAAGAATTTTCGGAAGAAAATGCACGCGAGACAGCATATGTAGTGAACCGCATAAACCCCGATTTCGTGAGACTCAGGACGTTCATACTCAAGCTCGAATCGGAGATGTTCGACATGCTTCGCAACGAAGAATTCACAGAGCTGACAGACATTGAAAAGCTCAGCGAGATTCGCGATTTAATAGCATTGATAGAGACGCCGCAGACTCACGTGGTCAGCGATCACATAGTGAACCTTGTGGGTTCGCTCGCACATCCGATAAGTGAAAAAGAAAAGATGCTTGCGAAGATAGATGAGATATTGAAATTGCCGCAGCATGAGCAGCGGATGTACCAGCTGGCTCGTCGTTACGGAATGGTTGAAGAATATAAGCACATGAGTGCGATTTCACCTTCACAGCGCAGCAGATTTGAGGAAATCATTGAAAAAAATCCTCAGCCGGAACAATGGGAAGCATATTTGAACGGGATACTTCGCAGATATGTATAGACATTCGTATAGCAGCTCGTAGATGATGTGCAGACATCTATACGGACATCCGGAATGATTTTTATTACAAAAAAAAGACATTGTTTTTTCTATAATAACAAGAAGTCTTTATAAAATCATCACAAAAGAGGACTAATATATAAACTGTAGCAAGGAGGTAAGCAACTCCGAGTTACAAATTCTTTTCATAAAAATCTCTCCAACAAAAATCAAAAGTAGAACAGAACCAAAACAAATGCTAACAACAGCGAGGTGAATCACATTCACCTCGCTGTTGTTATGTATAGTCCTTCTTAAAAAGCAGCCTGATACTTAATCGTCAGCATTCAGATCCTCCATCAGCTCTTCCACAGAGGAAAAAGCCTTGCTCATCCCGATTCCGTTTTCGGCATCCTCGATAGCCTTTTTGGTGGCAGTCTCCGCTGCCAATCCCGGCACACTACATATAATTCATATAATAATGAAACTAAAAAGCACAAGATATGCCGCCCGCCTACAGCTACGAAAGCGCTGCAACTCGCCTGCCGTCGCGAAAGCACCGCAACTCGCCCGCCTACAGCTGCGAAAGCGCTGCAACTCGCCCGCAGCCGCGAAAGCGCTGCCGCGCAACCGAGATAGCGCAGCGTCCGCCGCAAGACACAGAACACAAATCCCGAGCGACGAGGCAATGGCGTCAAAAATTTCCGGTAAAATAACGATTGTCAGATGTAAAATTTTGTTAAAACAACATTTTTACTTCGCCGCAGCAAAGAATACGTGTGCTTAGAATTTGTTTTGGAAAAATCGAATTTAACATACTGTGCTCACATACAGTAGAATTGTAAAAGGAAACGTTAATATTTCAATGGTTGGCATTGGATGGCACAGAGGGAAGTTTGTTGATTTCTTGACAAAGATGTTGAAACTGTGAAAAGTAATTGTTGACAATGAGAAAATTGTACATTAAAATAAACATAGATTGGAATTAGTTAGGCAAGATTAAGAAAATATTGCTAGACAAAGAGATGTTTGAACTTAAAAAGAGTTGTTTGAACTTAATCTGAAATTTACTTTTTATATATGCAAATAGTCTTTCATGCTTGATATACTCCGATTTTACTTCAGTAAATCAGTACTTGTGTGAAAATACAGGTAGTGATTTATTTTATGGTAATTATGAAATTATTGATTGTCATTTATTGTCAATAACTGTCAAGTGTTGTTGATCATATGATTGCCTGCCGGATAGCTATATTGATATTATGATTATTTGGTTCATGATTACCTTAATATCATCTAAATTCAAATATAATCACAAAGTTTCAAATCTGTTTTGAAAGGAGGGCTTGCCTATTATAATAGAGTAGAGTGCTTTTAGACAAAGTAGAGTGCTTTTAGAATGGTAAATATACAAAGGCTCGGCATCTCCTTTTTTCGAAAAGTTTTTATTTCTTTTTTCGAATTTTCGAAAGGTTTCTTATAACGATTACTGAGTTGACGAATCCCAAATCTCGGAAGCAAATCGGACGGCGGTTTTGAGAGCGGCTTCCAAGTCTCGGGCGCGGTTTCAGACGGATTTTCTGACGTGACTTTGCCGTGCGGCTTCGCAGAAGGCTTACGAGTTTTTGTACATTTATCATTCGGCACATGGGTGCACGGCGGGCATGTGACATTTGCGGCGTCATATGCGTATGCTGTGCAGCCGGATTTCGAAAGAATTGCATGTTGGATGACGGTGAAATGGTTTTTTCCTTTACGATTTTATCCGCATCATGCTATGAAACGGTTGACCGCAAGAAGATAGGATGCGCCTTACTGATTGACTGGCAGCTTCATCCTTGCTCCACTATTTAATATCGCACTTAGTGACAAGGATGAGATGTCAATTGGTCAGAGGGTGGTGCCGATCCGTTTGGATGTGATACCGACGGTTCCTGTGTTATGCCACGACACGGAGACTTTCACGATCTGAGGAGAGGCTGTTCGCAAAACCGAATATTTGTCTGTGACGCTGAGGGAAAACTTCACTTGATGGTGAAATCGCGATCATCATGCAGGAAGCTTGGTTGTCTTGACGGATTGAAGGGGACGCCGCTTATCTTTGAAAAGACCGCCAAAGAGCAAGACGTACGGATTGCGTGCGACGAAAGACATGCAGCAAAGAAAGGTAAATGATTAAAATTTAATATTACTTATTGATCCGATTATTTTGCTAGAAAATTACGAAAGGAGAATTGATTTGAGATCAAGAAGAATAATCAGTCTGTTGCTTGTACTCGCGATGATGCTCACATTCTCGAGCACTTTGGCATTTGCCGACGAGGGCACTACAATCGCAGCTGAATCAGTAGCAGCAGCAGCTAACGCTGATACAGTCCAGGTGCCTATCAAGCTTACAGCCGCTGACAGCGGGGTAGCGACATTAAATCTCGCAATCACAGTGACAGGCGCAAGCTTCACAATGACAAATGACAATGCCAAAGCAACATTTGACAGTTCGCTTCCTGGCGTAGGCAGTACGAATGTAGTTGACGGTACACTTTATGTTGCTTATGCAGCAATAGAGAATGTAAGTGCACCTGCTACTCTCGTTACGGTTACTTTACCGGCTCCTGCAGCAGGAACTCAGTACACTGTAAATGTTGCAAAAGGAACTGCAAATGGCTCAGCATCGATAAGCTATTTTGCAAACAACTCTTTCACTGAGATTGAGGATGTCACATTCACGGGCGGAACCGTTTCCAAAGAAGAAGCCGACGACGGATTCGTAGGTACACTTGTTAAACCTGTTGCGAATTACTTCGCAACTGCAGGTATCTCCACTACATTTGTAGACGGAGCTTCTTATGCAGCCGGCGCTACCTTCGACGTGACATGTGCGAACCCTTGTCTCGTAGCGATCTCAACAGATGAGGGAGCTTCGTGGATTACGCTTGCAGCTGCAAAGATGGAGGCCGCAAATACATACCGCTTTGCATTACCTGCAGATCTGAACGGAGCATTCCGGATTGAGATGGCAGTGAAGGGAGATCTCGATTACGACGGTGTGGTTAACATAACAGATGTTTCACGAATTCAGAAAATCAACACTAAGGTAGTTGCGACACCGGTTGGATTTGATGCTTTGGCTTCAGACTTCAACGCAGACGGAGCAATTACTGTTGCTGACTGCAGTATTCTGATGAAAATTAGCGTGAAAGCACAAGCCACTACGTGGTAAAAACGGTATTTTTTGGATTAAAATAGAACAAAGGTAAAAAACAACATGAAAAGAAAGTTACTTTCAAT
This sequence comes from Lachnospiraceae bacterium, assembly GCA_963602445.1. Classification (GTDB taxonomy): domain Bacteria; phylum Bacillota; class Clostridia; order Peptostreptococcales; family Anaerovoracaceae; genus Alangreenwoodia. The sequence continues at coordinate 15,327 of CAVCIY010000086.1, read as the reverse complement.
AGTTTTATGCTTGGCAATGTTGGCAACTGCTATGGCAGTGCCTTCATATGCTGCTAAAGACGTTGATCCGCAAGAAGGCATGGGACTTTCACTTCTTAGAACAGATGAAAATTCTAACGTTATAGATAACGATACTATAGAAGTGACTAATTCGACAGAGACTGTTTTCTATGCTTCTATTATCATGAATGAAGTATGGTACATATCAGGCGGTGAAGGTTATATTACAGAAGAACCAGCAGGCTTCAAGTATGACGACCCTATATGTGCTCTTAAAGGCCCAAAAGGCTCAGTAGACTTCAACAGATGGTATGGAAATGCTGATGATAATGATGACAAAGAAGACGGTATAGCTAAGTGGGTATGTTATGAGAATATCGGCGCAGATACTCAGAACGAAACTTCCTTAGTACTTCTCAAGTGCCATGTTCCTGCAGGAACACCTTCCGGTCAGTATTCACTTACTATTTTTGATAACATCATTCTTAACCAGTATTCAAAAACAGTAAATGCAACTGATTCTACTCTTACAATCAACGTTGTCAACACTGACGAAAAGGTTATCACTGTAAACGGCGAAGAAAAGAACATCACTCAGATGCTCGCTGATACATCTGAAAATTCCAAGGCTACAGCACTCACAGCAGACGCAGGCTTCAAGGGCAAAACTAAGGTAGCTTCAGGCTCAAAGGTTATCTTCTTCAAGGACCTCGGCTTAACTTGTGACAAGTGCGGTATCTCAGTAAACGACGGCGAAATCAACTACGGCGTAGGTGAATCGTGGGCTGACAAGATGTTCGTTTATATCGAAGAAGATACAGGCAACGTGAGAACTGGTATTAACAATGGAGTAGAAACCAACGGATTCCTCTGGTGGTCAGGCGTAACATCACTCGATGACTTAAAGCACTCTTACACAAAAAAGGTGACAACTCCTGCTACTTGTGCTACAGACGGTAAGGTAGAATACTTCTGCGAAAATGCCATCTCCAAGACTTCTAAGACAGGCGTAGTATGCAATGCTCAGAACAACAATATGACTGAAGAACTCAGCAAGGATGATGTTGCTCACACTTGGGGCGAATATACAGTAACTAAGGCTCCTACATGCGCAGAAGTGGGCGGAAAGTCAAGAACTTGCGGCGTATGCGGCAAGGTTGAGACAGCAGAAATCGCAGCTACAGGAATCCACACTTACGTAGCTGACGGCGAACCTGTAACTACAGCTGCCGGTACTGTACAGCACACAAAGTGCTCAGTATGCGGAGCAGCAGGTCCTGACCAGACAACTGCAAACAACCTGTTCTATCTCACAGCTACAAAGACTTATAAGCTTGAGAATAAGGGTACTGACAGCAGCGCATTAACTGCTGACCAGACATGCGCAGGAAATGCAAGCATCGACAATCGTACAGTAACTCACGAAAACGATTATGCTATCGAATCAGGCAAGTTAGTAGACGTTGAATTCCGTTTCCAGTCTACTACAGCAGCTGACGCAATCCACGGTCTCGATTCTACACTCATTTATGACAAGGAAAATCTCGAGCTCGTAGGTTACTCATTCGACGCAGGTCTCACAAACAGAGTTACTTATAAGAATAATGAAGCAAACGGTACATTCAGAATCCAGACAGTAGATGCAAAATATGCACTCGACGGTTCAGGTGACTACCTCATCGCAACATTCACATTCTTACTTAAGAATGAAGAAGCAACAAGCGAACAGTGCCTCCCTGTTGACTTCGTTCAGGGTCAGGTAAACGAAAACTGCTTCCTCAGTGACGGTACTTCAAACTATCCGCTCACTTCAGGTATCGGATTCAAGAACACTACAAACCACACTGTAACTTGGGACTGGAACTATGTAGATCCATACCTCGCAACAGGCGAAACAGATCCTGAGGATCAGGTTGACACTTACCTCGTAGGCGACTCTATCACTCAGCCTGAAAATCCTGCAAGAACAGGCTTCGAATTCAAGGGTTGGGATTCTGACGACGACGGTAAAGCAAACACTCCTGCAACTACTATGGGCAGCAAGGACCTCGTATACAAGGCTCTTTGGGAAGCTAAGACTTACAGTGTAGTCTTCAACAAGGGCGACCACGGTACTCTCGTAGGCGACGATGATGCTGACGGTAAGGTAACTGTTGAAACAAGCTACGGTGAGACTCCTGAGGCTCCTGAAGTAACTCCTGCTGCCGGTTATAAGTTCGCAGGTTGGGATCCTGAACTCGTAGAAGTAACAGGCGAAGATCCTACTCTCGAATATACTGCAACTTATGAAGCTCTTCCACAGCCTCTGAAGATCACATTCACATCTGACGATGCTATTGAACTTCCTGCAGCTATCGAAAAGAAAATCCCTACTGACGGTGATTTCGACGAAGCTATTCCTGCAATCGAAGGTTACACTGCAAATATCATCAAAGTTACACCTGACAGCGCAATTGGCTTCGACTCAAGCAAAGCAGCTGAAAATGTAGCAGGCACTATGGTAGCAGGCGGCGTAACAGTTGTAGTTAAGTATAGTCCAAATAAGGTTAATATCACATTTAACCAGGGTGAACACGGTACTCTCGCAGGCGACGACGATGCAAACGGCAACGTATCAGTTCCTACATATTACGGCAAGACTCCTGAGGCTCCTAAAGTAACTCCTGCTGAAGGTTATGAATTCACAGGTTGGGAACCTGCAATCGACGAAGCTACAGAAGAAGTTACTTATACAGCACAGTATAAGGCTATCGAATATGATCTCACTATCAAATATGTAGCAGCAGACGGTTCAGAAGTTCCTGAAGCTTACACTGCAAAGGTTGCTTACGGAACAGCAGTTAACGAAACTATTCCTGCAAAGGAAGGCTACACTGCAAAGATCACTGCAGCTACACCTGACGCCGTAATCACAGTTGACGATGTTGATGATACAGCAGTAGCATGCACTATGCCTGCATCAGATGTTAAGGTTACTGTAACTTACACACCTGTAACTTATGACATCACATTCAACCACGGCGACCACGGTACTATCGACGGCGAAGATACTGACGGCAACGAAAAGGTTCCTACAGCTTATGGTGAGACTCCTAAGGCTCCTGCAGTAACTCCTGCTGAAGGTTATGACTTCGGTGGTTGGACTCCTACAGTTGAACCTACTACAGGCGAAACTACATATACAGCTACATACAAGGTAAAGGGCGCTGATGCCATCATCGTAGAAGATTATAAATATGCTACTACAGATATGTACATGATCAGAATCCCTAAACTCGGAGAAACTTATGACCTCCAGTATGCAGGCGAAAATATGTTCATCTCAAACGATACTAACTATCAGATCGACGGCAGCAGCGTATTCGTATATCTCATCCCTAAGAAGGACTTCGATGAGGGCGGCATTGAAACAGTACTCGCTAATATAACAGCTACAGCTACTACATCATGCATCTCTATCGATTACGACATGGATACAGATGAAAACAAGGGCACAAACCAGACAGTAGATAACAACGATGCTACTCAGGTTTACCAGCTCCTCGTTTCAAACGGCGACTGCTACACTAACAGCCAGGTTAGCATCGAAAGACGTCTCGAAAGTGATACAGATACTGATCCTGCAGATGCAACTTACAGAGGAAACCTTAAGGACGTAGAAAAGATCCTCGCAGCTCGCGGAAACAGTTATAATTAGTAATCACAGCGATCAGAGACTCTAAGGATAAAGAAAACTTGCAAAAGAATAATTTATCCTGAAAAATCTTTAAAAAAATTCGGCTCTTAAAACTAAGGTCGGATTGGAAGATATCACGTTCGCCGGACACTTTCGGGTGTCCGGCGGATAGGTATTTTCATCAGAAGAATTTTCATCAGAAAGAGCATGCCATATGTGAAATGTGGCGTGCGCTTTGTGATGAAAAATAAAAACGCAGGAACAAGCAGGAAAGTGCAGGAAAACATGAAGGAGGTTTCGGAAGTGAGAGAAGCGAGAAAATTTATTTCAATAATAGTGGTGCTCAGCATGCTCTTCTGTGCGAATATACCTATATTTGCGCAGGGTGCGGAGAGTGCCGGGAGCGCTGAGAACGCCGAGTATGTCTTTGATATCGAGCTTGACGTAGGCGGTAGCACGCCAAAGAGCCTGAAGGTCGGAGATGTGGTGAATTTCAAGGTGTATTTCACCCACAACGGGGAGGATCCGAACGAAGAATTTTTCCACATCTGGGGAATTGACTATACCATGGAGCTTGGCAGCGGCTTTCAGTACAACAATGACATCACCGGACTTTCACTCATAACAGAAGACGGAGGCACATTCAGATATCTCGCACCGTCACTGCTGAAATTCCAATATGGCAAAAGCATATATTCGCTCCAGAAGACAGAGACTGTTTACATGGATCTGAAGCAGATCGGCATTGATATATATCCGGAAAACGGAAGGACTGAATTATATTCATTCTCGTGCAATGTCACATCGACAGACAGCCTGGAAGTATCTTCTTTATATGCAAAGGTCTATAAGGGCACGGAAGTAATTGTCGTGAACGGCGAAAAACAATTCAAAGACCAATATACACTCGAAAACGGAAATGTAGCGGCAAACAGCTATGATTTCTCCGTAAAGAAGGCCGACGACCAGGGAAACAAGGACACGGACAAGAAGACTGACGATCAGGGAAACACCGATCAAAACAAGGACCAAGGAAACCAGGACAACCAGGATAATCAAGGCAATCCGGACAACCAGGATAATCAAGACAATCAAAACGGCGAAGACAATCAAGATATCCAAAAGCCTTCCTTAAACAAGGCAGACCACAAGGCTTACCTCAGCGGATATGATTCCGACGGCGACGGCACAGCTGAGCTTGTGAAGCCTCTCGGGCTCATTACGAGAGCGGAAGTGGCTACTATGCTTTACAGACTCCTCGATGACAACTCTGTGGCGAAGTACAAGACCACATCAAACAAATTCTCAGATGTACCAGCAAGCGCGTGGTATTGCGAGGCTGTTTCGACACTCTGCAACGCGGGCGTTATCTCCGGATATCAGGATGGGACATTCCGTCCAAACGGAAAGATTACCAGAGCGGAAGTAGCGAAGATGCTCTACTGCCTGCTCGATGACGAGACGATCGCGGCTTCGTCCTCGGCATCAAACAAATTCAGCGACGTAAACTCCGCATGGTGGTATTACAATTACGTAACCACTCTTTCAAACGCGAAGATCATAAACGGATATACGGACGGCACATTTAAGCCAAACGGCCAGATAAAGCGCGCGGAGACCGTATCCATGATAAACAAACTCCTCGGAAGAGGAGGAATTACTGCCTCCGGCATGTTAAGCAATATGAAGAAATTCTCAGACAACAGCGACACCGCGCAGTGGTACTATGCGGCTGTTCAGGAAGCGGCAAACGGTCATACATACAGTATCGACGGCACTGCTGAACGCTGGGTGGCATTGAGCTAAGGTAAAGGTATCGAGTCGGGACGACCAAGATGAATATCGAAGATGACGATTAGGGTGAACATTTGGCTTGTCTGAATGTTTAGGTTGTAGATCAAATATTTAGTTTAAGTGAAAGGAGCTTTATCGATGAAAGTGAAATTCAAAAGGACGCTGGCGCTGATGTTGTGCTTTGCGCTGATATTCTCACTTTGCAGCGGACTTATTGTCTCAAATGCAGCTACCGAACAGAAGGTAATCAGCACGGCATATGCAAATTGCGGTGTAAACGTACACTTAAAGACGACAGTGACTGCAAAATTTATAAATGGGACTCAGTTTCCGGGAAGCGAGGCAACCACAGAGGTTAAAGAGACTTGCGCAGATTCTGACAACGACGGCATGTGTGACTCCTGCAATGTAGCCATATCGAGTTCAGACAAGCCGGAGTTCAGATATGTTTTCGGTCTGGAATACGATAATGATAATGATGACTCTCTTGTTAAGGTCACTTTGAGTATCATAAGAAGTGATATTCAGGACGGAGCGACTTATCTTATCAGAGGCATCGACTTTTCTACAAGATTCGGTGAAGGCCTCTCGCCTGTATTTACTACAGCAAATAAGAAGACATCGGAATTCGCGGAGGTTCTCATTCCCGATGCAATCAAAGACAACAATGTAGCGGTTCCTATTACCGTAAACGACAATCGCACAAGCGACGGCAATCTGACATATCAGGAAAAAGCCTCGGACAAGCTGTCTAATCCTGATGTAAACCAGCTTCTGCACTTGGTTTACGACAATCTTGACCCGGAGACAAGAAACAACGGCTACATCACGATGAACAAAGAGCAGCCTATCTACTCTTTCTATATCAAAAAAGCCGACATCTCACAGGGCGTAAAGAGTATGAACATCTACAAGGAATCGTTCAATATCTACTTCCCTTTGGATACTACAAAATATACAGGCGAAGGTCAGGATATCGACCTTGCCACACCACAGCTCATATACGATCCAAACGGCACGGTACTCACATACAACAACATGTCCTACGGAAAGGACTGCCCGGAATCGGTATATGCGGAAGAATATCCGAAAGTAAACGATGAGTGGCAGAAGGTCACAAGCCTTATCTCATCGAAAAATATGGTCACACCTGTCGGTTATACATTTGAAGGCTGGCACGTAAAAACTTCCTCGGGAATGTCAGACGAGAAACTTAACGTTACAATGAAGAACCCGCTCGTCATGAATACGACATGGTATCTCATCGCAAAATGGGAGCCGATCAGGTATACTGCTACGTTTGTAAATAAGTACGGCTCGAAGGTTGTTGACACAAAGAATCCTATATATCTCACTGTAGAGGATTATGGCATAGATGATGACGAAACGCCTGAGGTGCCAAAGATAACCGGATATACAGGCAAATGGCAGGAGAATCCTTTCGACCCGAAGAATCCTTCAAATGTCATTATTAAGCCCGAATATACACCTATAGAATATACAGTGACATATGACGCAAACGGAGGAACCGTAAACGACAACGACAAGCCTCAGACATATAAGGTAACCGACAAGGTCACTCTTAGAACAGCTTCACGCGACGGATATACCTTCGCCGGCTGGGACGTGACGTCAAACTCCTCAAATTGGGGCAGCTCGATTCAAAAGACCACAACTGCGGTAGGACCGAGCAAATACGGCGACGTAACTCTCACCGCAAAGTGGGAGAAGAAGAGTTACAATGTCACATGGGACGGCGGAAACAAAGGAACGGTAAAGAACACTTCCGGCAAGATGGTTTCGTCATTCTCACAGACAGTACCTTATGACGATGAAATAATCGCACCTGAAGCCACAAGGGTAAATGCGCCGCTCCTCGGCTGGGACGTCGACGGTGACAAACAGGTTGACCTGGATGCCGAAGGAAAGGGCATAACTACAAAGACAGCAAACGGCATAAATATAATAGCCAGTCAGGTACCTCACATGCCTTATAAGGATATTACGATAGAGGCAATCTGGAATGTCGTAAAATATCCTCTTACCGTATCATATGTGATGTCGGACCGCAAGACAACTTTCCCGACCCATGACAAGAACGGAAATGAAATCGAAAACGACAAAAAATATAACTACGAACAAGGAGACAATTATTCCATAGAAGCTCCGCAGATTGAGGGATACACCCCGGACCGCACTTATGTGAAGGGCGTAATGCCTGCAGAGGCAAAGACTGAGGTTGTCACTTATAAGCCAAACGAACACAAGATTACATGGGATGCTGACGGCGGTAAGCTGACCGACAAGGACGGAAATCAGGTCCCTTCCATTACAGATTCTGCAAATTACGGAGATCCGATAAGCAGTGTGGTAAAGAAACCGGCAAACAACCCTGAAAAGGACGGCTACATATTCAAAGGATGGACAGCTGTTGACGGTGACAAAGAAATCACTCCTGAGGACTTGCTTTCAACAGTACAGACGATGCCTGACAAGGATTATACGTTCAAGCCAAAGTGGGAAGCTATACAATATGTAGTTGCTCTGAATCTCAACGGCGGCTCGCTAAATGACGACGCGTGGCGTGCATATACAGGAGGAGAAAGCGACATTCCGAGCACTCTTATCAACGGAGAGTCAGATGAGCTTGCCACTATAGAATATTATATGCCTTATTCGGCTGATTCTTCCGAAAAGCTTCCGACGCCTACACGCAAAGGATATTCGCTCAAGGGATGGAAGGTGACGGTAGTTGCCGCTGACCGGGGCGAAAGCTCAAGCTGGACTGTGGGAAAGACTTATTCGAAGAATTATGCGCTGGCAGGAAACTATGGCAGCGTAAGACTCGATGCGGTTTGGGAATCGACAAAAAAATCGGATTCCACACCGACTCCTGACCCTGATCCTGACCCGGATAAGACAGAGCCTGATTCCAAGACAGACATCCTGGATGACAGCAATCATTATTCATATCTTTGCGGATATGACAAGGACGATGACGATATAGCGGAAGTGATCCAGCCTGAAAAGTCGATTACAAGAGCGGAAATAGCTACCGTACTGTTCAGACTTCTTGAAAATGACGTTCGTGAGAAGTATCTCACAAAGGAAAACAATTATTCCGACGTACATTCGATCTGGTGGTACAATACAGCAGTCTCGACGCTGTCAAATGCCGGAATCATAAACGGATATAAGGACGGAACATACCGCCCTCAGACTCCTGTCACAAGAGCAGAGCTTGCGGTTATGCTCACAAGATTCCTCAAGACTGAGCTAGAGGATTCGTCTACAGATCCGGGATTCGCGGATGTGTCAGTGACGACTCATTGGGCATACAAGGAGATCTGCATCGCGGCAAACGCAGGACTCATCGAAGGCTTCACAAACGGCAGCCAGAAGCTGTTTAAGCCTGAAAAGTATATCACAAGAGCAGAAACTGCCACTATGATAAACAGAATCCTCAACAGAAATCCTGAAGAACCTGCTGACCTTCTCTCAAATATGAAGAAGTTCAACGACAACATGGACACTTCCGCATGGTATTATCTCGCTATGCAGGAAGCCTCAAACAGCCATGATTACGTGCGCAAGATAAGCGGCGTGGAAAACTGGACAAAGATTATTGCAAGTCCTGACTGGCTGGCTTACGAGAAATAAGACAAGATGACGCCGGGGCCGGCATCCCTCTCGCGGGGATGTCGGCTCTGCTTTTGTGTAATGGGGCACGAGCTGCCGTGAACCGCGGTAAATGCGAGGCGCGGTGGCGAGCGCGGCGGTATGCAAGTGACTGTGAAACGTCGACGAAGTGTTGCAATGACGCAGCGGTGACGGGCGGCTGGCGAGGTTGCAAGGGCGCGGCGCGGTGGCGAAAATGCGGACGGAATCCGAAAGCAGCGAAAAATATGTTTAAAATGAGTCAAAAACCTGATATAATAGCAAAAAGTTATTGTTGAAAATATTAGGAGCAAAGAATATTAGGAACAGAGAATATTAGGAGGTATACAGAAATGGGTAATTTTACAGGCAAGACAGTTATTATAACCGGCGGCGGCAGAGCTGTTCTTTCAAACGGAAAAGCAGGCGCTATAGGATACGGAATCGCTACAGCTTATGCTAAGGAAGGCGCAAATGTAGTTATTACGGGAAGAAATGTCAAGAAGCTGAACGAAGCAAAAGAAGAGCTTGAACGTCTTTACGGCGTGAAGGTATTGCCGATTCAGGCAAATGTGGCAGCCGGCGAAGACAATGAAGCGATTGTAAAAAATGTTATAGATACCACAGTTAAAGAATTCGGCGGTATAGACGTATTGATCAACAGCGCCCAGGCTTCGGCTTCCGGAGTTCCTCTCGCAGAGCATACGACAGATCAGTTTGACCTGGCTATTTATTCCGGCCTTTATGCGGCATTTTATTATATGCGCGCTTGCTATCCTTATCTTGCAAAGTCTAAGGGAAGCGTTATAAATTTCGCATCGGGCGCAGGATTGTTCGGAAACTTCGGTCAGTGTGCGTATGCGGCTGCCAAAGAAGGCATAAGAGGACTTACCAGAGTTGCTGCGACAGAGTGGAGCAAAGACGGGATAAACGTAAATGTCATCTGCCCGCTCGCATGGACAGCTCAGCTGGAGAATTTCAAGAGTCAATTTCCTGATGCATATGAGAAGAATGTTCATACTCCTCCGATGGGTTATTTCGGAGATCCGGAAGAAAATATCGGCCGCGTATGCGTACAGCTCGCTACACCTGATTTCAAGTATATGACCGGCGAAACGATCACACTTGAGGGCGGACTCGGATTGAGACCGTAAAAGAGGCAGACCGGAGCACCGCGGACAATATTATCAATATTATAATGTGGACAAAACCCGGGAAATGTACAAAGTACGTTTCCCGGGTTTTTTAGTGCGCGGGAACTTTACCGTACATTCCGTTATTCGGTCAGGAAACATGATTGTTTTTTTACGGGAAAGCATCTCGGCTGCGTCCCTGAAGGATTGCAAATCAAACGCAATTAAATGCGTGATATATAATGAGTTTTATTAAAAATTTCACAAAACTGTAACATTTTCATGATAGAATAATCATGGAATAAAATCGCAGTAAGTATGTCGAATAGAGTGCCGAAAAATTCGTTGCGGCAAGAATGCCGATAAGGCTTGGTACTGCGATGGTGCCGAGAAAAAAAGAGTATCTGGGGTATGCTCGGCGGCATTGTGATGACTGAAGAATGAAGTTTACGACTGAAGAATGAAGTTTATGACTGAAGAATAAGGCTGAAGGAAGAGAGGAGAAATAGATGTCTAACTTTTCAAAGAAGTTTGCAGCATGGGTAGCACTTGTGTTTATAAGTTTGTCGACAGCGGGCAGTATCACTTCTGTTCCTGTTTCGGCTGCAGTAAAGACAGGAGCGGCTTCAAGCGCATACTCTGACAGCCTCACTTCATCAAAGCAAAGCGATAAAGCGTCTCTTGCCGACGAAGATGATGAAAACGCTGCCGACAACACAAGCGAAGATTCCGGCGCCTCCAAGGCGAAGATCGAGGAATCCGACAAGAATGCCGAAGCTTTTACGAAGCTCGAAAAGCTTAGCATGAACGGCAATATTTCTGAGCTAATTCTCGCCGAAGCCAAGGCTGATGCAAAAACTAAGGCTGAAACGAAAGCCGCAGCATCTCAGAATGAAAGTGACACTAAGGCTGAAACGAAAGCCGCAGCATCTCAGAACGAGGGCGAAGCAGAGGACGAAATCAAGGTTTCCTCTGTCGGGGACGAAAGTGAAGCAGAGGACACTGAGGATTCTGACTCGAGTGAAATCGAGCTGAGTGAGGATGAGGTGGCATCTGCCCTGAGAAACGGCGATACGGCAGAGGCTATTATGAACAAAAGCAAGACATATAATCTTGATGAAAATACCTCCGGTATGATTTACGTCAGAAATCCGGAATCTTCGACTGTGACGGGAACCAGAAATGCTGTCACGCTTGCCCCTGCAAATTCACTGGAAAATATGTCATGCAAGAATCTGACTATCCAGTCTAAGAATTCTAAGAGCAGTACAATTCTGTCAACTCCTGTAAATCTTACATTAGAAGGACTCACAATCACCTCGCCGGCTGAAGATTATGACGGCATTGACGGCTCGGTTTCGGATACAACCGGCGCTGACAGCATTTTATATTTTGAATCAACGGAAAATAAGGTATACTCTGCCAAAGACACATTACCAGAAATGCAGACGCTCACACTGGGTTCAAATATTATACTTAATGTCGGAAAGGCCGGCCAGACAGGTGTAAGAACTACTCACGGTACATACAACATTGACTCTTCGGGAAACAGGGTGGATCTCAGAGGAAGTCTGAAGATTAAAAATGTGATGAATTATTCAACGTATTATTCACTGATAATCAATGCCACAAACGGTGCTGCGGGTATAGAGGGCCTGTATTCTGTAAGTAATGTAAACTCCGGAACAAGCAAAAATAACAAAAATATACCTCCTGAGCTGAGTGCGAGCGGAGCGTATGAAGCCGGCCAGGGTCTTATCCTCAGAGCGGATGAGAAGTCTGCGCATGTTTCTACAGATAGAAACAAGGAAAATCCGGAAGATGCATATTTTATGTTTGACACGTCTTTGATGGAAGACAAGGAAAATGTAAAGAAAAATATAGACAAGAACGGCATTACTGTATCTGTAGACGGAGCAGCCGCAGCCAAATATGGACAAACAACAACGACAACGAAGTCAAAAACGCAGTACCAGGATATAGCCGGAAATGATGTAAATCCTGTTGTCAGAATCTGGCTGAGGAGCGGTGAAGACCATTACTTTGAAATCAACGGTGAACTCTTCGAGCTTGAATGGGATCAGGAAAGCAAAAGCTTTAAGCTGGTTGATATATACAAGGTTACAACTGCAGAGGACGAAGCTGCAGCCGCTATGGCAAGCAAAGTGACTTACAGTACGGAGCATTTTAAGGATAAAACCGATGAAGAGGCCAAGTCTGTAAAGGCTACTGTGGGTACTGAGGTAAAGATCAGGGTCGAGGCGAAAGCTGACTATTATGTAAAGGGAATAAAGGCTGAAAGAGTTAAGTCGGACGCCGACACAGGCGATACAGGTGATGGCGACGCAGGCGACAGCGGTGAGACTGAATCTCTCGAGGTTAAGGTTGAAAAGGTAAATGACAGTACTCAGGCTGGGGAGGATGACGAAAAGAGCGGTCCGAAGTGGGTTGAATACACATTTGAGATGCCTGAGGGAGATGTGGTCGTTACTCCTGAGTATGGTGAAAGAAAATCATATAAGATAAGCGGTATTTCGGCAAAGCAAGGTGAAAAATATCTCACGGAGGATGATGAGATCGCTGCGGTGGTTTCTGCTGTAAGTGTTGAAGATATTGAAAGAAAGTCGCCTGCTGATGACGCAGATTCCGAGAGCGGCAAGGACGCGGATGCTGAGAGCGGCAAGGATTCAGGTTCCAAAGGCGGAGCGGACGCAGATTCCGGAGAAGCTAAGGTTACGATCAATGATTCGGAGGAGTCTGCATTTAAGCAGGGAGAGTCTGTGCTTAAGAAAGGTGATACCGTAACGCTTAAGATAGAGCCGAACCTGTCCTGGACAATTAAATCCGCAAAATATACATATACAGATGAAGAAGGAAATACAAAGGAGCAGGAGATTGCCGGAGAGGACAACACATATGTCTTCAAGATGCCGGAAAGTGACATTCATATCGAGCTTGATTGCGAGGAAACATCATCTACAAGAATTAAGTTTGACAAGGATGTGACCGTACACAATTTTGAAGTAAAAGATGTCACATGCGAAAATGGTATAAATGAAGTCAAAAAATCCGGCGGCGTGGAATATATCATTAAGAATGGTGATTCGGTTGATTTTTGCATAGCAGACATATGGGAAGATCCGAGAAGCTCTGATATATGGTATCTCGATTCGGCATATTATGTATATGAATATAGTATAGAGAATGTTTCGGATGAGAGCGATTCGGGAGATGCCGGTTCGAGTGAGAGCGCTTCAGCGGATGCCGGTGCTTCCGGAGATGACAGTGCTTCCGGAGATGACAGCACGGGAGGAAGTATTTCGGGCGAAGGTCGTATCGACATTTCTGAGGAAGATATTACTGCGGCTACGGAAAAAAGTGTAAACGACTTCCATAATATAAAACATACAGGCAAATATGAAGAAAAGACAAATTTGAAGATCGACACATCAGAAATGATAGATAAGATCGCTGAGGAAAAGGGTATCAGCGACGAGAATAAGTCAAAAATCAGGGTAAGAAAAGTCACTTGTCATGCAGAATATAAAAAGTACTATTGTGTAAAGCTTTTTGACGGCTCGGTCGAAGACGGCACCGATACAGATGACAACGAAATTAAGAGTCTTTATGTAAGTCCGAATGACGGAAGTCAATTGTGGAGAAGGTATGATACAGACCGAAGCGGCAAGGTGACTGAGTTTACCCGAACATCATGGCCGCAGTTTTGGTATGTCCGTGATTATGGTTATCAAGGATATTATTTCTTTAAAGAAGGACAGAAGATTAATATAGGAATCAAAGATGAGGGAGTTGCGCTCACGTACAACACAAGTCTTGACAATATAACAAAGTATGACTCGATAAATATAATGGATCCTGATGGAAATGTCATACAATCACTGACAGAATATACAGATATAGAGAATTACAACAAAGAGGGTTATATCTGGAAGGATACGAGTAGAAGAAATGACTCCTATAACGTATATAATGTGACGATAACCATGCCGGCGTATGACATAACAGTCGATGTGGATTATACATTATATGATATTACATATAATGATTTCGAGCATGGTACGTGGGTAGTATCGAGCACAAAATCTCAAACTTCTGGCTTTAATGCCTGGGTTGACGGGGTATCGCTTAGTTCCAGTTATATGCCGATTTCTCCTATTAAGGCTGATACCGGATATAAGATTAAGCATGTTAAGGTTGAAAAGAAAGTGACCGATCCGCAAACAGGTGAGGTAAAGACGGATCCGCAGACGGGAGATGTGCTGTGGGAAACGGATGAAGAGCTTGAGGCTTTGTGCAATGACGTGATTGACGAAGACGGAAATGTTGTCGAAGAAAGATATACATATGACAGTAAAAATGGACGATATACCAATAAAATAACATTTGCCATGCCGTCGTATGACATAAGGCTCACTCCTGTGATGTATAATGCGACGGAATATGACATAAATATAGATTCCTGTGAGGCAGCAGACGTGCGTGTAGAGGAAGTCAGCCAGATTAGCGGGACAAAGGACGTCACATATGACCGCTCAGAGCATGCTGACGATCCCGATGCCGGAAAGAGCGGCATAAAAGCTTTGCCTGACTACACTGTGAAGCTTAGTGTGTCAGTTAATGACGGCTATCGGTTAAAGAGGGTCGTTGTAAAGGATGCCGACGGCAAAGAAGTTGAAGTCAGTGAGGTTGACAAGAAGGCTGACAAGGATGCTGTTTATACTCATTCTTTTGTAATGCCTGAAAAAGCAGTTACTGTTTCGCTGGAGTATGAAAAGCTGTTTACGGCAAAGGCTGACGGAGCAGTTGAAAACGGAAACATCGCATTTAAGACTGAAAGCGGAGAGACGGATACGGTCTCTTTACCGGAAGGCACTGAACTTACTGTGGGATATACTCCTGCCGAGGGATATGGCCTCAGCCGTATGTGGTATACATATACATCCGAGAGTGAGCAGAGTTCGGGCGACGGCTCGCAGAGTACGGCCGGAGACACACAAGGTACGGGCGACGGCTCGCAGAGCACAGACGACGGCTCACAGAGTACGG
>CAVCIY010000085.1:0-26460 GCA_963602445.1 Lachnospiraceae bacterium | reverse complement strand
CTCTATCCTTACAAAGGATAGAGAGCGCGGCTGCGTTTTTTTTTACGTGAATATAGGCGACAAGACGATTTTTTGCGAAAATATGTTTTGTTTATGAAATATTTGTGGTAAAATTGATGCGATAGTAGAGATGTCATGAGATATGTTGAGTTATCATGTGACATCACAAGATATAAAAAGATAACGAGAGATATTAAAAGATAACGAGAGATATTAAAAGTTATCAAAAGATACCGGTCGTGGGTATATTGCAGCGGAAAGGGGGCGTAAAAGATGTCAGATGACCGAACATATATAGCTATCGATTTGAAATCTTTTTATGCTTCTGTAGAGTGTAAAGAGCGCGGTCGAGATCCTTTAACTACAAATCTTGTGGTGGCTGATGCCGGCAGGACGGAGAAGACTATCTGTCTTGCGGTGTCGCCGTCACTGAAAAGCTACGGCATACCGGGACGACCGAGGCTTTTTGAGGTCGTACAGAAAGTAAATGAAGTCAATGCTTTGCGCAGGTGGAAGGCTTCGCACAAGACATTTACCGGCTCTTCCGATGACAGCACAAGACTTGATGCCGATCCTTCACTTAAGGTTGATTATATTGTTGCGCCTCCGAGGATGGCTTGTTATATGGATTACAGCACGAGGATTTATGACATATATCTCAAATATATCGCTCCGGAGGATATTTTCCCATATTCCGTGGATGAAGTTTTCATAGATGCTACAGATTATCTAAAGACATATCACATGACTGCAAGAGAGCTTACCATGACGATGATCAGGGATGTCCTGAGAACCACCGGAATCACAGCGACAGCGGGCATCGGCACAAATATGTATCTTTGCAAGATAGCAATGGATATCGTGGCGAAGCATATGCCGCCTGACAGGGACGGTGTGCGTATCGCCGAGCTTGACGAGATGAGCTATCGCAGGAAGCTTTGGAATCACAGGCCAATCACCGACTTTTGGCGTGTCGGCAAAGGTTATGCAAAGAAGCTTGAAGGATGCGGATTGTATACAATGGGCGATGTGGCAAGATGCTCTATTGGAAAACCACATGAGCTTCACAACGAAGAACTTTTATATAAGCTTTTTGGCATAAATGCCGAGCTGCTTATTGATCACGCCTGGGGATATGAGCCTTGCACGATGGATCTTGTCAAGGCATACAAGCCGCAAACGACCAGCATAAACTCCGGCCAGGTGCTTCATTGTCCTTATGATTTTGATAAGGCGAGACTCATAGTGAAGGAGATGATCGATCAGACTGTTCTTGACTTGGTTGACAAAGGACTTGTGACTGATCAAATTGTCCTGACTGTCGGTTATGACGTGGAAAATCTCAGTGATCCGGACAGACGAAGAGAGTATAGGGGTGCTGTCACTGTCGATCGATACGGAAGAAAGGTTCCCAAGCATGCTCACGGCACGGCAAATCTGAAGCGGCCGACATCCTCCACGAAGCTTATTACTGAAGCGACTGTGAAATTATATGACCGTATAGTTGACAGAAATTTGCTGATAAGGCGAATCAATATCAGTGCAAATCGTCTGACGGACGAGGACTCGGCAGGTAAGGACGCAGAGTATGAACAGCTTGACTTATTTACCGATTACGAGACAAGGATGCGTGAAGAGGCGCGTGAAGAGGCCGACTTAGAGAGTGAAAAAAAGATGCAAAAGGCAATGATAGATATTAAGAAAAAATTCGGAAAAAATGCGATATTCAAAGGCATGAACCTCGAAGAGGGCGCGACATCTATCGAGCGCAACGGACAGATCGGCGGTCACAAGGCGTAGGGCGCAGCACGGTCACAAGCGCATGCTGCGTGAAAATCGGCGGCGGTCACAAGGCGTAGGGCGCAGCACGGTCACAAGCGCACGGGGCGGTCATAAATGCACGGACGCTGACATATCGGCGGCGAGTGCGAGGTGCAGGGATGCAAACAGCAGAAAAAAATTGATTGTTGACATTCGCAAAATAATATATAATGTATTTGCGTGCATAAATTTTTAAAGTGTGCATAAGTTTTCGGGAATGGTCGTTATCCGGATTCGGAGCAATTATGACGGTGCCCGGATTAGGAGCAATCATGACGGTGCGCAGATTCGAAGCAATTATGACAGTGTGAAGTCGGTGAATGTATACAGAAGTATGACGTGTATAGAAGTTTTTTTGAAAGGTATCAGATATGAATGAAGAGATTAATGTACAAGAATTAAAAAAGGGATTATCGGAGGAGAAGGCTGCCGAAAGCAGACAAAAGTACGGGACAAATGTACTGGCGAAGAAGGAACAGGCATCGCTTTGGTCGATGTTTCTCGGCGCATTCGGCGACATCTGGATCAAGGTACTTTGTGCGGCACTTGCTCTTAAGGTCGTGCTGGCAGTGATAGGAATATTTGTTCCGGCTATGGCCGACGGCAGCAATGTTATAGAGATCATAAGCATAGTACTTGCCATCGCTCTTGCGACGGGATTCAGTACGTTATCCGAGTACAGAAATACTTCAAGAAGCGAAGCTTTGCAAGAAGAGTATAACAAGACATATGCCAAGGTCATCAGAGACGGTCAGCTGCTGAAAATCCTGACAAGTGAGATTGTCAAGGGTGATACGATTTTGATTCAGGCAGGCGACAAGGTTCCTGCGGACGGTCTTGTATTTAGCGGGGGCGTGAAAGTTTCCCAGGCGGTCTTAAATGGCGAATCAAGAGATGAGGATAAGACTCCTGCCAAGGATATGCAGGATGCGGAATCGACGGATTATTCATCACCGTCCAAGATCTTTATGGGATCCGTTGTGACGAGTGGTGAGGCATATATGGTAGTCACGGTTATCGGTGATGACTCTGAGCTGGGAAAGATAAACAAGGCTCTGACAGATGACAGCGAAGCAGAAGAAAGAAAAGATACATCAAGCCTCAAGCTTGAAAAGGTGGCGTCAGGGATAGGCAGAGTCGGTATATCCGCCGCTGCGGTTGCCGGCGTTCTTCACGTCGTTTTATCTATTTTGCGTTCTGACGCAGGCATCAACGCAACATCTTTTTTGATGCTGATCGCCGAAGCAGTGATGCTTATGGCTTCTATTATCATTATGGCGGTTCCGGAAGGACTCCCGATGATGAACAGCCTGGTTCAGTCTATGAATACCGAGTCTATGTATAAGAAAAATATCCTTGTAAGCCACAAGGCGGCATTTTCGGATTCGGCTTATATGAATCTATTATTCAGCGACAAGACCGGAACTATTACAGAGGGAAATCTTTCGCTTGTGGAATTTATACTTGGCGACGCGTCTATCGTTGACAAGCTGCTGAATGTCGACTTTATCGATGCCATCACTCTGAACAACCTCGCAAAGGTTTCCGAGGGCAAGGCCATCGGCAGCAACAACATGGACAGAGCTCTTCTCACATATGCCATAAACAACGACTGCGCAGATATGGAAAATGCGCCGAAAGTAAAGGATGTCAGCGGATTTGATTCAGAAAAGAAGTGTGCCACAGCCGAATTAAATGACGGAACCGTATTCTGGAAAGGCGCTACAGAAAATATCATTGACAAGGTCACTCATTATATTACGATTAGCGGTGACGAAAAGGAATTCAGCCCGTCCGACAGGCAAAAAGTAGAAGAGCAGATGCACAATCAAGCCAAAAGAACGATGAAGCTTTTGTCTGTATGCAAGATTACAGGAGAAAAGACAATTCTCCTTGCTGTTTTGTGTCTGAGAGACAATGTAAGAAAGGATGCCGTAGAGACTGTCGAGGTGCTTGACAAAGCCGGCATTCAGGTAGTAATGGTCACAGGTGATGCAGAGGAAACTGCTGTCGCAATCGCCAAAGAGGCAGGAATTGTCAAGAACGAAGAGACTGATGTTGTCCTTTCTCATGAGCAGCTCGAGAAGATGACTGACGACGAACTTAAGGAGATTCTGCCAAACTTAAGGGTAGTCAGCCGTGCAAAGCCGCTTGACAAGAAGAGACTTGTATCTATCGCACAGCAATTGGATGATGTCTGCGGTATGACGGGCGACGGCGTAAATGACGCACCTGCTCTCAAGCAAGCTGATATCGGATTTGCTATGGGAGACGGCACAGCGGTTGCACAGGAGGCAGGCGACGTTGTTATCCTGAACAACAGCTTGACATCTATCAAGGACTGTATATTAAACAGCAGGACAATGGCAAGATCAGTGGGCAAATTCACCATCTTCCAGCTTACAGTAAATATCAGTACCCTGCTGATGAATATCCTGGCTCCGATTTTAGGATGGACAGAGCCGTTCACAATCGTCCAGATACTTTGGATAAATCTCATAATGGACACTCTTGCTGCCATGGCATTTGGCGGCGAGCCGATGCTCGACAGATATATGGATGAAAAGCCTGCCAAAAGAACAGACAACATTTTGACAGGATTCATCAAGTCGGCGATCGGAGTAAGCTCGGTTTTCATCACAATCGTCGCATTGCTGATACTCGAAAATATCGGCGGAATTACCGACTTCGTTACTCCTGCGGGATGTACGGATCCGGAGCTTTATAAGAAGACATTTATGTTTGCATTCTTTATCTATGCAATCATATTTAACAGCCTAAATACAAGATCAGACAGATTCAATCTGTTTGAGCATATTGGAGAAAATAAAAGATTCATCCTCGTCATGGGTTCGATATTTATCCTGCAGACTTTGATCATAGAATTTGGCGGAAGCATATTCGGCACTACGATGCTGGACATCAAGACTTTGATTGTCTCCATGCTGCTTGGCATAATCATCATCCCTGTAGATTTGATAAGGAAGGCTTTCTTGATGAAATCACAGCAGTAGAACTTCATTGGCTTTCACTTGAATTTTTGTAAAGCAAAATACTGATTTTTGCTTTACAAAATGTTATAATAAACATATAAAGCGAAAGGAGTGAATCTTATGGCACAGGCTATGATTAATTTTCGTATAGATGCTGATTTAAAAAAGTCAATGGAACAGACCTGTAAGGAAATGGGTATGTCAATGACTACCGCATTTACTATTTTTGCAACAAAGGTCAGCAGAGAAAAACGCATACCTTTTGAAATATCAGCCGATCCTTTTTATTCCGAAAGCAATATGAAATATTTAAGCAAAATTATTTCTGATATTGAGACAGGAAAAGCGAAGGTTGTAGAACACGAGCTTATCGAAGAGGATTAAGCTATGAGGTTACTATGGTACGAAAGTGCGTGGGAGGATTACTGTTATTGGCAGAAGCAAGATAAAAAGACACTAAAAAAGATAAATGCTTTAATTAAAGATATTCGGCGCGAAACGTTTTCCGGACTTGGAAAGCCGGAACCGCTCAAATTAAATTTAAGCGGTTGGTGGAGCAGACGGATAGATGATGAAAACAGAATAGTATATAAGCAGTCCGACGGAAATATAATAATTGCGTCTTGTAAAGGTCATTACGAAGATTAAAATTAAAATTACGGGCAAAGAAAAATTGGCTTTCATATGAATCCGCAAAATTAACTTTATTTTTGATTTCAAAAATTGTATAATGATTGAGTAGTTGGAGTTAGTTTTGGAGAAAAGGATTTAGAATGATGAATTGTGATATATTATATGCCAATTCTTATATCGATTCTGTAGGTCAAAATATCGAAAGCGCAAAAGTGCTAAGATATAAAAAAGATATTAAAAAAATAAAAAAGGACGTACTGCACTTGCGGATTTTCCGCGGGTGAGGTGCGCCCTTTTTTAGAATTTCAGACCGGTTTTTTGTGAAAGGAGAGAGTACAATGAAAAAACGTCTATTAGCCATAGTATTGACTTTAGCAATGCTTTTTACCATGCTGCCTGGCATGAGTATGACGGCAAGCGCTGAAGAAACAACTACCGACCTGACTGTCTGGGACGGTTCAATCGACACATCATGGTATGATTCGACAAAGACAGAATTTACAATTACTACGGCGGCTCAGCTGGCAGGTCTTGCAAAGATCACATCTCCTGACAGGAGCATTTACACGGAGTGGACCGCAGGGACATCAAAGGCTTCGGAAGCTTCGGGAATTGATGTCGACACATTCCTCGGAAAAACTGTTAAGCTTGGTGCCGATATCGATCTTGGCGGTTATACCGCAGACGGCACAAAGGCTCTGCGCTGGGATCCGATCGCCGACACAAACAACTGGGGTGAAGGTGGACAGGGCACCTCAAACGGAACGTTCGACAATACATATTGGCAGGGCACATTCGACGGATGCGGCCACACAATTTCAAATATCCGCATCGACGGCAGCGACGAATGTGCTCAGAATTTCGGTGGATATCAGGGATTTATCAGTGCGATTGGCGAATACGGAATCGTCAAGAATCTCGGCATTTCTTCAGGAACGCTCTACGGCCGTGTTTGCGGCGGAATCGTATCATATGCACCTATCAGTGCGCCGGCTTCGGTATCTACCTGGCCGAAAATCATGAACTGCTGGACAAATCTGACTATCACAGGAAACGGCAGCAGCTCGCGCCCGTCAGGCGGCATATTCGGCGGACAGGGAGAACGCAATGACTGGGTATGCATCATCAATTGCTATGTACGCGGAACTACTTCAAACGGGATGAGCCAGGGCGGCGTAGGCGGCTTTGTCAACGGTGTCGTAGCCGGCTGCTACAATACAGGCAAGGTTGCCACTACTTCAGGCTCGACAGGATACGGAGGCGCTGTTGTCGCAACCTTGGAGAGCATTATTCAGGGATCTTCGACAAAGGTTATAGTAAAAGAGCTCGGCGACAATACCAAGCTTCAGGAAGGCTTATTTGTAAACAATATGGCTCTTACCGGAACACATGCAAACTTCTTCCGCTTTGGCGGCGCAAGCTCCGGCCCATATAATGCAGTCACGACAGGCTTCTCCACAGAAGCGGAACTTAAGGCAGGAGCATCTGTGCTGGGCAGCGGTTACACTTCCGACAGCACCGATGAAAGTATAAATGACGGCTATCCTGTATTATTCTGGCAGACAGGACAGAAAGAAGTCAGCATCGCAGGCGCGAGCGTGGAGCCTATTCCTGATCAGAAGTACAGTGCATCAGAAGTTCAGCCTTTCCCTGTAGTTAAACTGAACGGTCAGACACTGACTTACGGCACGGATTATCTTGTACAGTGGGAAGACAATATACAGCCCGGCACAGCAAAGCTGACAGTTATTGGCGTAGGCCGTTATACTGGGACGTTAGAACCTGTAAATTTCACTATTTTAGATATCGACTGGTCCGGCGTGACAGTAGAAAAACCGACAGATCGCTGGATTTATGATGAGCCTGTGACACCTTCCCTGACAGTAAAAGACGCAGAAGGAAATACCTTAGAAAAAGGCAAAGAATATAATGTAGTATGGACAGACAATGACAAGGCAGGCACTGCCACAGCAACAATTATGAACTTAGCCGGTACCACGACCGGACCTTCGACAACATTTGATCTCTATCAAGCATCTACGTCACTGCAGGGTTCAGGTACACAGACAGATCCGTATCTTATCTCAGACAGATATGATTTGCAATTTCTTGCGCACAAGGTAAATACAGTAGATGAAAATTATCGTACGGCATATTATAAGCTTACTCAGGATATCTGCCTTGATCCGACAGGCGATGAACCTGAAAACGATCCTATCGGTATACAAGCAAGCGTAATAAACGAGACAAGCGGCTCTACTTCAAATTACTATGCTCCGTTCGCCGGTACATTTGACGGTGACGGACACAAAATCACAATCAATTGGGAAGACCGTGAAAGGACTGCAGCCATCGGCAACCGTGAATGCACCAAAGTAAACACACTCGCGTTATTTGGTTTCGTAGGCTCACTCACAAACGAAGAAAACAATCTGAGCATTGACTGGAATACTACAGTAAATATAAAGAATTTGACAGTGGACGGCAAAATCAGCGATTCAATCGGTTCAGGCGCATCATATGCCGCTGCTGTTGTCGGACGCATATCAAACTGTCAATTTTTCATGTCAAATGTAGTGAACAATGCTGATGTCATTACCACGGCAACTTCAAATACACCGCAAATAGGAGGCATTATCGCAAACAGCGAAGCCGACAGTACATTGTCAAATGTTACAAACAACGGTACAGTAAGTTCTCAAAAAACCAATGCAGGCGGGATCTTTGCAAATTTAAGCATTTCGTCGAGCACATCTTACGGACCTGAAGGCAAGCATTTTGCATCATTGACAAATGTTATAAATAACGGAGATATCACAAGCAAGACGTCAAAGGCAGGCGGCATAGCGGGAAATTCCACATCCTCAAGTACAAGTACCTTGGATATGAAAGAATGTGCAAATACAGGAAACATAACAGGTGGATCTGATGTTGCGGGATTGCTGCCGGGCATGCCGTCATCAGGCGCCAGCGGCACATGGACGATCACAGCATGCTGTAATTCCGGAAATGTAAGCACAACAGCAACCGGAGGCACAACAATATGTGCCGGCGGTCTGCTGGCATATGCGCCTTACGGAGCATTAAACATAACGGATTGCTACAACAGCGGTGATATCACAAATCCTACTACCGCTGCATTTTCCTCAACTGCAGGACTCGTTGCGAGCGACAGAGGAGCGACAAGCGTTAAGGGAGATCGAACTATATCGGGCTGCTACAATTCCGGAACAATCAATGCCACAAACAACGTCGGTGCCTTTATAGGATATTCGAGAGCCGGAGCTTTATCCGGAAAAGCAACCACAAGCAGTCCTTATATAAATACTACTATAAGCGGCATGTATGTCGATACATGTCAAAATGCCATCGGTGTGAATTTTGAAGTTGGCGGAACAGTTACAAATAATGCAGAAAAGAAGACGGAAGCCGAACTCAAGGCAGCAGCCGAAGCACTCGGTACAAGCTACAGGTCAGACCTTACAGGCAGCAGTGCGATAAACGGCGGATATCCTCTTTTATATTGGCAGATAAAGGCATCTTCAACCAATATCATCTGCAGAAATTACGGCAGTGATTACAATATTGTAATGTATGCTGCCGACGATGTGCCGGGTGCCAGAAATGCATATTTCGTAGACGGAATTGAAAGCCCGATGAAGTATGTTGCGGATTACACAACAATATTTACAGGCACAGAATACGATGAAATATTCTCAGGCAAGAAAGTATTTGCAATTCTTGTTCCTTCAACAAAGATTACACCGGAAGACGAGGGCAGTATATCTGTAATCGAAGCATCAGGGAATTATACAAATTGGGAAAATGACAGTGAAATCGTGTGCGCATCGACAGGCATCGGCCACAATTACGATGCATGGGTACAATCAGGCAATACATTCACAAGAACATGTTCTTCATGTTCAAAGACTGTATCATTTGACTTTGATCTCACAAAAACTGAGGCCTCATCTATTGCAAATGTAACGACAGAAGGCGACGATCTGACATTTGAGATCTCAGGACTCGGATCTGACGAGATGGTGATTGCCGCAGCAGAAAACGGAGATGGACAATCTTCTTCGGCAAGCGAAGCCGTACTCGTCGCAGACGGCAGATACAAGGCTGCATTTAAATCATGCATGAGTATTGTGACAAGAAAGATCGGAGACGCAGACGGAAACGGTATTTTGAGCAGTGCCGATGCTGGCATGATGCTTCTCGCGTCCACAGGCGCAGTTACACTCACAGGTGTAAACGAGACAGCAGTAAGTGCGATAGCAGCTGCGAGCACGGACGCAGGATATACTGAGCGCGCCCTTATGCTTCTCACTTATATGTCGGGAGGCTGCAGCGCATTGCGATAAAAAAATGCGCTGCACAGAGATGTGAAGTGCGCTGCATTACGGTATAAAATACAGCACTTTGCGGACCCCGCGGGCAGGCGAAAAGCATATAACGCCTGCCCGCGGGTTTTGTGTCATTTCTGTGAAACTTTTGAAAATCAGCCAAATTATGGTTGAAATTAATTGCGCAACTCAATATAATGATAGGGAAACTCAATGATTGATGATACATAACGCATGTCCATTGCAGCTTTTGGCTGCTGAAGTGACAGTATCGTCAAATTATTGGTATTTTTTTTAATTTTTTTTAATTTAATATCCAATATCCAATATCCAATATCTAATATTGCTTACCATTATTTATATGTTTAATAAAAATCAAAGGTGAGGTGAATTTAATGAATGAAACAGAAAATCATATGAAAAAACGTACAAGCATTCGCATTGTGTATTATTTCGCAGGTATGATCATCATGGCGCTGGGAATCGGTATTTCAGTAAAATCCGACCTCGGTGTGTCGCCCGTAAGCTCTATTCCATATACGATGACATGTGTTTTCGGGATAGAAATGGGAAGGGCAACCATTATATTTCATTGCGCACTCGTGCTCTTGCAGCTCATTATCCTGCGCAAGAATTTTAAGTTAAAAAATCTTCTCCAAGTGGCCGTCGGATTTCTTTTTGGATATTTAACCACACTAAGCAATTATATAATGTCATTCTTTCCGTCGCCGGACAATTTTGGTATACGACTTGCAATGATGATTACCAGCGCATTTCTGATAGCAGCAGGCGTCTTTTTTTATGTACCTGCTGATCTTATTCCGCTTGCCGGTGAGGGATTCATGCTGGCAGTGTCGGAAAAAACAGGTTTCAAATTCTCAAATGTTAAGCTTGTTTTTGACAGCTCGATGGTTATAATGTCATTGATTGCCTGTCTTATATTTATCCACAGTATGGGAAGTGTCGGAATCGGTACAATTATCGCCGCGGTACTGGTAGGACTGATAGTAAAGCTTTTTACAAAGTGCATAGGAAAATACGCAGATAGGATTTTGTACATAAATGACGAAAACTAAAAAATAAGAAGACTAAGAAAAAGCATCCGGAAACGGATGTTTTTTGGCATATATATGACAAAATGTGCTATAATGACATTTGGACGAAAGTTTTCGGAATTATGAGTCTGCTCGTCGCAGCAGATATCGGTTTTGATCATGCTGAAAGATTAAAAGATTAGAGGAAAGACATCAGATTATGTATATTATCGGACTGACCGGAGGCTCGGGCTCCGGAAAGACTACAGTTTCAAACTATCTCAGAGAAAAGGGATTCGAAATCATAGATTTTGATCTTACGACAAGAGAGCTGGAAAAGCCCGGCGAGCCCGCACTTAAGGAGATTGTAGAGGCTTTCGGTCCGGAATCACTTCTTCCGGACGGAAATATGAACAGAAAGTATGTAGGGAAGGTAGTATTCTCAAATCCTGCAGAAAAGAAAAAGCTGGATGATATCATTACGAGATATGTAGATGTGCTTGTAAATGCACGGACCGACGCATTCAGACGTGCTTCGGAGGGCGTTACACGCGAGACAAATCCCGATGATTACCTTCAGAAGACAGTCATTTTCTACGATCATCCGCTTTTGTTCGAGGTCCCGTATAAAATCGAACCGCATGATGAGGCATGGGTCGTGGATGTGGAAGACGAGACGCGCATAGAGCGTTTGATGCTGAGAGATCAGATTCCGAGAGAGGATCTCGTGAGGAGGATAAAATCGCAGACCTCCAGAGAATTTAAGCTTGGTCTTGCGGACCGCGTCATTGACAATACCGGATCAGTCGATCAACTCCTAAAGAATGTCGATATTCTTCTCGCAGACCTCGACAGGAGATTGCCGTAATCACTTTTTTGACAATAATAAAGTGTGCTATGATAAGACACTATGATAAGACGCTATGATAAGGCGCAATGATAATGCACTTTATTTTCGATAAATATAAGTTAATGAACAAGATAAGATAAGGAGAAAAAATGGACAACAATACAGGTTACAGCATGGAAAACATGATCATGATTCACGGCAAGCCGGTTAAGGTAGGCTCTTTTGACGAATATCATTACTGCCTTTCGGATACAAGATTCTTTGATGTCGCAGAGGTTCTCGTTCTTGAGCTTTCATTTGCGTGCGTTGTTATCAAGAATATCGGAATGAGAGGAGAAGACAAGCTTTATAGGATGGTAGACGGCGAGAAGGTACCTATTTCTGAGCTCGAATTCATGGAAGCAAGTGTAGCTACGTGTGACTTATCCATGCCGCTGGACAACAAATATACAGGCAAGTATATCTTATTTGACGCAAGAGAAAGAGAAAGAATGCTATTCGGACATATCCAGTTCTAGTTTTGGATTATCCGGTTTTGACTTCAACCTCGGATTCTTTTTCACAGACATAAAAAAGACACCAATCACGGCATGAAATATATCGTGATTGGTGTCTTTTTGCGTCATTTGTGAGTGGAAAGTGCGAAAAAAAACTCTTGTACTATTTTTTTATATTCACATTATTTTCCATTGTAATTTTGTTATGCATAATTTGATATTTTATTAACAACATACTTTAAAAATCTCCACAAAAGTGCTAAAATAATTAACGTTAAGATTGTGCCTTATAGAGAAAAAAATTGATTTTAAAGGATATATCAATTACAAAAGGATATGTCTATATGAAACAAAAAACTATGCAATTGATTAACAATAAAATTAAAAGCAATAAAACTACATAATCGGCAAACTATTCATATAAAAAACAAGTATTACAATTTTAAATATCTAAAACATATATGATGCAAACATATGGCTTCGCAATTCATAATTCGCAGTCGGCGAGCATAATTTATATCTCCGGGATTTTACCCGTGATATAATTTGCCCATGATATAAATTATATTTAAATCTGATTTAGGAGAAGGGTGGTGAAATATATTAATCAAGTTTGTCCGCCAGTGACACAATAAACATTTCATAAAGTATAAAAAAGTATAACTTAGTACAAAGGACAGCAAAAGGGGAAAAAAATAATGAAAAAAATGAAAAAATTTTTATCAATCATGTTAGTGTTCTGTATGGCTGTTTCTATGTTTGCAGGTCTTGGTATCAGTGCAAGCGCAACGGAAGCAACTTTAGCAGAAAATGAAGCAACCGGATATGCATCCGGTACAGGAACCAAAAATGATCCGTACGTTATCTCTACGGTTGATCAGTTAATCTACCTTGCCGGTCAGGTTAACAGCGGAAATACTTATAGCGGCAAGCATTTTGTGCTTGGATCCAATATTGATTTAAGTGGTGTTGCATGGACACCTATCGGAGGCGGCAATTCAGCATATGATTTTGCAGGCATTTTCAATGGAACTAAAAAAACAATATCAAATTTGAATATCAGCGCTGCCTCACAGGACAATGTCGGACTGTTCGGAAGTGTTTCCGGTACTGTAAAAAATGTTGTTGTCTCAAGCGGTTCAGTTAACGGAGGCAAGAATACAGGTGCTGTTGTCGGTAGAAACTACGGAACTGTAAATGGTTGTTCCAATACAGGATGCACAGTAACTTCTGCCGGTCTCGGACAGGGCGTTGGCGGTGTAGTCGGTTCTTGTTGGAACAATGGCGTGATAACTGATTGCAGCAATAGTGCTGCAGTTTCCGGTACCGGCGCAAGTACTTATGCAGGCGGAATTGTCGGCAAAGCTGAATCTACAATCTCCGGATGCACAAATAGCGGCAATGTAACTTCACTTAGTTATTGTGGAGGAATTGTTGGATATACGGCATTGGTTCCTGATAATTGTACCAACAGCAGCGCAACTCCTTCAGATACTTATGGTTATTTAGCTGCTGCAGATGTAGATGAAACTACAAATGTTACGAGCGGCGGATCTTACTATGTGACCAAAGATACTACTATTAATGTAAGTACTGCCGAGCCTGTTTCTATAGTCGGGAACGGAACAGCATACCGTGTAAGTATTATTTATTCAACAGCTGCAAATCTCACAATTTCTGACCTTAAGGTTTCAGGACCTGCAGCTGCAACTTCCAGCATTATAGATTTTGCAGAGGGAACTTCAAATATTCTCAATATTGAAGGCACAAGCGTGTTAGAAAATGATAATACATCTCTTAGCTGTGCTATGATTCATGTTGAAAATACGGCAGAACTTACTTCATCCCTTGATATTTCAGGTGCCGGAACCCTTTATATGTATAAAAACAGCATGGGAGCTGCTATCGGCGCAAACACAGGTGAGGCAAATGGTGCTGTTACTATCCAAAGCGGAAATATTTTCATCAAGGGCAGCAAGACAGGTGCTCTTATAGGAAATGACACAACTACAAATACCACACTTCAGAATCGCATAGGCGATATCACTATCAAGGGCGGAAATATTAATCTGGTTAATAAGGCACAGGGCGCAGGTATCGGCGGCAGCCGCATGTCTGTAGCTAAAAATTGCAAAATCGAAGGCGGAAATGTTACATTAGTCACAGATTACAATGCACCCGTAATCGGAGCCGGTGCCCAGAAGAAGAGCGTTTCCGGTGCAAACGGCAATCTTATTGTAACCGGAGGTTCTGTAAAGACTATGGTTACAAGAAATGGATATCAGTCTTTTGGTATTGATTCTGACGACAACAAAGAAGTGACAGATGTTGCTATCAAAGCAGATAAGACAAACGGAACAGATCCAGTATATCTCTGCGAGCTTGATGTCACAAATATAGACCCTGTAGACGGTAAATATACAGTTTATGTAGATAACGAAAGTGAAGCTTACTATGAAGGTGGCCTGCATCAGTATATTTACAATGCAAGCGCTACTTCTACAGAAGCTAACTGGTCAACAGAGGCAGATAATCATCTTTACCTTTATCTTACAGCAGGTACTCATAGCATAGATGTGAATGGAACGACAGTTAATGCTGAGTGGAATTCATCCGCATCAAGCTTTACAACTTCTGCTGCAAATTCTTCCGATGAAGTCACTTTGGCTGAAGAAACAAATATAACAACAATTTATCCGGTTGGTGCGTACGACACCGATGATGGAATTACGAGTGTTTATTGGACAACTGACGGAAATGATACAAATCAGGTAACATTCGAATCAGGGAAAAAATATCTCATTGATACAAGCAAATATAATTCATCTAAAGCAAGGTCTGAATTAATACTTGGTACAGCCTACAGCAGCTGTATGGGAAGTCTTAATGGTGTAACACTCATTATTCCTGATGGAACGAAATTCGCTTTCTTTTTTATTGGTAGAGCGGGAAGTGAAAGTGTTACTCTCGAGGGTGCCAATACTGAAAACGGATATGCCACTATGAATCAGAGTACATATGGAACTCTAAATAGTAAAGGTGAGCTGACAGATTCAGATGGTATAATAATTTCTTCAGCAGATACACCATTCACAGTTTATGATAATTCATCTTTAACAATTAAAAATTTGAATGTGTCACTAACTAGTAAACAACAGGTTAAACTCACAACGGATTTTGTCTTCGCACCGCAGGGATCAAGTAATGATTATTACACTTTGAATCTTGAAAATGTGAATATAACCGGATGCGACATTGTAAACACATCTGTTATTAAGGCCGGTGATACTACATTAAATAATGTTACATTTGATGCAACTACAGCTAATTGCTATCGAAAGAGCGCAAATAAAGCAAATAAAGCAACTCTTACGATAAATTCTTGTGATTTTAGTTCCTGCACAGGAACAGCAATAAATGCACCACAACTTGGAAATGGTTTGGACGTTAAGCTTAATCCAACCGGTGACATTAAAATAGGCGGCAGCATAGATTCAAAAGCAAAAATAATAGTTACTCCACAGGAGAACCATGACATTGAGAGTATGACTGTAAACGGAGCATCTGTCAGCGTTCCTACAGCGGAAACTACTCTTTCTGATACAGTTACAAGTGGTCTGAGTATAAAGATTGCTCTGCCAGTAACTTATACTGCATCTGTCTCAACTGATAAGGAGACATACAAAACCGGTGAGACTGTCACAGTTACAGCTGCTCTTACACCTGACTCAGCAGACAGTCTTGCCAGCGGTGAAATGAAATTCACCTATGATAAAAAAAAGCTCGAATTCACCAATGCAGCAGCAAATACAGATAAACTTGGCACCGGCGCAAAGGCAAATGTAAACGACGGTGCATGTGTCGCATCATTTAAAACTGATTCCGGCAGTGAAGTTGCTGTTACTGAGAATACACCTCTTACACTTGCAACATTCACGTTTGTGGCAAAAGCTGCAGGTACTGCTGACTTCACCGTAACAAAAGCCGTTGCTTCAGCGAAGGAAAAGCTCACAGGCAGTACGGTCAATCTGCCGAAGAGTTCGACAACTGTCACTTTAATTGACAATAACATTAAGACAGAAAAA
Source organism: Lachnospiraceae bacterium (assembly GCA_963602445.1). Lineage (GTDB taxonomy): Bacteria > Bacillota > Clostridia > Peptostreptococcales > Anaerovoracaceae > Alangreenwoodia. Next base: position 10,198 of record CAVCIY010000085.1, on the reverse strand, counting down.
TTCGGATCAGATTATAAGATTCTCAAGTATAAGGCAGATGCTTTGCCGGAAAGCGGCAATGCATATTATGTCGGTGATACAATGCTGACTTATGTTCCTGCATATTCTCAGGGTGATGATGCGAAAAAATACGTTTTCGTAGCACTTTATAAGGATGGAGAAGAACCTGCTGCACCAATAGTAGAGACAAAGACCGGAACTTATGAGACTATCAATGCAACAGGGGACGTAAATAAGGACACTGAGGTAGATATAATCGATGCTCAGGTTGTTATGTACATCGTAGCCAATAAATTTACAAGTGCTACTAATGGTATCGACTGGCTCAACAGTGACGTAAACGGTGACGGAGCAGTTGATTCTCTGGATTCTCAGGCTATTCAGTATTATGTTCATTACGGTAAGTTTGGCACATTTACTGAATAAAATGTTTGAAGCATAAAATTATAAACGTTGTTCACACGTAAGACAGTATTTTCTAATCAGCTCTTACAGAGACATACATAAAGGGGCGGTGGCGGTGCCAATCCGCCTCTTTGTTTAAATCGAATGCTTCGATTACTATCTATTTTCAGGGAGAATTCTCATGAAACAAAAGAAAAAAATCGTGTCACTGCTTATGACAGCAGTGCTGCTGTTGTCTTTGACGCTGACGACTCCCGTTGCTTTTGCGGAAGAAGGGTACAGCCTAGAGATAGAGACGACAGAGGGAACTTTCAATATCGGTGATATTGTTTCGATGCCCGTATATTTGAAGGGCACAGCAGGTGCCGCAGCACCTGTTTCGGCTCAGGTAGAGCTGACTTTTCCTGCAGATTTGTTGAGGCAGGTTGATGTCACTTCTGCAGGCCTTACCAATTTTCGCGACACAACAGAAGATACCGGCAGCATAATATTATCTTATTATGACTATACCGGTACATTTGATTCTGAAGGAAAGCTGCTTGTTGCAACACTGAATTTTACGGCTGTTGCTTCCGGAAATGCAGCAGTTAGATGCATAAACGGCATCGTTACAGAAAAAGAAAAGCCTGCCGCTATAACTCTTACAGGGTTTGGCAGTAAAGAGATTACGATTGGCTCTTATCCGTGGGAAGGAGAGGGTACGGAGAATGTGCCTTATCTCATACAGACCGCAGATGATCTTGTTACGTTGGCACGCTTTGTAAATGAATTAAAATTTGACTTTAAAGGCAGTTATTTTAAGATGGCAAATGACATCGATCTGTCAAGTGTATGCGGTGAAACTTCGAAAAACTGGCAGCCTATAGGCTGCGTTGAAGAGATTAAGTTTGTAAATTACAAATCTTCAAGTATCACTTATCCCTCTTCGGCTGCGCCGTTTAGCGGCAATTTTGACGGCGGAGGATATGAAATAAAGAATCTGTATTATAAGAATTCGGATACATCTTCGCAGCAAATAGGTAACTGCTTTGTCGCTTTATTCGGATATGTACTTGATGCAAATATAAAGAATGTGACTGTGAACGGAAGCATAGAATGCTACGAATATGCCGGAGGTATCGCAGCATGGGTTGACGGTGATGTTAATATTTCCGGTTGTACAAATAAAGTAAGCATAAAAACATATGCAGGTACTGCAGGAGGAATGGCAGGTACAAAAGTAAGCGAATATCTAGTAGCAATACACGGACAAGAAAAAATATATCATGAGCAAGCTACTCTTACCATAAGCGATTGTGTAAATTACGGTGAGATTCGCGCAGATAAAACCGGATTTGTCGGTGGTATAGCAATGTCTGCGACAAATATATCCAGGTGCGCAAACTACGGTACTCTGTACAGCTTCTCGCAAGCAAACGGCATTGCCTATAGCGGCACAATTGATCGCTGCTATAATGACGGTCCTGTTTCCAGTGTCAGCGGCAGTGCTTCGGGCATTGGAGGAAAAGTGGTGACAAATTGTTATAATGCAGGAAGCATTACATCCACACGCAACAACTCCGATACCGGCTATTTGGCAATTGGAATTTCAAGTAAAGCGGACTATATCGCAAACTGTTATAATGTGGGAACTCTCACATCTACAAGTAAAGGAAACTGGGACTTGACGATTCCCGGAGGTGTTTTCCCTATAACAATGACGGTGACATCTCAGGAAAACAACTATTATCTTGATACAGTGAAGGCTGCTCCTGACGGATATACTTATATCGGTATATCTCAGACATCAGAACAGCTTAAGGCACTTGCTCCTACACTCGGAGAAGCATTCTTTGAGGACAGCAACAATATAAATAACGGCTATCCTATTTTAGACTGGCAAGCCGGCGACGCATATGATGTGGATTTTTCTCTTGTAAATGACGCCAGCGGTGTTTCTTATGTCAGTATAAACAACGAAAAAATAAGCTCGAAGCTGCGTTATTTGGACGGCGCTTCTGTCGTATTTTCAATAGAAGGATATAATACAGGAAAATATAAGGTTGGCAGTGTAATTCTTAATAATGAAACCGATTTGCTGCCATCTACAGATGGTACATATTCGTTTACCGTGACAGCGGACAGCACCATACAGATTTCTATAGTTAAGAAAAACTCTGAAGAAGCATCAGGCGGTACAAATTCCAATGTATACACAGGAAGTCTTTCCGGCAAACAGCACTGGGACGGCGAGACGGTCGATGTCAGCTGGTATATAGGACATGAGGACGACACAACCTATGAAATTTCAACTGCTGCACAGCTGATGGGTGTAGCGGCGCTTGTTAATGGTCTGGTGAATGAAGATTGTAAAGTTTATATATCCGATACAGAGTATCATGACGCCTCATGGTGGAACGACAAAGCCAACGGATGGGTGAATGAAGATACGACAGACGGATCCGGAGGAAGTGGCCTCAATATGTCTACAGACACCTATCACTACGGTGTGGAGGATTTTAACGGAAAGACAATAAAGCTCACCTCAAATTTTGATATGGGCGGAACATATAAAGAAAGTTCTGACACTTGGTCAGGTCCGAACTTTATGCCTATCGGCGGCCAGTATCTCATGAAGGATGAAGACAGCAGCACAAAGCTTAGTTCCTCATTCTGCGGAACATTTGATGGCGACGGTCATTATGTATACAATATTTATTGCGATCGTCATTGTGACAACGGCAACTTCGGTGACGGACAGAGTGTCGGTCTTATAGGCCGTCTCGGAGTCCACGACAATGATTCGGCCGAAATTCGACCGGTGAGCCCGACAGTTCGAAACGTAGGAGTGACCGGCTACATTTACGCAAACCGCAGTATTGGCGGAATCGTAGGCAAGACCGGAAAAACGGCTTACAATAACAATGCAGAAACTGACGGAATAGCCAAAGTGGACAACGGCTATGCTGTCATCGAAAATTGTGTCAACTATGCTCGTATTATAGGTACTGACGCAAAGGGCACCGCAGGTATAGTCGGCGCATTCTGGAACGGCGGCATTTGTGAAAATTGCTACAACATGGGAAATGTCACCGGCGGCTGGCCTTCGGGCGGAATTGCCGGCACAAATGAAAATACTCTCGTCAGCTGTTACAACGTCGGCATGATCGATTCAACCTCAGGCAGTAACTGGGCAGAAGCTATCGGTACGTACAATGGTAACTTTAACCATATCGTTTACAACTGCTGGTGGCTTGAAGGTTCTTCGACCAACGGAGGTTATTTTAACAGAAGAGTAGATGACTTGGCTTCAAATTCTATGACATCAGATTCCATGAAGGATGCTTCTTTTGTAACGACGCTTGGATCTGCTTATGATGTTGACACAGACGGAAAAATTAACGGCGGTTTTCCTGTGCTTAAATGGCAGCTTAGCAACAAAGACAGTCAGGACACAGGTGGAGATACCGGCGGAGACACAGGTGGAGACACGGGTGGAGATACCGGCGGTGACACAGATACCGACGATGAGCCTGTCGAAAAAAAGGATGCTGTCATAATTGATTCTAGTACTACAGTGACTGATGACAATGCAAATGTCACTGTTACTGAAGACGCAGTCAAGAAAAGCGTAAGTGAAGCAAAAAAATCAGAAGCAAGCAAACTTATCATAAAGACTGATACCGGCGGCAAAAATGCCGATGGTACCGAGATTATAATCCCGGCAACCGGCGTGAAAGATATAGCTGATTCAAAGCTGAATCTGAGAATTGAAACAGCGGACGGCAGTATATTGACGCTTGACAAGGATGCCATAAAGAGCATCCGCTCACAGATCGGAAGCAACGACCTGCATATTGTAATCACTTCGAAGACAGCGGATAAAGCTTCGGAGGCTGTCAAGAGCGCGGGCATAAGTGCGGCAGATGCTGCAAATGCAAACATTTACGAAGTAAAGATGTTTGCGGGCAGTAAGCAGATTGAAGAAGTTAAGGGCAAGATGACGCTTGGTCTGCGAGCTCCGTCAGGTCTTAAGGCAGGAGATACAGATGATGTATACCGTGTCTATGCGGATGGTAAGTCAGAAAAGCTCACAGGTTCTGTCAAGTCGGAAAATGAGATACTTGTATCAGAAGTGACTGTATCAGGTTCCGGTACATTCTTAGTTCTTGCGCCTAAGGGACTTCCGTTTACGGATGTTTCGGGTCATTGGGCATTAGATGCTATCAGTTATGTATATTACAACGGTCTCTTTAACGGTGTCAGCGAGACACTCTTTGCACCAAATTCCACTATGACACGCGCAATGCTTGTGACAGTTCTTTACAGGATGGAGAAGAGTCCTGCTGTCACTGAAAGCAGCAGCTTCAGCGATGTCAAGCCGGCAACTTGGTACACAGATGCTGTCAGCTGGGCTTCCTCACATGAAATCGTAAAAGGATTCGATGACGGAACATTCGGTCCAAATAAAGAGATCACGAGAGAGCAGATGGCGGCTATTTTGAGACGTTATGCCAAGTATAAGGGATATGATGTCAGCAAAACAGCGGACATCACAGCATATACGGATGCTTCAAAGATAGGAAGATGGGCGATTGAGGATATGCGCTGGGCAGTCGGCTCAGGTCTGATTACCGGCACAGGCACCAATACACTCGCACCTAAGGGCAACGCTACACGTGCTCAGGTTGCAACTATCCTTATGCGCTTTCAGCAGAATATCTCTAAGTAGAAAAAGATAAAAAGGATATTGAAATGATTAGAAAATACAGAAATTTTTTATCTGTCCTGCTGGTGCTGTGTGTGACTATTTCTCTGTTGGCAGGATATAGCATAAGCTCAAGTGCAGCGGATGAAGAAAAGAACACAATAAGCTTGGATGCCGTTGAAGATTTTGAAATTAAAGATGAAAATGCAACTACGGTTTACTGGGTTAGTGAGAAAAATGCCTGTTATTCGAATCCTGAAGGATCAGGCGACAGCATATCTCTTTCAAGCCTCGGTAACGGTACATACAGGATCGACGCAGAATCATTTGAAAAAGCCGGAATTCTGTCGAGCTTATGCATCGGAGCAGCTACAGGAACAGATTATGTCAAGGTATATATACCGGACGGAGCGGGAATTGCGGAAGTCAGAAACGGTGATGCTGAAGGCTCGGCAAAGGGCGCAGCGGAATTTATAATTGATGCCGAAGGCGGAACAGTATATGAGTCTTCTGAGCATTTTAAACGCGGCACTTCACTTTTCAGATACAATATAAGTGACGATGTTCTGAAAGAAGAAGGCGTAAAATACAATACTAAATTCACAGTACAAAATATGCATCTGGTATTGTCTGCTGGAGCAAGTGACGATACCCAAAAGGATACAGTAATCTTTGACATGGATAAGACAGAGTCGTTCGAATTATATAATGTTTCCGTAACAGGATGCACAAATATGTCAAAGAGCGGCAAAGTAATAAACGGACCGTGTAATATTACGCTGGACAATGTATCCTTTGATGCAGCTACTCAGACATGCATCGGATTTTCAGAAATAAACACTGTAAAAAAGTATGTCACTATAAAATCATGCGATTTCAGTTCCTGTACCGGTACTGCAATCGATACACCGTCAAGTGCCAGTGTAGTTGTCTTTATCAAGCCGACAGACGAGGTGAAGATCAACGGCAGAATTCACACTATGTTTATTTTGGAGCCGCAAGACGGACATAATATTGTTTCGGTCACATTGGACGGAGAATCAATAAATGTACCGACATCTAAAAAAACGCTTAAAGGATATGAGGGAAACAAAAAAAGCCTTTTTGTCAGCTTTGTTGCGACTTATGCTGCCTCGGTTTCCTGTGATCATGAAAGATATGCAGTAGGTGAAACAGTTACCGTTACTGCTGCCCTTACCCCAAATGCGGCAGACAGCCTTGCAAGCGGTGAATTAAAGTTCAGCTATGACACAGATATGCTGACATTTTTGTCTGCATCTCCAAATGCAGCACTTCTCGGGAATGATTCGAAAGCAACCTGCGACGAAAATAAGTCGGTATGTACTGCGTCATTTAAGACTGCTTCCGGTAAAGAGATTGCAGCCGAAAAAGACAATCCGATCACACTTGCAACTTTCACTTTTTCCGCAAAAAAGGCCGGAAAAGCTAGCTTTGCCGTGACTAAAGCGGTCGCATCCGCAAAGGAAAATGTTAGCGGAAGGGTTACTACTGTGCCTGCAAGCGCAACAAGCATTGATATTTTACAAAGCAGAATCAGTACAAGCAGATTTGCGGCGGATTATATGCTTCTAAAATATATTTCTAATGCAAAGCCTGCAGATGGCGATGCATACTTTGTCGGTGATACTGTTCTGACATATGTTCCTGCATATGCGGAAAAAAATGACGAATACGTTTTCGTTGCTCTTTATCAGGAAGGAGACGTTCCGACTTCACCTGAAGCAAAAGAAAAAGCGGGAACGTATGCGGTCATTGAACCTGCAACAGGTGACGCAAACAGTGACGGCAAGACAAATATTGCAGATGCGCAGGCAGTTATGTACATGACAAGAAGCACATTCAACAGCAAAACTGCCGGCCTCGACTGGCTAAACAGCGATGTGAATGGTGACGGAGTATTAGATTCACTCGATGCACAGGCTATCCAGTATTATGCCCATTACAAGAAGTTCGGGCAGTTTAGCGAATAATAATTCAGCTATAAACTTATATCTATAGCAAAACTAGGCATCTAAAGCGTCCGAAAACGGCGATATGCCCCCTGTCTGCCTGACAGGGGGCATATCATTGCTTTAGGTGCTTTTGTAATTTTAAAAACACTTTAAACTAAAATAGTTTTTAAAAACGCTTTAAACTAAAATCGTTTTTTTCAAACCCTTTAAGCTAAAATCGCTTTTTTTCAAACGCTTTAAACTAAAATCGTTTTAAATTTTTAAAATAAAATGATTCCTTTGAAAATCAATAAGCCCCTCGCTTCGCATCTTTCCGAGCTCCAAAGACAGTCCGCTTCGCTCGACTGCAAGATAATCCGCAAGCTGCTGTCTTGAAAAAGGAATGTCAAATTCGTACGTTCCGAGTCGCTGTGCTTCAGCAGAAAAATAGGACATGAGTTTTGCTCGTGTTGTGCGCTGCCCCATATGTGTGAGCTTTTCATTGAGACGCAGATTATTTTCGGCAAGCTCGTTTAGGATATTTCGTATAATTCTGCTGTGGTGCTCACAAGCGGCGGGACATATGTTCAACACGCGCTTTATATTCATGAATATCGCAGTTACCGGTGTTTCGGCGATGACACTCGCATTTAATCTCGACCCGGACGCACATGCAAATGCGGTTGCGAACGTTTGCCCCGGCACCGCTTTTGAAAGTATATTTCGATTTCCCCAAATATCCTCTTGTATAATCAAAACATTTCCCGAAATCACTATGCCGATTGATTCTATCGTATCCCCAGTGCATAGCACAAAGGCTCCCTTCGGGAAATCCTCTTTTTTCGCATCAAGACAAGACAGCATAGCTGAAAGTTCGTTTTCTGAAATACCGGAGAAAAGTCCGGAAGATTGAAGGATAGATAAAATTTCTCTCATAAAAAACCTCATTTTGTTGAAAAATCAACCGACTTGTTGATTGTATTATATTATAATACAGAAAAAATGCAACACATTAAAATGAAAGTAGACGCCTTTTAGAAGTGTTGCAGTGGCATTTAAAGTATTATAATTGCAATTAAAGTCTTTAAGATGTTAATGCTCAATTGATTTTAGACAAAAGGACCTCAATTGATTTTAGATGAAAGGACCTCAATTGATTTTAGACGAAAGGACTATGTTGATCGTCAGAATCAAAAGAATGTTCTTAAACAGCGCTTAAAAATAGTGCTTTAAAAGCCTCAAACAATTAATGCTTCAAATAATTAATGCTCGGTGAAAATTAAATAAAAGAAAGCGAGGATTTTATGATGGAACAGAAAATGTTTTGTTTTCAATGTGAACAGACGGCCGGATGCACAGGGTGCACAGGAAAAGCCGGTGTCTGCGGCAAGAGTGCTGACGCAGCTAAGCTTCAGGACGAGCTGACCGGCGCTTTAGTCGGACTTGCTCGTGCGGCAGAAAATGCGCCGGGAGTAAATGATGACACGTCAAGACTGATGATCGAAGGATTGTTTGCAACAATCACAAATGTGAATTTTAATGAAAAGACGCTGCAAAGTCTGATAGACAGGGTGCATGAGGAAAAAGCGCGTCTTGTTCCGGATTGTTCTGATTGCTCTTCGGCATGCGCACGAACAGACGACTATGATATGTGGAATGTATGGAATGCTCAAGAGGACATTCGCAGTCTGAAATCGCTTATTCTTTTCGGCATACGCGGTATGGCGGCTTATGCGCACCATGCTCTTGTGCTTGGATACAGCGATGAGGAAGTGAATAATTTCTTTATAAAGGCACTCTTTGTTATCGGAGAAAACTGGGGCATGGAGGAGCTTCTGCCTGTAGTGATGGAGGTCGGCGAAAAAAATCTAAAGTGCATGGCACTTCTTGACAAAGCCAATACCGAAAGCTACGGGACGCCTGAACCGGTCACTGTTCCTCTGAGTGTAGAAAAAGGCCCGTTTATTGTTATCACAGGTCATGATCTCCGCGATCTGAAATTACTTTTAGAGCAGACCGAAGGCAAGGGAATCAATATATATACACATGGCGAAATGCTTCCGGCACACGGATATCCGGAACTGAAAAAATATACTCATTTAAAGGGCAACTTCGGGACAGCGTGGCAAAATCAGCAGAAGGAATTTGAAAATCTTCCTGCGCCTGTGCTTTTTACGACAAATTGTCTGATGCCTCCGAAGGCAAATTATGCTGACAGAGTATTCACTACAGCAGTAGTATCATATCCCGAAATGACGCACATCGGAGAAGATAAGGACTTTACTCCGGTTATTGAAAAGGCATTGGAGCTTGGGGGCTATGCTGAGGATAAGGCATTTACAGGAATCAATGGCGGCAGCACTGTTATGACAGGTTTTGCGCACGGTACGGTACTTGGTGTGGCGGATCAGGTTATCGATGCAGTGAAAAATGGCTCAATCAAGCATTTCTTCCTGGTTGCCGGCTGTGACGGAGCGCGCCCGGGCCGCAATTACTATACGGAATTTGTAAAACAAACGCCATCCGACACAGTAGTGCTTACGCTTGCCTGCGGCAAATACCGCTTCAATGACATTGATCTAGGCACGATCGGCGGTCTCCCGCGCCTCATGGATATCGGACAATGCAACGATGCCTACAGCGCTATTCAGATCGCTGTTGCTCTTGCTGACGCATTTGGCTGCGGAGTAAACGATTTGCCGCTCTCTATGGTTCTTTCATGGTACGAGCAAAAAGCAGTATGTATCTTACTGACCCTTCTGTATCTCGGTATCAAAGATATCCGCTTGGGTCCTACACTGCCTGCCTTCATTTCTGAAAATGTGCTGAACTACCTTGCAGAAAACTTCGGTATTTCGCCGATTACTACGCCTGAGCAAGACCTAGAGCAGCTGCTTCAGTGACAAAAACTGATAAAACTGCTATGCGAAACTTTTACAAACCAAAACTTTTGCAAGTCGGAGCTTTTGCAAACCGAAACTTTTGCAAACTGAAATTTTTGCAAGTAGGAACTTTTGCAAGTCGGAACTTTTGCGAACCGGATCAGAGCTGCAGGATACTGTACGATGCGCAGCTTTTTTATTTCGGTCCGGTAAAATAAAAAAATAGTTATTGACAACACCCTTGCGGTGTGTTAATATAAAAAGGCTTTCGG
>CAVCIY010000084.1:0-26968 GCA_963602445.1 Lachnospiraceae bacterium | reverse complement strand
ATTTAATTCTGTACCTTAGAGTGTAGTATTGATGTCTAAGGTACAGAATTAAATAACGAGAAAAGGCTTAAAATCAAGGCATTTCCGAGTGTTCGGACGGTTCTTTGTGGACTGCCCGGATGCTCGGATTTTTGCTGTGTGGGAACATATCAACTGCCGGAAATTTGGGGTTGAGTTGACAGGATGAAAATGTGGTCTGCGAGTGGACAGGATGGATATTTTCGAAGGGTTGAGGAGAGGATAAATACGGAAGAATGCAAAAGCACCTCGCTGCGGCGGGGTGTTTTTGTGCTGCAAGCAATTTAGATTATTTTTCATCGGGAAACTGATTGTGCGAATTGTCATATGCTTTTCGGATATCGTCCGGGAGACCGTCCGGTGTTAATTTTTTTGCCCTGTCCTCGCTGCCATCTTCCATAGCCTGCGTATAATACCAACATTTGTAGGTAAGCATATCCAATGTCTTATGTAACTGCTGGATTTTCGATTCAACGCGTTCTTTCTGCTTATGGATAAGCTCAAAGCGGTTGGAATAAGTGGCAGAGCCTTCTGCGCACCATTCCATAAAGAGTTTAATGTCTTTGATCTCAAGACCTGACTTTTTCAAGCACTCGATTACCCGTAAGGCTTCAATCTCGTTATCGCTGAATTTGCGAATGCCGGATTCTCGTGTGAGCTGCGGGAAAAGTCCTTGTTTATCGTAATAGCGGAGAGTAGAAATGGGTAAATCAAACATTTCCGCTACTTGTCCAATCGTATACATGGCATACCTCCAAAAAATTTCAAAAATGTCTTGACCTAAAGTTAGGTTTATGGTTTATCGTGAGTATAGCACATGAAATGATGTGATTCAAGATACAAAAACAGGGAGGTATTGTCATGAAATTTGAAAACAAGGATGCTTTTGAACAGCACAATATGTTTGGAACAGGCACAGCAAACACAGCATACGCCCAGTACTTTATCGGTGATTCATTCCTGAATCCGCTTACAGACCCTAAGGCTGGTCTCTTTGCAGCCAATGTGACCTTTGAGCCGGGATGCCGCAACAACTGGCATATTCATCATGCAAAAAGCGGAGGTGGTCAGCTCCTCATCTGTACTGCCGGAGAGGGATGGTATCAGGAAGAAGGAAAGGATGCAGTGAGCCTGCACGAAGGAAGCGTTGTGATGATTCCTGCGAATGTTAAGCATTGGCATGGGGCAAAAAAGGACAGCTGGTTTTCACACATTGCTGTAGAAGTCCCCGGAGAGGAGTGCAGCAATGAATGGTGTGAACCGGTTTCTGATGAGCAGTACAGCAGCTTGAAGTGATAAATGGGAGGAAAGATTATCATGGGAAAAATTGTTCAAACAGCAGGCAGAGATGCACTTGGAGAGTTTGCTCCGGAGTTTGCACATTTCAATGATGATGTTCTTTTTGGAGAAAACTGGAACAATGAGGATATTGATCTGAAAACGAGGAGCATCATCACAGTGGTTGCTTTAATGGCTCAGGGAATTACAGATTCATCTTTGAAATTTCATCTTCAGAATGCGAAGAATCACGGTGTTACGAAGAAAGAAATCGCGGCTATCGTCACGCATGTAGCTTTTTATGCAGGATGGCCGAAGGCCTGGGCTGTGTTTAACCTGGCAAAAGAGGTCTGGACGGAGGAATAAAAAATGTTTTGTGAAATGAAGAAACTTGAGAATGGAGTGGAAATTCCGGTGCTGGCTCTCGGTACCTGGTTTATTGATGATGACAAGGCAGCCGATGCCGTAAAATCTGCTGTACAGATAGGATACCGTCATGTAGATACGGCACAAGCTTATGGTAATGAGCGTGGCGTGGGCGAAGGAATCCGCACCTGTGGTATACCGAGAGAAGAACTTTTTGTTACATCGAAGGTTGCCGCAGAACATAAGACATATGAAGCGGCAGCAGCAAGTATTGACAAGACTCTTGAAGATATGGGACTTGATTATCTCGATATGATGATTATTCACAGCCCACAGCCCTGGGATAAGGTAAATCAGAGCGAGGATCGCTATGTGGAAGGCAACCGTGCAGCATGGAGAGCACTGGAGGATGCTTATAAGGCAGGAAAGCTTCGTGCTATCGGCGTATCCAATTTTCTTCAGGAAGATATTGAAAACTTGTGGGATGCGGTTGAAATCAAGCCGATGGTCAATCAGGTGCTCTGTCATATTTCCAATTCACCCTTGGAACTGATCGAGTACTGCCAGAAGAGGGGCATCGTGATGGAAGCATATTCTCCGGTTGCCCACGGTGAGGCACTGAAAAACAAGGCTATCGCTGATATGGCTGAAAAATATGGCGTTACAATTCCGCAGATGTGCATCCGCTTTGATATTCAGCTTGGCATGATTGTTCTGCCAAAGACCGCAAATCCGGAGCATATGAGAACCAATGCGGATGTTGATTTTGTGATTTCAGATGAGGATATGGAAATCCTCAAGCATTTGGAAAAAATTAAGGACTATGGCGAATACGGTTTCTTCCCGGTGTTTGGAGGTAAGCTGTAAATCCTTTATAAACTAAAAAACAAGCTTCCCACCATCAGGTAATGTTCCAGTGGTGAGAAGCTTGTTGTGTCTTGAGAGGATATTAATATACTACAGCATCATCTGCTGTGAAGCCTTCCAGGGAATTCTCTTTGGTCTGAATACAGACAAATGAAATCCCCTCGTCATCTGCTGCAAAGAACTGACGCTTAGCAGTGGGAGAGATTCTTACCCAATCACCAGCAGTGAGAGAAACTTCTTCTCCGTCAATAATGACTTTTCCTTTGCCGGAAAGAATGCCGTAAACTTCCTCGTTGTTCTTATGAGAGTGTACGAAAGGAACGCTTGCTCCAGCAGGAAGATTGTTGATACTGATTTCCGCACCTGTGAGAGAAAGCGTTTCATGAAGTTCCACTCTGCCTTCATTTCCTATATTTGTTTTTTCATAACTTGCCATGGTACCTACCTCCGATTTTGAATTTTATTGCGTTTGCAAATATAGGATAAACCATTACGCACTCAAATCATAGTACGCACCTTTTTGTAACTATACATTCAAAAAAGAATGTGCTATAATTGCGTGAACTATCATATTTAGGGGAGGTGCAATTGCATGAAAACAAAAGACGAACTTCCGGTTTGCCCAGTGGCAACAGCAGTGGCACTTGTAGGCGGCAAATGGAAGCTTTTGATTATACGAAACTTAAGAGTGCGTCCGTGGAGATTCAATGAATTGCAAAGAGATTTGGAAGGTATATCTCAGAAAGTATTGACAGACAGCTTGAGACAGATGATGGATGACGGACTTGTATATCGGCACGATTATCACGAAATGCCGCCGAGGGTTGACTATAGCCTAACAGAATTAGGAGAAAAACTGCTGCCAATCATTGATACACTGGCAGATTTTGGGAATTACTATAAATCGGTTACTTCGTGATGGATATGTTCCCTCAAACAGGCAAAGCAAAAAATAGGGCTGATATGTTCCCACAAACGGACGAAAGCCTAAAAGTGTCGTCCAACTTAAGCGAGTCGGAGACGAAGCTTAATTGGGCAACGACTTGCTTTATTCGGTTTCCATGGCGTACTGTACAATCATGGGATCATCATATGCCGCCCACATAGAACGGTTCTCATCTAGTGTTTTAAGTTGTTCCATATCATCGGCAGTCAGCTCAAAATTGAAAATATCCAGTTTCCAGCGCATCAAATACACACCGGGCGGTCTGCTCTGCCGGAATTTCAAAAACACCGTAGCCGACCATTGGCATTTTAACACCATTGTTTAGAGTCACATAGTTCATTCTAACGTCATCCCTACCAGTTTTTTTTCTCTTTGGAGCAGTCGTGGTTCTGCTTTCGTTCTTCTACCATCTTGGCAAACCACTCTACCATGGCAGGATCATAGTGGGAGAAGAAGGCACTGGTTTTCGTGTCCAGCGCTGCTATGGAAGCCATGTCTTCCTCGGAAAGCGTGAAATCAAATACATTCAGATTTTCCTGCATCCGTTCGATGTGGGTGGATTTCGGAATGATGATCACGCCTCGCTGCAGATGCCAGCGGAGGATGACCTGTGCCGCACTTTTATGATATTTTGCACCAATTTCATTCAGTACAGGATTTTGGAACATATCGCCTCGTCCTTCACCGAAGGGAGCCCAAGCTTCGATCTGTACATCGTACTTATCCATCCATTTTTTTGCTGCTGCCTGTTGGTTAAAAGGGTGCGTCTCCACCTGATTGACCATTGGGCGAATGCGGGCAAAGGAGCAGATATCCACCAAGCGGTCTGGATAGAAATTAGAGACACCTATGGCACGAATTTTTCCGCCTTCATACAGTTCCTCCAGTGCCCGCCATGCACCGTAATAATCGGAAAACGGCTGATGCAGGAGACAGAGATCAAGATAGTCGGTGCGAAGCTTTTGCATAGACTCCAGCACTGACTTTTTTGCTTCCTCATAGCCGTAGTGTTCTACCCAGACCTTGGTGCTCAGGAAAATGTCTTTGCGGTTGATGCCGGACTTTTTAATGGCCGTACCGACCTGTTCCTCATTAAAATAGCTCTGGGCTGTGTCGATAGAACGGTAGCCGACCTTCAAGGCATCCAGTACGCAGCGCTCACATTCGTCCTGAGTGACCTGATAGACGCCGTAGCCAAGCTGCGGCATTTTTACGCCATTGCTTAAAGTGATGTATTCCATAGGGATTCCTTCCTTTCTAATTAATAGTTTCTAATTAATAGCTAAAGGTGGAGAGCCATTCTGTTGTAATAAATTTGCACCTTGACAACGAGATGCTCAGTGCATTATGCTTGTAATAGCCGGTAGTTACTACCGGTCAAGAACTTTTTTGAAGAAAGCAGGAATTTTTTATGTATTCGATGAAAGAGGCTTGTCAGCTTACGAATATGACATATGAAAATCTGAAATTTTACTGTAAGGAAGGGCTTGTTCCCAATGTAAAACGCGATCAGCACAATTACCGCGTTTTTGATGAGCATGATATCAAATGGATTCAGAGTCTTAATTGCCTGAAAAAATGTGGGATGACTATTGCTGAGATGAAGGAGTATCTGTCGCTTTGTCTGCAAGGAGAGTCATCAATTCCGCAGCGAAAACAAATCTTAGAGATAAAAAGAAAAGCGTTGATTGCATCCATGGAGGAGCTTCAGGCTTCGATTGATTTTATCGATTGGAAGCAGGGATTCTATGATGATGTGCTGTCCGGAAAAACAGTCTACTACAGCAATTTGATTCCGGAACAGTATCCGTCTGAAGATTAAAGCGCTTACAACTTGCCTTTTGTTATTCACCGTTATCGACACGATGCAGAATGTCTGCGAAGCAGGAGGTGAAGCAAAAGTTGGGAGAATATTAATAATATTGACTCGACAAAACGCAAAAGAGATGAATAAAATCAGCAATTCCACGCATATTCTACCCACAGGGGGTGGAATATTTCCCTGGCCTCTATTATGATTAAGACATCCAAGGAAACAGGAGGTAAAACAAAATGAATCAAATATCGATTGGCGGTTATATCGCAAAAAAGCGTCGTGCATTAAACCTCACGCAGGAACAGCTGGCGAAAAAGCTCGGCGTATCCAACAAGACCATTTCGAAATGGGAGAATGGCAAGTGCATGCCCGACTACGGCATTATCCAAAAGCTATGTGAGACGCTCCATGTGACGCTGGCGGAACTGATGGATGGCGAGGATGCCGCTGAGGAAAGCGTCCTCACCTATGACGATGACCAGATTCTTGATCTTCTCCGCCGTACGCAGGAACTGGAACGGCAACGGCAGGTGCTCTCAGGTGCAGTGCTGATTGTTCTCGGCATTGCCAGCAGCGCGCTGTCGGCAACTGTTGGCGGTTCGAACGTAAAAGACTTTATGTCCGGGCTGCTGCTGGGGCTGTCGATCGTTGAAATGATTGCCGGTCTGATAACCGTCGTCAAACAACCGCTGGAAAAATAGCGCAGGAGGAACTTTTGACAGAAGATGACGTTAAGGACACGACTGGTGCAAACAGATTAAAACCGGGAGACAGAAAGATACTTGATGTTTACCATAGCTTTTCAGAAAAACAATAAAAAAGATGAAATAACCATCCGCTCCAGTGCAGCAGAATATTTAACCTATGTTGCCTCTGTGGGCAGTCAGCAGGACAGTATTGAGATGTGCTATGAGAAGAAAGAGATGCGAAGAATATGGAAATTGAATTTAAGATTTTAGATTTGCTGCAAAATATACGGACTCCGATAGGTGATGCGGTGATGTGTTTTATCACGAGATTAGGAGATGCCGGAATGGTCTGGATTCTGCTTACGATCGTACTTCTGGTTATTCCAAAGACACGCAAGACCGGAGTTGTATTGATGGTGGCATTATGCGTGGATCTGCTGCTATGCAACGGAATATTAAAAAATCTGGTTGCCAGAATACGTCCGTATGATATAAATACACAGGTTCAGCTGCTGATCGCAAGGCCGAGTGACTTTTCATTCCCGTCGGGGCACACGGCGGCGTCTTTTACGGCAGTGGCGGCATTGTATTTTTCCGGAGAAAGAAAGTTGTGGAAGTTGGCGCTTATACTTGCTTGCTTGATTTCATTTTCCAGGATGTATTTATATGTACATTATCCGACGGATATACTCGGGGGGATTTTGGTCGGAATCGCGGCAGGTTATATTGGATATATCGCTGTGAGTAGACGCACGAAACGGAGGCAGCATGAACATGAAGATGTATGAGATTGGCAGCATGAACATAAAGATGTATGAGACAGGCTGCATGAAGATGTATGAGACGGAGGCAGTATCATGAAAAGACAAATATCGGATTCTATTCCGTGCGGAATCCTGCTGGCATTGTCGGGAGGATGCATGGATGCTTATTCATATCTGTTCCGCGATCATATTTTTGCAAATGCGCAGACGGGAAATATGCTTTTGTTTGGAGTCAATCTTGCCAACGGTGACATATTTGAAGCTTTGAGATATCTGTGGCCTGTGCTGGCATTTACGGCCGGCATCATACTGTCAGATATAATCAACCAAAAGAGCTCGGTTATAAGGATTCACTGGCGGCAGATATCGGTGCTGGTCGAAGCGATTATTCTGGTATTTGTGTCATTCATGCCCACAGAATTGAATCCGATTGCAAATGTGATGATATCATTTGCCTGCGGAATTCAAGTAGAGAGCTTTCGCAAGATCCACGGCAACAGTATTGCTACGACAATGTGTATCGGAAACTTGAGAAGCGGTACATATAATCTCGACAAATATCTGAATACCGGGGAGAACAGCTATCTGCGAAAAGCGGTTCTGTATTATGGCGTCATCGCATCATTTGTAGTTGGTGCGGTCATTGAAAGTCGGTGTATTTCTTTTATGGGAAACAAAGCAATATTGCTCTCAGTGCTGCTGCTGTTGTCGGCTTTGATCATCATGTTCCGCAAGGCGGACGGCGATGACGGCGACAATTTTGTGGATTGAAATAGATAAAACGGCATAGTCGCCGCAGGCGACTATGCCGAATATTTTTTGTGCGAGTAATGCTGCCGCCGGATCGCGGCTCATCAACCGAAACTTGTCAATTGAGGCTGCTCAATCGAGGCTTTTAGTCTGATGCCGTCCGTCCGGTCAGGGTTACTCGGCTTTTTCTGTGCTGAGAAGCTGACTTCCTTCAGCCTGCTCCAAAACAGTCTTGATCATTCTTTCAAATACTGCCGCATTTTCTGCGCGTGCAGCATTGCCCTTAGGCTTGAAGCTTCCGTCCGGATATCCGGTGATGAGCCCTGCCTGCTGACAGAGCGTCACAGCATCCTCTGCCCATGAACTGATCTGAGCCTTGTCTGTAAACTCGATCGCTTCAGCGGTAGATTTGAGGCTGATATCCTTGTATTTGAGGAATCTCGAAAGCAGTGTGCACATCTGTTCTCTTGTCACGAGGTTGTTTGGCGCAAATTCAGAATCGCTCACACCGTTTACTATGCCATTTGCACTGCCCCAGGCTACCGCTTCCGCATACCATGCCGAAGAATCGACGTCTGTGAAGCTCTTTGCCTTTGAGATGTCTGCCACGGAAGGCTTGCCTGACATTCTCCACAGCACCGTCACGAACATCGCACGCGTCATCGAGCTGTTTGGTCCGAAATTATCGTCTCCTATGCCATTGAAGATTTCTCTGGCAGCGGTGAAGTCAACTTCGTCCTGTGCCCAGTGGCCGGCCATATCCTTGAAGGAGACAGAATTTTCAGTGAAGTAATATTTCCCGTCCTTAGGTGCGATAAATACTATCTTTCCGTCCTTCTCAGCGGAGAATGGCACAAATACCTTCTGTCCGTACTCATCGTAGCAGAAAGGAAGATCTCCGCTCTTTACCGTGAGTATTTCGTTGTCCTTGCCTATAGGAGCAGCCTCACTGTCACTGAACGCAGCTTTTTTCGTCGCCTTGCCCGTTGAAGGATCTACAATAACGAGGTCGTCCTTGCCTGCGTCAACACTCTCGACTTCCTTCACAGCAGGTTCCTTTGCGCCCGGAACGTACTTGTCTATAGTAACGGTGACTGCATCGGAAGCCAAGACGCTTCCTGACGGCTTCAACCGTATCTGATAATCTCCTGGCACAAGGCCTTCAACGGTTTCTCCAGCGCAATCGTTCCAAGTGCGCTCATCCGCACTCTTATATTGCATCTTCGTGCTCACACCTATGATCTTTCCGTTGTTATTCTTGCTTGTCGTGCAATCTTCAGCTCTCGGACTTTGAGGTGCGGCAGCCTTCGTGACCGTTATGGTCTGAACGTCTGAATCAGCTGTAGTTGTGCCGTTTCCGGACTTTTTCACAATGATGCCGTGAGATGTTGATATGTCTGAAATCTCAACGCTCGTGTCTGTGATGTCGATCCAGTCTTTTCCGTCGTCAAGGCTGTATTTCATACCCGGTTCTACATTTGTGAGTTTGCCGCCGCTATCTCCTGCTGCTTCAAACTCAGCTTCAGGAGTTGTTTCCTTAGGAAGTCCTATCCAGTCATATTCTGCCTGCAGAAGTACGTTGCCCTCCGGCATAGTGAATGTCGTCTTTTCCGAGCTTGTCGTCGAAAGTGCCGATTCATCCGCAAGACCCGATACGATTTTCCAGGATTTGAATTTATATCCGATATTCGATGAGGCAGTGAGAGATACCTTTTCACCTTGGCGATAATATCCGCTGCCGATAACGCTTCCGCCTTCACCGCTGGCATATACAAAGCTGTTTGATATATCGGCGCCGAAGCAAAGTGTATATGTCATATACGCGCCGCTCGACACTTCATATTTCCCAGTCACTATACCTTGCGCACCCTCACCGATTGTAAGTGTGCCGTCAGATGTCACGCTTGCGGCGCCTTCTACCGCCATGCATTCCCAAAGCACATAATCGCTGTCGAGCATCATTTCATTTCCTGCGGAATTTTTGCCGACAAGGGAAAGCTTCTTTGTCTGCGTCGCTGTGGCATTGCCTTCTATATTTCCGTCTTCGTCAGAAGCTCCGTCTACCTTGATAAGCACAGATTTGAGGTCCTGAGTAAGACCGCTTGCGATAGTCGCGGTAGTTTCTGTCTTGTTTCCGAGCACGTCCTTCGCGGAAATAGTTATATCCTTTTCGAGCCAGATGCTTGCCCACGGCGCGTTTATACTGAAGCTGAAATTTCCTTCCTTGTCGATTGCAGCACCAGGAATCTCGGAGATTGTTTTGCCGTCAATCACAGTGGTGGTGCCTACTACGACCGTAAGAAGCGCATCCTCGTCCGTCACGCCGCTGATTGTAAGTACTCCGTCGGCGTCCGTAGGTGTGCCGTTTACCGGCGATGCTATCATGAGTCTCGGAGCCTCAGTGTCAACCGCAAATACATATTCTGCGCGGAAGCCGTCGCCGTCAGCGTCTTTTCCGCTCACTGTGAGCTTGTGTCTTCCGTCAGTCAGATTCTTGAGTGGGATAGAGACGGAGGTTTGGCTGTCGAATGTTCCGTAATGGCCATACTTAGAGTCAGAAAGTGCGGTTCCGTCTGTGTCTGTATCTTCGCTTTCGGCACCGTCAAGCGACCAAGTGCCGGTGAGAGCTTCTCCTCTCGCAGCACGTGCGGTAAGCTTGATCTCGTCACTTGCGAATGTCAGCACCTTGTCATCGCTCTTCGTATCGCCGTTCGCATCCTTAAGACCTGATTTGCCTGCAACTGAAATGCCGATCTTGTCCGCAGCAAATGAAACCTGTGGTGTCGTCTGTGCCGCGAGCGTCACCGCATTTGTGGTGACCTCCTTGCCGTAGATTACGGAGTCATTTTCGCCGTCGCTTACAAGTTCATCTTTTCCGCTAGTTTCGTTGTAGACGCAGTATTGTGAATCTATGAGCTTGTATGGAGTTATTACAAGCTTATACTGCGTCCCTTCCGTAAGTCCGTAGGTATTGACATCCTGAGATTTCACAGTACCGTCCTCATTATCTACGCGATTGCTGCTGCCACTATAGCTTCCGCCTATCTCTATATACGTATTCCCTTCGGCTGCTTTTTCAAAAGGCATATCCGTCACATTTGTAGCCGTACCGTCGGCATTGTACACACTGACCATATACCCGTCAATGTTTTCAGCGTTCTTGTCATTCAAGGTCACGCCAAGCTTGAGATCGCCCGCGGATGCCGCAGTGCCCGCCGTAATCGTAGCCGGCATATTCGGATTCGTGTAAGATACTGTATCCGTACTGTAGCAGACATCATACAGCTCATCCTCTACGGAATATACGGCTTTTACATAATAATCTCCGCTCGGAAGGTCGTCCGGAAAACGTTCCCACCATTCTTCCATATCGTTGTCATCATAATCAGAAATTCCGTCTTCCCACTGATCAAGAAGATAGCCCGTCTCTTTCGGATCATTTGAGCTTACAAGATAGAACTTTATATCATCGATTTCAGTGAGGTTTTCTCCTTTAAAGGTCAGAGTGTCAGTATATATTGGATCCTTACGTGCATTCTTTGTATACTCCACGCTTGTTATCTTCGGAAGTGACTGTACATTATAGAAGGTCACCTTTGAATTTACAGCTCCGCCTGTCGCACTCGCCGCTCCGGAGTATATATACCAATCCGTATCGAAGTATTTGGAGTCTGTCACGGTAAAGGCAAGTATGCCCTTTTTTGTGGCAGCATTGTACGAAACATTCGCATTCGCGGCGTTTGCTTCCGTACTTCCGTTTGTGATATTTGTGCCTTCGAGATATTTCAAAGGATAAGCAGTAGCTTCACTGTCGCTGATCTTGCCCTGAGACGCGTCATAGACGGAATTTATCTTTATCCTCTTTGCGATCGCCTCTGCCTCGGCCTTTGAAGATGCGTCATATTCCACCTGAACCATCGATGCGGAATTTGTGCTCGCGTAGTACGTGCTAGTCGCTCTATACTCACCGAGATTGAATTTGTGAAGCGTATAATCTGCTGAAGTTTGCAGTGATCCCCCGCTCATGAGGCTTATGCTGTCAGTCTCGGAAAGGCTTGCGCTGTCAGTTTCAGCAAGATTTGCACTGTCAGCTTCCGCTGTGTCGATCTTGGTGCCGTCGGTCGCCAAAGTCACCGCCTCAACAGGGTCGGACAGGTTTGATCCTACGTGCGCATACAGAGTTCTGTCATTTTCCTCATCATAATATACCGGAACATCGCCGTTTTCATTTATTCCGTTAAGCTGCAGGAGATCTGGGAATGTCGGCTGTACCTTGGTGCTGTCTCCGGTGAAGAAGTCTACGCTGCTCTCGCCCCAGTAGTATACTATCCCGAGGTCTATAGACAGGACGTTTAGTCCGCCCCAGATCTTTTCGGTATTTAACCCGAGATTTGCGCCGCCTATGGTCTTTCCGCCTACAGCCGGTATAGATTCAGGTACCTGCAGGCTTGCCTGAGCGTACATCTCATAGAACCATTCCTTGAGACCGTCATCATCGACGTCGTCATTTGTGAGGACGATGTATCCCGCGCCCGAAATGACACCGCCGTAAAGGTGCAGATTCATCGAAGCTCGTATATCCATATTTGGCTTCCAGGTAAGTCCGAGTGAGATGTAATTTATGGCAGGTATCTCTCCGAAGACCTTTAGGTCTTTTGCTTCCAGTGTGAGATTTGACGCACTCGCCGTCACTGTTGCGGTACCGTCCAGAGTCTGCACGATGCTGAATGCGAGCGAGAGAATCAGCTTGAGAGGAGGTGTACCTCCCGTGGAATAGATGGTATCATAGAGGTTTGATATTCCGCCGCCGCCGCCTGTGATCCATACGACACCGAAACCGTCAATATTGAGTCCCGGTTCAAAACCGTCCACGTAGAAATAAATATCGTCCGGTACAGGAATGTTGTTTCTGCTCTTAAATTTCAGCTTGGCTTCAAGCTGTATGCTCGCGAGCTTCATCTTGCCCTCAAGACCCACAGACCAGTTGTGAACTGTATTTACTTCAAGGCTGCCTGCTATGTTTGACATTCCGGACACGTAATTTTTGAGGCCGATATCCACCTTGAAGTGCACTCCGACAAAACCCTCTCCGCAGCCGAAGAGTATATCCTGCACCATTACCGACGCAGTTGCCTTGGATTCCTCATCATTTGCTTTGTCTTCGTCCACAAGATGGAAGCTGTAAGCATCGTTTTTCCCACCGCCTAGAGACGTGTAGGTATATACGCTGTCGCCTGTTCTGTAATATTTCCAGATATCCTTGAGCTTTGACCAGTATGTCGTAGTCTCGGTTCCCTCATCAGAATTGCCCTTGTCATGTCCTGTAAATGAGAGGTCGAGCTGCGCAGTAAATGACAGCACTCTTCCAATCTCACTGCCGTCATCGTTGTACATCACGCCGAGCTCGCCGTATGCCATCTTGAAGATCATGCCGGCAAGCGTCTGCGCCGTGCCATATACGGAAGGCCATATCAGGCTGATCGTCTCGCTTGAAAAGCTTTCTTCATCCTTTCTGTTGCCGTCCTTATCATAAGGTCTGAGAGCGTAATCTTCGCCCTGCTCAATCTTTGTAAATCCTGCGTTTCCGCTCCAGATTGACGTCCTTGCGTCACTCGTCAGGAGCTCACCGTCAAATTCCACGCAAATCGCGGAATCCAGGCATTTACTCAGGCTGGTATTGTCATAATCTTCATAGTAGACGGATAGAGTACCGCCCTCGAAGTCCATGCAGCCGTTGATAGTTACACAATTTTCCGTCTTATATTCGCGTGTGTTTGTGTCAAGCTCTTTTGTGCTCACGGCCGTGAAATACGTGCCGACCTTCGTCTTGCCGTCCGAATCGAGCTTGTACTTACTCTTCACAAAAGCGCCCTTAAATTCAATCAGGGTGCTTAGAGTATATTCTCCGGTGCCGTCTTCTTTCAGATATCTCTCATATGCTTCCTCATTCATGAATGACTCTATGGTATACTCGGTCGGCTTCTTTCCGCCGTAATCCTTTTTCACGATTGCGAGTACGCCGTAGCTGTCATTCTTATATTTTGTATTGTCGGAAACAGAGAACTTGAGTTGGCTTGACGTCTGAGCCTCGGCCTTAGTCGCGATTCCCGCTTTCACCGCGTCAGCCGTCCACTCAAGCTGCAGATACCAGCTGCCTGTGGCTGTCTTCATCGTGTCATCAAGCGTCACATCCATTACATTGTCGTTCATAGAGATGTTTGAATGCGGTATCTCGATGCGCACGCTGCTGTCCGCGGAGTTGTAAGCATAAAGATTCCAATTTGCGCGGTTCGTGAGCATGGCAGGATTTGTCACCGTTACAAAGAGATGGCGCGTGCCTTCGAAGTAGACAGTGTCAGGAGTCATGGACGCGAATGCCACCTTTGGGATATTTCCGTCAGTGCCTGGCAGGAGGATATATATCTCCTTTACGCCCAGACGATTCTCATCCGTAAGCTCGCTCTTGCTTGACACATCATAAACGCTTATGGTGATGCGTTCATATGCAGCTTCGTTTGAGAGTTTTGCCTTGAAATAGAGCTTTTTGTTTAATATGTCGCCCACTTTTACATTTGTATTTGTGGAGGCCACAAACGGGTCATATGTATCGAATTGCTGCCGGTCAAAGACCTGACCGTTGTCGTCCAGTGAACGCAGGTTTGATGTGGACTGAACGACAAGCTTTATCTGATCGTATTTCTTTGCGCCCGTTACATTGAGATTTTCGTAGATTGCGTCTATCGTAAAGTCTGCAGCGCCGGTTTGATCAAGCCTCTTAAATGCAGTCTTTTCATCGTTCAGTTCAAGCCTAAGCGGTGCGGTGGCATTTATGGAAACATTTTGGTCTGAAGATACCGTGCTGTTTGAATATACACCGTAGTAGCTTACAAGGCTTGCGCTTCCGTCAGTTGCCGCCACATCGCCCATGTCATAATACAAAGCGTATGCGCTGTCGCTTGTGAGATAGTCGTTTTGATCCTTTGTGAAATCAATCGTCGACGGCGTAAAATCAAACAGACTCGCCGCGAGATTGTTCCAATGCCCGAGTGCTACCTGATAAGGAAGATCGCTAAGGTTGCTCACGGAATATGCCACGATCCCCGGATTTGCCGCATCGTCCACCGCATAGAAGTTTTGCGGTACGGACAATGCGCCTTTTCCGTCGATAATCTGCTCGGTGGTCACGAGATTTGTGACGTTGTTTTTGTCGAGCACCTGGTAATATCCGTAGTCCTTGCTTCCGAGGTAGGTGTCAAGGAGAATCCTCGCCTTGACACTGACCTTCGCAGAGCCCTCGTTTTGCACGGCAAGCTGTACAGACACCATGCCGTGCTGATCCGATGAGGTATTTGCAAGCGTGATTGTCTGCGTAAAGGTCAGGTCTCCTGTGCCCCAGGCTGCGATTATGTCGCCGTTTGCCTGTTTTTGAGTCACGCTTACGCCCTTGCGGCTCTTATCAAAGAGCCCGCCGTACTTTCCGCCGAAGATGTAGTCTTCGGTAGTACCATCAGCAAATTCTACTCTGTATGATATGAATGATGTATCATACTCATCGTTGTGAAAGAGCAGCTTCTTGTTGTTGTCGGATTTCTTTACGAGATCACCCTGAACGGTATTTACCGCAAAGCCGCCGTTTTTTTCCGAGACCTGCACCTTTATGTAGCCGTTGTCTATCGACTTTGTACCGCTTGAAGCGGTATCGGCCGCGGCAGCAGCCGGCAGGGCGGTCACTATCATCGCCGCACACAAAAGGCACGACAGAAATTTCTTAAAAATTCTCATCTTACCGTTCCCTCCTTACTTTTCTACATAAAGTGTCGCTATGAATGCCGATCTGCTCTGTGTCACTACGTAAAGCGTATAGAAGCCTTTGCTTAGGCTGAAGCTTCCGTCCGAGCCCAAAGACACATCGGACTTGTATTTCTTCATCTGTCCGGCTGTCGCCATACCTTTCTTAATCTTTACCGTGTACGGCTCGCTCTCGCCTGAGGTAATCTCCTTGAGTTTGTCCATCGTAAGCTTGTGCGTGCCGCTCGTGAGAGTATAAGTATTTCCGTTTTCCACAAAATTACCGTCAATCATGATGGCAGGAAGATCCTTGTCATATATCCTCACAAAACGCGTTGCTGTATTTGTATTTCCGGCCTTGTCTGTCACCGTGTATATTACATTCTGAACGCCCTTCTTGCTCAGATCGAGTGCGGAAATGTCATACGTCCAGGTCAGCGTACCTGCAGATGAATTTATGCTCCATACATTCACGCCCTTTTCAAGCTTAGCCTTGAAATCAGGATCATCCTTTGCGGTGCCTTGTCTCACAAAGATCGTTTTCTCGTCAAAGCTTATATTTGGAATTATTCTCGAAATATTTCCTATAGTAACATATACAGATTTGCTGTTTCCGGCCTTGTCCGTCGCCGTTATCGCATATACGCCGTTTTGGTCAAATTTGACAGCCTGCTGTTTGTTTGCGGCTACAGCCGCTGACTTCACGGCGCCGGCCGCTGTCTTCCACGAAAGCGTCACATCCTCATCCGGTGTGATCTTCACCTCCGTATCCTTGTTTGTAAGCATGAGGCTGCTCGTATTTTCAGGACTTACAGTGAGAGTAGGAGCTGTGCTGTCTATATTTTCAACCTTAACATTCGCAGTTGTGACATTTCCGGCCTTATCCGTAAATATATAGCTGTATGTGCCATTTTTGTAAACTGTTGTCTTATAAGCGTTGTCGCCGCTGCTGTAGGTTTTTCTATTTCCAGACGCATCGCGCGTGTCGCCGTTGTAATATACAGACTCGCCGTTTGCTTCTTCCATTGTGATCTGCACTGCGTAAGGAACGCTGTACGACCCGCCGCCGCTCTTGCTTCTGTAAAGCTCTTTTTGAGTAACATTAAACGTCGGCGCCGTCGTCTTTATCACCTTGTCCGGGAGTGTGAGGTATGTCTCAGCCTTACGACCGTTTAGTGCGGTCACGATGACCTTCACCGTACGATTGTCCACGGTGAATTTGACTGTCACGCGATTTGTCGTGCCTTCGCATTTGATGCCGTAGCTTTCGTCACGGTATAAGAACTCACTGTCGGTCTGTGTCCCGCGTCTCATATTTTCGAAGTAGACTTCCTCCCAACCATCATTGCTGGCTACGTACACATTAACATAATAGATAGGTATCGTGCTCTCCACCACAGCGGTCGCAGGGGTATTTACCGGGCCGGATATTTTGCTTATAGGTGTTGTCTCATCCGGTTTGCCGTCAGATCCTATGCCGCAAGGCGACCATTCCACACTGAGCACAGGCTTTGTATCATCTATCCCTGTCACTCCGACGCTTCCGCTGTTTGTATTTCCTACCGAGTCATAAAAGTTTACGTGCGTTGTCTCGTTTGTTGTGTGTACTCTTTTGAACCAACCCACGTGAGCGGCATCAGCCGCTGCCTCTGCGCTGCTGCTTGCGCTTGTGCTGCCCACCTTGGAGTACTCCATGCCGTTTACGGCACCATCGTTTGGATTTTCACTTCCGTCATCGGCAGTATCATTAAATGTGACATACTCGATCCTCGAATAGAGCTCCGTTGCGATGACCTCCGATGAGAGCGTCGGCGCTGTATTGTCAAACCATTTTTCTATGTCACTCTTCTTGACAGTGAAGTATGTATAATTGTCAGCAGTCGCCGCAGAATCTGCCTTCGCATTGTCCACGACAGCTATCGTAAATTGCGACCACTCCCCCTGGGTCCTCGCGTCCTTCGAGATGCTCACGACGTTTCCGCTCAAGGACACATCAGTAATATCATCATCGCTTTTTGCTTTGCTGTAGGTGAGGGAAGATGCAGGCGCATCCTTTAAAAGCACTATCTTGTAATCAGAGTAGTCATCGACACGCACTCGCAAATTGTAATCCTGTACGTAGGATGCATTTTCAAATGCTGTCGTCACAGCTGAGGACATATTTGCCTTTGCGGTCGAGCTTGTACTTTTATCACTCGACGTGATGTCCTGCGGTACGGAAAATGCCTCAGCCGACTTGTACGCACCAAAGCGCTTTGCGAGTATGTCTACATTCACCATAGGCGCGTCCATGTCCGCGTATTCTTCCTTCGGTTCAGTAAGCTCTATTCCGTAATCCTCAAGGCTGCCCTTGAGTGTGCCTTCGTTTCCGAGGGAATCCTTAAATTTGAATTCATAAGCGTGTGAGGACTTGCCATCATACCTAAATGAGGCATTGCTGCCGGAGTCTCCTGTCGAAGTCACGGCACGATTTGCCTTGTATGATACGGTCACGGCTCCGGTAGTCTTGACCTTTCCGTCTGAGTCCTTCGGAAGCGTATCTTTTGTATATGTGTCACCGAATTCTTCGAAATAGAACAGAGGCTCAGCCGTTGGATTACCGTTTGCTATGTTTGTGATGTGTATAGGGATTATTCTAAAATCTTTTATCTTATCTTTCACATAGTCTATGTCGATTGCTTCGCCGTCCGTTAAGCCATAATAAGTACAAAGATATATTGTCTTATTCTCAGTAAGCGTTATCTTTTTCTCATTCGCCACACTTGAATTATAATTCCATCCGGCAGGTTTATTATAGTTTGCATCCTCCGCTTCTGAAAGGAAGCAAAGCTCACCGTCGGCATCGGTTGTAAGGAAAATACAATGGTATAGACTTTTTTCTTCCTTTATCTTCGCGGTAATCGTCAGCGAACCGTTTGTCAAATCCGTTGGCAAAACCTCGCTTGCGTCCCTTTTCACGCCGTTTATGACAAAATTCAAATCCACCCTTTCAGGATAAGTTATGGCATTCACCGGGATCGCAAGATTCTGTGTCCAATGATTTCCGAACACATCGGTATATCCTATCTCATAGTCGCCGCCCGTCGTTATCGGAAAGGCATCAGCCTGCTCCTTTGAATAGCCCTTAGGCTCAGGGCATATCCATGAAGCACTCGGCTGCACCGGAGCATTGAATGTCAGAATAGTCTGACAATCGTCTTTCGATGTATATTTACCTATATTATAACCAATACATTTATACTTCGGAGCATTGTCGCCTGTTGTATAAGCCTTCGGAGTCACATTGTCCGCGTCTGTGTATTGCACACTTTGCGTCCCGGTATTTCCGAAGATATCGCTTGCTGCCACATTTAAGGTAAAGTTCACTTTGCCGTCCCCGGCCGCCCTGTCATAGCCGGTCGCGCCTTTGACGGTCAGCTCTATGTATGCGTCCTCGTAAGTGGTAATGTCGTCAACTGTCTCGCTATTTTGGATAAGATTATATGATATTTCATATACTCCGGTCTTCGAGACCTCGTTTTCTGAGAGTTTCCATGTCTTTTCCGCACTGTAGTATGCGGGACGTGCTGATTCGGACTCTATATGCAGGCTTGTGGTTCCTCCCGGACTTATTCCTATTGCCTCCGCATGAGCATCGTCTATACTCAGTGCTATATCCAGATCGTTTGCGTAATACTTGTTGATACCTGTCTCAGATGTACTTTTTTTTGCATTCAAAGAGAGATCCGTAATCTTGAATTTTGCCTCATACGTGCCGTCACTTTCCTTTTGGCTTCCTTCTATAAGCTCGATTTGCGGAGCTGCCGTGTCCACTCTGACCTCGGTAGCATGTACATACATGGTGTAATTGCCGTCCTTTACTTCCTTGTAGCTTTCGGCTCCGCCTGAGAAGCTTATATTTACCCATACATTTCCGTATTTATCCACAGAGTGTACATGATACCAATTATCTCCAGGAAGAAGGCTGCACCTGTATGTGCCGTCCGCCTGCACCGTAAGCTCAAGTACTATCGCAGCCTTTGAAGCGTCAGAGGTGTCATATACAGCATATGGTTTGTACTGCGCATAGCGTGTTTTTACTTCTTCGTTTGTTTCCGAACTGCTTGTCCTTGCAATCTCCACTGAAACATATACATGGGCACCGTTCATATCTGCGTTTTCCGCCGGAGTAAAGATAAGATCTCCTTCTTTTACCACGTCTGTACCGTTAGCGAGTCTGCTTGCGCTTAAGCTGCCTTTTACGGAGGAATCTGTAGGATATATATTGTAGTACTTTATCTCAGAATCATTGCCGTTTGCCTTTACCAATTGCACAGCGAGGGTATTTAATTTGTTTTTAATGAGATATACATATTCTTGTGACTCAGTAAGTGCAGCATCATATTCGGCGGCATCCTTGACAGTTGTGATAGATATTTTGGTATTGTTTGTTGCGATATATGCGTTTTCCTCAGATTTTGCAAGATCTATACCGCCTGTCACATTCCATATTTTGTATTTATAAGCACCATAATAACGTCCACTCACAGAGCCGGTCTCAACGTCGGGCGCATTTATTTGCATGTGATTTGTGGCTTTTCCTCCGACTCCTGCCGGACTTGTAGGAAGATAGAGTACATTCCCTTCGCCTGCCGGGCTTATTCTCAATGTTGTCTCACTTATATTATGATAGAAATGAGCACTCTTAAAGCCTTGATAAGGCATGTAAGTGATGCCGGTTATTTCAAAATCCGATGCTTCCGTAGTGTCTACAAAGATTGTTGTTTTCTCTGAGGAATAATCCTTTCCGATCTTGCAATTGAGCACCAGCCGGATTTCGTAATATCCGCTTCCGGAGTCGGCGAAAAAATCTCCTTCCGAGATGGTTACGGTCTGGTCAGGTGAGGCTTTCAAAGGGATCTTATTTATCGTGACACCTGATTTTTGAATTTCCACATAGGAATTTTTCCAGTCCACGTCCTCGTAATCCCAGCCGTACTTGTCCGCGCCTATCTGCGCCCGGAATGTGAGACCTACAAGGGTGGAAAGACTCGTATAGCTGCCCGGAGTCCATGAAGAGCCGTCACCGCTCGGTTCAGCCGGAATCTCAGACAGAGGCGTGAGTGTTACGGGACTTCCCGTGCCTGTGACATTTTCAAATGCGTTCGGTGCGCCGGCTCTTGGCGATGACACCTTCAATGTGATCTCGTCTGTAGACACCGTGTAGCTGCCTTTTCCAGCGCTTACGGGTATATTTGCGTCAGTTGTATCCCATGCAAATGCATCCTGCGTGCCCGATATAATCGTAACATTCATATTTCCGGAATATGTGCTGGTCCCACCCCTCAGCGAGTTGATGAAGGATATGTCCGACGCAGAATTTCCGACTGTCTTGAATTCATAGCTGACCGCACCGTCTGTCGTGGTCTTTACCTTCATGTGTGTAAAGTCCATGTCTTTGCCGTTAGTCAATTGCGTAGAATAATTAAGGAAGGCATAACGATTCACATATCCGCTTTTTGATCCGAGAACTTTTACATAATAATCGTCATATCCTTCCGCATCGGTAGTTGTGTTCGGCACCTTTATCATAAATACAAGTGCCACATTGCCGGAGGAAGGCGCTGTGAGATACCTTACCATGATACGTGGAGAGGATGTAATATCCGTGTCGTATTCAATGCTGTAATTCACCGCCTCGAGACTATAGCTGTACTCCCCGAGATTTTTAATAATGGTATTTCCGTTTATATCGCTTGCCTTTACCCAGAGCTCCTGCGACCAGCTGCTCCCGTTTTGCACTTCCTTAAGAGCACATGATTCTACAGCCTTTTCATCATCGCCGGTTACTGTGGCTTGAATCCATTCTGCAGTTTCTGCAGGAGTTTCTGTACCGGTGTCTGCCCAAAGGTAATACACCTTCGTCTTATCTACGCCGGTATCATCATAAAGATACAGTCCAGCATAGAGTATACCATTGCCGCTGCTTGCATCTTTTTTCGTATTAGCTCGTGTAATTTCGGGCGGCTTGCTCTCAAGCACCCAGTCAAGGGCAAAGTCAGTCGTGTTCAGCTCTATGCGGTTGCCCTTCGCGTCATAATATACGGATGTTCTTGCTTTATTTCCGGCGTAGTCTTGTGCCGCGACGCAGATTCTCGAGTTCAGGACATTATATTTAATATTTTCGTCCTCGAGAGGCCTGATATGTATCCATATGTTGGAATCGGCAACTTGGGTAAATTCTTTGAAACAGTTTGCATATGCACTCGACATCGTAGCGCTTTTCCATACCGCGTCAGCCGGCAGCTGTGCATCTCCCGTGGTTACGGTATACTCATAGCTGTAGGGGTAGAGAATACTATCGCTTGAGTCATTTTTCCACGCAAAATAACCGGCGATGCCGTTTACACCGGAAGAGTCCGAAAGCTTTATCGGGAATCTGAAGCCCGTGATTTCCGTACCGTCACGGCTTGTCTTTTCCTCTGTCGGAGTATAATACGTTTCGTCGTCTGTCGATTTTGATTTATTTATCGCAGCATCTGTAGTCACAATCGGAAGCTCGGTATCTAGATAATAGGTAAGAGTATTTAGATTTTCCACTGTGCTGCCGCTGAATTTTGCGGTGCTTTCATTGCCGCAGGTGTCCTTTATTTTTATCTTACCGGTTCCGGTAACGGTAATCACGCCCGTAGCCTCATCTTCAGTCACGCTCTCCGCAAGGCCTGCTTCAGTGATCATTATCTGAGTGTCGCTGCTGCTTGCATATGTATATCCTTCTTTTATGGTAAGGGTTTCCATCCAGAAGGATGAGACATAGCCGTCTGAGGCGCCCTGCCCGTATTGTTTGCCGTCAAGCGTGGTCTTACAGCAGTATCTGCTGCGTATGTAGACCGGATTTCCGCTTGCGTCGAGCAGATTAGTCTTCGCATAGAAATTTGTGCATTCTTCGCTGTAATCACCGTCAGGTATCATGCCAGCCAGATATTCATTCATGTAGATTGTATAATCGAGGCTGTCTCCCGGCGCCAGGTAGAGCTCGCTGTTGTTTTTGTCACGTTCAGTCGCTGAGCTGTCACCTGATGCGCTGTCGCCGGATGCACTGTCACCTGATGCGCTGTCGCCGGATGCACTATCGCTGTTGTCACTTGTATTTAACGCATCTATGATGGCATTTATTTCGCTGTTGTTTGTGTTTGCGGAAACGTCGATTTTCGCGAGCGAAGGCCCATCGCAGTCGATATATGCGCTTACACCGCGATCTGAGCTCTTGTCGCTTGCGCTTGAAAGCAGCGGATTACCCGCAAGGTCGGTGATGTAGCAGGTAGTGGTGGAGTACCCGGTCGATTCCTCGCCGCTCGGAGCTGTTATAGTAAAGTTGTTTCCGCCTATTACCTGCTTGAGCGCAATGTCGCTGCCTGCAAGAGGCGCAAGGCTGATGCTCGTAATCTTCTTGTCGATCGTTGACTTTGCGGGAATTTCATATTCGAAATAAAGCTTGTTGTTGTCAAGCTTTGTCAGATATGCCCTGAGAGCATTTCCTTCACTTGATCCCTCGAGGAGAAGATTTATGTAGAGGTCGCCTTTTCCCGATGCCGAGTCGTCGGCAAATCTTATTGGCTCATCAAAGGCAAGCTCGATCTTTACGGTATCGCCGGCTTTGTAATATGTATTTTCCTCACTGCCGTTGAAAAAAGTAACAGCCATAAGCTTCGGCGTGCGCGCGTCACGAAACGCTACCACCGTCTTATTTGCGTAGGACTCGCAGTTGCAGGTCTTTTCTCCGTCATCGCCGTACTTCAGTGAAGGAGAACGAACCCACAGCTTAATTTCTTTTTTTTCGGCTGAGCTAGGCTTAAGCTCGCTAAAATTATAATTTCCGACACGCTTGTCATCCATATCGTAATTGCTGCTGTTTTCGTGCAGATAAAGAGTTCCTGCGGAGAGATTAAACTCCGTATATGCCGTTATCTCCTCCTGCAGCAACATGCTCACGGAGTGAGAGTGTCTGTTGTTGTGCATTGTAGTCGAGAAATTCATCTCAAGATTTCCGCTCGGCATTGACAGATTATAGAGGACCGCCGACTCGTCATACGTATATTTGTATGTCTTTTGTTTGGTAGCGCTGCTGCAGCCGCTGACATGATCCTCGTAATCTATGCCGAATAATTTCGAGGCCGAATTGTAGTTCAAGTAAGCATATTCGTCCTTCGCGGTATACAATTTGTCATCCGCATCCTTCGTGTCATGCAGCAACTTGTCATAAAACTTGTTGTTGCTTCCGTTTTTGGCATTCAGCACGGCGAATTCCGGATTGGCGCGCTTATAGATCGCCGTTTTTCCGGCCGCCGCCGCCGGCAGTGTCGGCATGAGCGTAATAAGCATGCATGCCGTCAATACTACAGCCATTAACTTCCTGCATTTCATTTTTTTCTCCCTCCTTACACTTATCAAAACAAAACTTATCTTTGACAAAACTTATCTTTTTACATTTTTTCACATTCGTCTGCGTCGAATCTCTGTTCGACCGTCAGTCTGCTGCAAACATTCGTCTGCGTCGAATCTCCGTTAAATCGTCAGTCTGCTGCAAACATCCGTCTGTGCCGAATCTCCATTAAATCGTCAGTCTGCTGCAAACACCTGCTCAGGTTAGTAAGCTCGCCTGCAGGCATCGCATCCGCACACTCCGATCAGGTCATCATCTTTTTCTCTTATAAAAAACATGCAAGAGCCACAGTCCGCACCCACGGCCTCGAGATCCACGGTCTCGAAATCAACTGTTTCAAAATCAATGGTCTCGAAAACCTCGGTTTCGACACCCACGGTCTTGAAAACCTCGGTCTTAGAATCGCCTTTTACAAAACTGCCTTTTACAGAACCGTCTTTGCATTGCCCGTGGCTGCACATATCCTGCACTGCACAGACCCAGGGTTTGCCCGAGTCGGTATATAGCGGCTCTTGCTCAAAATCAGGAAAATCTCCGATATACCTCCCAAATTTTTCGTTATAACGAAAAATTATCTTGAGCTCGCTCCCTTCAAGGGAAAATATACGGTAAATTTCACCTTTTGCCTCTGTCGCTCTCAATGCCGTACTTTCCATAGGCATATTTCCTTTCTGCTGTCGCGCGCTGATCCGTAATGTGCTTAATGTGTTGATATTCTCACTTTTCCGCTCGATGCTTTTCCTCGTGAAGGACATCTTGACACGGTACACATTTTAGCTGATACGTGCTTCTTATAAACCGATTGCTTCTCCTTGTATTTTACTATATTTGAATTGCCAGTTGACCACCCGTTCCAGTGCCAAAAAGTCTGAAAAAGCGCAAAAAAACTATCGCTTTAGGGCGGCTTCAGACGCAGATCGCGTCTGAAGCCGCCCTAGCGACAGTTCTTTTTCTTATCGTAACGTATCGTATTTTTTATTCTAAATTCCTATCTTCATGTGTTATCTTTTTAATTTCGCTGTATGGGATTATTTCAACATGTGGTCGGAAATCTGTTTGCGGCTTGTGATGCCGAGCTTCTGAAAGATTATTGACATATATTGTTTCACTGTGTGTACCGACAGACCCATATAATCAGCGATTTGCCGGTTGCTCCAGCCACGCTTTGCGAGCATTGATATAGTGAACTCCGTCGTCGTCAGATTGCCGGTCACAGGCCTGTCTACGTATGCATTGTGTACGTTTCGCCATCCTTCGCTGAATCGGTACGTAACTTCGATGACTTTTCGATAATCCTCCGGGAAGTCATTTTTCAGACATGTCTCAATCAGGCCGTATGTCAGGCCGTGGTGTTCACCTATAGGCTGAATCAGGTTGTCGGGTCTTGCAATCTCCCACGCCTGCATAAAATGTTTCCGCGCACGTTCTTTCTCGCCAAGACACATCAGATCCATTACAGCCACGAGGTGCATATATATCGTCGCAATCGGATAAATTTTATCCTGCCATGCGAGCGCTGTTTCTATTATTCCAAGCGATTGTGCGTAATTTTGCTCGAAATATGCCTTGTGTGCAAGCACGTAGCAGGCGAAAAGCTTGAGACCGCCGGGCAGAAAGCGTAAATGCGTCTTTGGAGAAACTGCGTCGCTTCGACCGGAATCGGCTTGCGCAGCTTGTCCGGATCGCGTGGCCTGTGTGGTTTGCGAGGTTTGTCTGCCTTGCGAGGTTTGCGAAGCATCCCCGGATCGCAGGGCCTGTGCGCCTTGCCTGCTTTGTACGCTTTGCTTGGCTTGTATGCCGCGCGAGATTTCAAAATCTGTCGGCAGATGGAATAAGATATTTATCGTATCTGACATAAATGCGCACAAAGCATGAACTCTGGACTCCGCCTCACGCGCAAGCCCTCTTTTCACGTCCTCACGCACCGCAGCGATTCTTTCGTTGACGGCTGCGATTCTTCCAAGTGAAAGATTCGCAAAGATATATATCAATGAAGCGGAAAGCCTCTTTTCGAGATCGGGGCATTCCATATACTTTTCTGACATCTGCACAGCCTTACCCGGTTGGGCACTGAAGTAATAATATTCGGCCCAGGCTATATCGGCAATCTCTGCGTCCTTTATCGAATCTATATATTCCACGCACTTGCCGACCTCAAAGGACGCATTTAAAAGAGGCATTATGCCGCTTGAAGCTGTACCGCCTGAGTACGTTTTTCTCGGAACTGCTCCGTTCGAGGTTGTCCCACCCGAGGCCGTCCTTCTCGGGGCGTCTCCGCTCGAGTCGGCTCTGCCCGAGTCCGTTTCACTTGGGGTAGTTTCACTCGGGGCTGCTCCGCCCGGATGCGCCTCGTCCGCGGCCTCCGTGCTCGGAGCAAAACCACCTGGGGATGCTTTTTTCGCATCCTTGCCATTGTCTGCGACAGGCAAGCTTTCCGCATCTTCGTCATCCGGTATCGGTATAAGCCAGTCCCTGTGCGGCTTCTTCGCACCGGGAAGCTTGCCGTTTTTCGCCCACAGCTGCACTGTTCTTATATTTACATTTAGTCTTTTCGCCAATTCGGCAGCTGTCACATACCTCATAGTTGTCACTTCCTATTTTTCGGTTTCGATTCTCGGCTCCCACGTGTCGATTTCGAGCGCCGACCCCGTGCGCCGGCCCCGTGTGCCGTCATCTGTGCGCCGGTCTCCGAGCGCCGGTCTACGAGCGTCGATCCTGTGCGCCGATCCCGTGAGCTGTCATCTGTGAGCCGACCCCGTGCGCCGATTCCGTGCGCCGTCATCTGTGCGCCGGCCCCATGCGCCGACCCCGTGAGCCGTCATCTGTGAGCCGACCCCATGCGCCGATTCCTTGCCGGTTTCTATGTGTCGGCATCTACACCGGCCTCCATACACCGGCTCTTACACACCGGCTTTTACACACCGGCTTTAGCTTCGTGTGGGAAATATCACAGTAAGTATCCATTTAAAGGCCTCTTCGCCGTAAACGGCATGAGGCACCTTAGCCGGCATTACCAGTGTCTCGCCGGCGCTCACAATATGCGCCTTGCCTCCTACAGTAAACCTGCCGCGGCCTTCCAGTACAGTGACCATAGCGTCGCCCTCGGAATCGTGCGTGCCGATTTCCTCGTCTTTGTCAAAGGCAAACAGCGTCACACTGACAGCGTCATTTTGCGCCAGCGTCTTGCTGACTACCTGCCCGGGCTGTACATCCACCAAATCTGTCAGCTTTAAAACGGTTTCATGATCGATATTCTTTATAAAC